>DXXQ01000099.1 GCA_019416265.1 Clostridiales bacterium | reverse complement strand
GGATAATCCATACCCAGGTTTTCATATTTCGCAATTCCCATGGTATGATAGGGAAGAACTTCCAGTCCTCTCACGTTTCTGTGAGGCGCGATCAGTCGGCCGAGAACTGTCAGCTCCTCTTCTCCGTCTGTAATTCCCGGTACCACCACATGGCGGATGATCACGGGAACCCCCGCCTGATCCAGCGCTTCCAGAAATTCAAGCACCGGGGTCTGTCTCTGACCGGTGAGTAATTCATGGCCCGTTGGAAGGCTGTGCTTGATATCGAGAAGTACAAGATCCGTCACCTTGAACAGTTTCTGAAACTCCTCATCTCTGGTTTTTCTGTAGGCAATCCCGGAGGTATCCAGACAGGTATGGATGCCCTTCGCCTTTGCACCGGCAAAAAGCTCTGTAAGAAACTCCATCTGCATCAGCGGCTCTCCCCCTGTTGCAGTAATGCCTCCCTTTCTGTAAAAGGTTTTGTTTCTGTCATACTGCTCCAAAAGCTGTTCCACTGACATTTCCGTGCCTTTTTTCATCTCCCAGGTGTCCGGATTATGACAATATTGACATCTCATAGGACATCCCTGAAAAAATATTACAAAACGAACTCCGGGACCGTCTACGGTCCCGAAGCTCTCTGTTGAATGAATTCGTCCGAATTTCACTTCTGCCAAAATAATTACATCCCCTCATGGAAGGTTCTGGAAATAACCTCGTCCTGCTGCTCTTTTGTCAGTTTGTTGAAGTTTACTGCATATCCGGATACACGAACGGTAAGCTGCGGATATTTTTCAGGATGAGCCTGTGCATCCAGAAGTGTATCTTTTGTAAATACGTTTACATTTAAGTGATGGCCGCCTTTTTCCACATAGCCGTCAAGTAAATTTACAAGGTTATCGATCTGAGCGTCACTGATGTTCATAGTCTTAATCCTCCTGTATTCTATGGTTCTATTCGTAGCATTTCTGTGCCGGATGATTTCCGGCTGTCTTAATGATCTGTCCGTACTGTCCGGTATGACAGCAATTCTTATTTATCTTCCTCGGAATAAGTCGGTTCGCAGCAAGCGCAGTCAGCGTCAAGCTCGAATGCGATATCATCGAAGAAAACTGCGTCGTCTTTTCCAAGGGCTCCCGGAATGATGGAGAAGGTATTGGAAATACCGTCCTGAGCATCTTTAAATGGAAGCTTGGAAACAGAGCTTAAGGATGCAACTGCACCGTGGCTGTCTCTGTGGTGCATAGGGTTTGCTCCCGGTGCAAAGGGTTCTCCGCCCTTTCTTCCGTCCGGTGTGGAACCTGTAGCTTTACCATAAACAACGTTTGAAGTAATGGTAAGGATGGAAGTTGTGGGGATACCGCCTCTGTAGGTGTGGTTTCCTTTGATGTGGTTCATGAATCTGTGAACGATATCGTAAGCGATGTCGTCTGCGCGGTCATCGTCATTTCCGTATTTCGGGAATTCTCCCTCAACCTGATAATCTACAACGATTCCTGCTTCATTACGGATTGTTTTTACCTTTGCATATTTAATTGCAGACAGGGAGTCGGCAACTACGGAAAGGCCTGCGATACCGGTTGCGAACCAGCGTGTCACCTTCTTGTCATGAAGAGCCATCTGGATACGCTCATAGCAGTATTTATCATGCATATAGTGAATCACATTTAAGGTATTTACATATACCCGTGCCAGCCATTTCATCATAGCATCGAAGCTTTCCATTACCTCGTCGTAATCCAGGTATTCGGATGTGATCGGACGATATTTCGGTCCGACCTGTTTGCCGGAAACCTCATCAACACCACCGTTGATCGCGTAAAGAAGACATTTTGCAAGGTTTGCACGGGCTCCGAAGAACTGCATTTCCTTACCAACTCTCATGGAAGATACACAGCATGCAATGGCATAGTCATCACCGTGAGTTACACGCATCAGGTCATCGTTCTCATACTGGATGGATGAGGATGCGATTGATGTCTTGGCACAGAAACGCTTGAAGTTTTCCGGAAGTCTTGTAGACCAGAGAACTGTCAGGTTCGGTTCCGGAGCTGTGCCCAGGTTTTCCAGTGTATGAAGATATCTGTAGGACATTTTTGTTACCATGGAACGTCCGTCAATACCCATACCGCCGATGGATTCTGTTACCCATGTAGGGTCGCCGGAAAACAGTGCGTTATATTCCGGTGTTCTTGCAAATTTAACGAGACGGAGCTTCATGATAAAGTGATCCACAAATTCCTGGATCTGCTCCTCTGTAAAGGTTCCGTTTGCAAGGTCACGCTCTGCGTAAATGTCAAGGAAGGTAGAAGTACGTCCAAGGGACATGGCAGCGCCGTTCTGCTCTTTAATTGCAGCAAGGTAGCCCAGGTAGAGCCACTGGATCGCTTCCTGTACGTTCTGTGCAGGTCTGGAAATATCAAATCCGTAGATAGTTCCCAGTTCCTTTAACTCCTGAAGCGCACGGATCTGCTCGGAAAGCTCCTCGCGCTCTCTTGTTACATCAGAATACATAATGGTTCTTGTGGAATCCTTCTGCTCCTGTTTGTCCTCGATCAGACGATCCACACCGTAAAGAGCAACTCGTCTGTAATCGCCAATGATACGACCGCGGCCATAAGCGTCCGGAAGGCCTGTGATAATATGGCTGGAGCGGCAGGCTCTCATTTCCGGTGTGTAAGCGTCAAATACACCTGCGTTATGTGTTTTTCTGTGTTTTGTGAAAAACTCCACGACCTGCGGATCCACATGATATCCGTTATCTTCACAGGCTTTTACTGCCATACGGATTCCGCCGTAAGGCTGAAGGGAACGTTTAAAAGGTTTGTCAGTCTGAAAACCAACAATTGTTTCTTTATCTTTATTCAGATATCCAGGGCCATGGGATGTAATGGTTGAAATAATCTTAGTGTCCATATCCAGAACACCGCCCTTGGCGCGCTCTTCCTCTGTCAGTTCCATAACCTGAGCCCACAGTTCTTTTGTAGCTTCAGTAGGACCTGCAAGGAAAGCGTCGTCACCCTCGTATGGGGTATAGTTTTTCTGGATGAAATCGCGGACATTAATTTCTTTTTCCCAGATTCCGCCTTTAAAGGTCGTCCATTCCTGTCTCATAAATATCCTCCTGTATGTTTTTATCTATTTCTTTCAATTTCGGGTACAGCTACAATATATAGTATTGATATTTTTTTGTCAACGCATATCCTGTACTTATTCCTGAACAAAGCCTCTTTCCGTGTACAAAATAAAATACAAAAGAGGAACCTGCTCCAAAGAACAGGTTCCTCTTATCATGCGTAAAATATTATTTTTTATTCATTTAAGAATCAAGACTGCCGTATCAGACAAAGAAGCTTTCCGCTGCCGGATGCTGCCTTCCTTATTCGTCTGCACTGTCAAGCTTGCTTGCTCTTGCTTCGATTTCTTTCGCCTGGATATCACTTGGAGCCTGCTCATAACGTGCGAACTCATAGGAGAAGTCTCCGCTTCCGCCTGTCATGGAACGAAGGTCTGTGGAATATCCGTAAATTTCAAGCTGAGGAACGTCTGCTTCGATCACGGTATTGCCTGCATGATCAGGATTCATACCAAGCACACGGCCACGGCGTTTATTCAGGTCACCCATAACATCACCGGTAAATTTATCCGGAACTGTAACCTTCATGGAAACGATCGGCTCAAGAAGTACCGGAGATGCCTCCATGAAACCTTTCTTGAATGCAAGAATCGTAGCCATCTTAAATGCCATTTCTGAAGAGTCAACCGGATGGTAGGAACCATCGTAGAGAACTGCCTTCACACCAACTACAGGATATGCTGCAACAGGTCCTTTGAGTACGCATTCCTGCATACCTTTTTCAACTGCCGGGAAGTAGTTCTTCGGAACGGCTCCACCCACAACTTCCTGCTCAAATACAAATGGTGTTTCCAGGTCGCCGGACGGCTCGAAGCGCATTTTAACGTGACCGTACTGGCCATGTCCGCCGGACTGTTTCTTATGTTTGCCTTCCACATCTGCTTTCTTGCGGATAGTCTCACGGAAAGCAACCTTCGGTTTGCTCAGTTCAATATCTACTTTGTAACGTTCTTTTAATTTATTTACAACAATATCCAGATGCTGATCGCCGATTCCATAGAGAAGTGTCTGGCGGTTTGCACTGTCGTTTACGGAAAGGAGTGTCTTATCTTCACTCATCATCTTCGCAAGGGCCTGGGAAATCTTGTCTTCATCGCCCTTCTTTACTGCTTTGAAGCGTTTGCAGGTATAAGGTGTGGAAAGAACTGCTTTCGGGTATACGATCGGATTTGCCTTTGTTGCAAGGCTGTCTCCTGTCTGTACGCTGTTCAGCTTCGCAATGGCACCGATGTCACCTGCATGAAGCTCGGAAACTTCAATCGGTTTGGAGCCTTCCAGAATATACAGCTTATTCAGACGTTCTTCCTCGCTCTTCTCTACGTTAAGAAGTGTGTCGTCGCCTTTGATAACGCCGGAGCATACTTTAATAAGAGAATATTTGCCAAGGAACGGATCTGCAATTGTTTTCCATACATATGCGGATTTCGCTTTTGTGAAATCGTAATTTGCTTCGAAGATGCTGTTTGTCTTCTGTGCGATACCGTTGCAGGAGCGTTTGTCCGGGCTTGGGAAATATCCGCAGATATCGTCAAGCAGGTTGGACACGCCGCGAAGGTTTATTGGGGAACCCATGCATACCGGAACGATGGAAGCTTCCTGCACATTCATAGCCAAGGCTGCGGAAACCTCTGTTACAGAGAAGGTATCTCCTTCAAAGTAACGATCCATAAATTCTTCACTGGTCTCTGCCACAGATTCCATAAGAATCTCATGGTATTTCTCCAGATATTCATCCAGATATTCCGGAATTTCACATTCCACTTTTTTGCCTTTGTCGATATATTTTCTTCCGGCCTGTTTCACTACATTTACATATCCTACGAATTTACCGTCTTCACGGATCGGGAAATGTAACGGAGCGATTTTTTTGCCGTAAAGCTCTGTGAGCTCTTCTACAACCTTACGGTAGCTGACATCGTCAACGTCCATATCTGTAACGAAAATCATTCTCGGAAGTTTATATTTCTCGCATAAATCCCATGCTTTCTGTGTACCAACCTGAACACCAGCTTTACCGGAAACTACGATAATGGCTGCGTCTGCTGCACTTACAGCCTCTTCTACTTCACCAACAAAGTCGAAATATCCGGGAGTGTCCAGTACATTGATCTTCACCTTTTCCCAAGGTACAGGAATCAATGTTGTTGAGATGGAAAAATGTCTCTTAATTTCTTCTTTGTCATAGTCGCTGACTGTATTTCCGTCCTCTACTCTGCCGAGACGGCTTGTCATACCTGATAAGTATGCCATTGCCTCCGCCAAAGTAGTCTTGCCAGCTCCACCATGACCTAACAGGACTACATTTCTGATTCGGTCAGTTCTAAAAACGTCCATATGTAATACCTCCCTATTTGTCTAATGTGTTTATATTCTACTAAATTTTTTTCGAAATTTCAAGCTTTTTATATATTTTTAACAACTTTTTCTATGATTTTTTTGAAGCTCCTCTCTCATAATGCCCAAAAAATACGGTTTTTCCGCCTTTTTCTTCACTTTTTATACTATTCAAGCCGGACGCACGTGAGATTTGGAGATCGATTCCGGTCAGCGTTAGCTGATACTCTTCTTAGAATCGCTGTTCATCTCCGTTCCACTTCCGTCGGGTCAGAACAGAGGTCTCCCGGACCTCATTCCCCCTCGCGGAGCATATTTCAAGACAATTTCCTTCAGGAATCTATTGACAAATCTGTTCTATCACGATAGAATATAAATATAGAATTCTATTGCAATAGAACAGAAAGGCAGACTATAAATATGGAGAATAAATTATACGACAGCGAATTAAAAATTATGGAAATTCTATGGAAGCAGGGCGATACTGCCGCGAAGGAAATCGCCGCAGCGCTTTCTCAGCAAATTGGCTGGAGTAAGACAACAACCTATACAGTGATCAAGAAATGCATCACAAAGGGGGCGATTGAACGAAAAGAACCTAATTTCATCTGCCGTGCGTTAATTTCAAAGGAAGAAGCCCAGGAGTATGAGACACAGGAATTAATCGATAAACTATACGACGGCTGCACGGATAAGCTGATCGCCTCTGTGATCAGCGGCAAAACCATGGACAGGGACGAAATTCTGCGTTTAAAGGAACTGATAAACAAATTATAGGAGAAACAGATGGAAAAAATTCTGCTGCTGAATCTGACGATCACCCTTGTCGTTCCCTGTATCCTCTTAACCAGAAAACTGTTTCTGTATCATGTTTCAGGAAGAACATGGCTGTTTCTGTGGAAAATCCTGATTTTCGGGCTATTGTGTCCTTTTGCTTTCGAAATCCCGCTCAAAAACACACTTATAAGCAGAAACGCCTCTGAATTCCTGCAATTACATAGCCAGATACAGCAGTCCTGCCAAAATATCCTTCCCTCCTCTTCCGGAAATCTCCTCAAAATCATCTGGCTGGTCTGCGGACTTTTAATTGCCGGTATTTTCATTGGTTCACACTGGTTAAACACAAGGACGTACAAAATGGCGCTGCCTGTTGAAGGAGAATTTTTTGAACAATGGAAAAGAGCACATTGTTTAAGAAGGAAAATAGAAATCTGTAAATCAGACAGAATCCGGATTCCCCTGACTTACGGGATTATAAAGCCGGTCATTCTCCTTCCTTCACACGGAAATTTGACAGAATCCAATCTTGAAGCCGTATTAGAACATGAATTTACACACATAAAGCACTACGATGTCTTCCTGAAATGGATTCTGGTTTTGCTCTGCCCCTTCTTTTGGTACAATCCTTTCATATGGATTATGTATCTTTTTGCAAACCGGGATATGGAATTGTCCTGTGACGAAGCTGTATTAAAACATCACTCTTCCGAATACCGAAAATCCTATTTACTTACCCTGCTTGATTTGGAAGAAAAAATCCGGAAACCAGATATTTTCTGCAGTTCTTTCTGCAGATATCCGACAGAAGAAAGGATAAAAGTTATGATGAAAGGTAAAAAAAGCAAGATCAAAAGCATCTTTTTCGCACTCTTGATATCCTCACTGGTTCTTCTTTTGAATATGGGAGCCGCTGCCAAAACAGGAGAACCCCTTCCCGGTATAACCGGGCAAACCCACAGCCAGGCGCGACAGGTTCTTCAAAAATATAATTTTTCATATATAACCGAAAAAAGATAACATTTACCGGCTGATATCAAAAAACCTTTCCAATCCGGCAGTGTACCTGTAAACAGTATACTGCCGGATTCTTTTTTATTCCTGTTCCTGCGAGGAGAATTGACATTTTCCCCGTTATATTTTAGAATAGAAAAAAGTGTTTTTAGGTTACTGTTTACACGGCACTATCCCGCGAGGCGTTTTGGCACGAATGTGACAAAATCCCGAGACATACAAGCCAAAATTCCATTGCCACAGGCAATCTGGAATGAATTTTGGCTCGTTACTGTGAACAGCGTGAACAGTAACATTTTTTGTACGGAAAGGACGTTTATCATATATGAAAACCATCGGCTTTATCGGTCTGGGACTGATCGGCGGTTCAATTGCCAAGACCATCCGAAAAAATCATAAGGATTATCACATTCTGGCATATGATCCCGACTGTGAGACTCTTGCATCTGCTCTTGGCAGCAAAATCATCGACGCAGTCTGCGAAGAAAACGACACCCGCTTCGACACCTGCGATTACATCTTTCTGTGTGCACCTGTAGAGTATAATCTTACCTATCTGAAAAATCTGAAATCCGTGATCGGTCCCTCTACGATCCTCACAGATGTGGGCAGCGTAAAGGGGACGATCCACCAGGCAGTGGCAGACCTTCACATGGAACACTGCTTCATCGGCGGACATCCTATGGCAGGCTCCGAAAAAACAGGTTTCTCCTCCGCCAGTGACCGCCTGATTGAAAACGCCTATTATATCATTACTCCGGGAGGAGAGGTTCCCCTGGATAAGCTTACAGATTTCACAGATCTCATCACTTCCCTGGGAGCCATTCCTATGGTGCTCACCAGCGAGGAACACGATTTTATCACAGCCGGCGTCAGCCATCTGCCTCATATCCTTGCTTCCGCCCTTGTAAATCTGGTGAGTATGCTGGATAACGATCTTGAATATATGAAGACCATCGCAGCGGGAGGCTTTCGCGATATCACCCGTATCGCCTCCTCCTCCCCTGTCATGTGGGAACAGATCTGTGTGGAAAATAACGAAAACATTTCCAACGTCCTGGACGACTACATCAGGCTTCTGATTCAGATCCGCTGCTTTGTAGATAACAGGGACGCTGAAAGTCTTTATCAGATGTTTGCCAGCTCTAAGGATTACCGTGATTCCATTGATGTCACAGACAATGGACTGCTGAAAAAAGCATATGTACTCTATCTGGATATCGCAGATGAGGCAGGAGGAATTGCCACAATAGCCACCATCCTTGCAATGGAGCAGATCAGCATCAAAAATATCGGTATCATCCACAACCGTGAGTTTGAACAGGGCGTATTAAAGATAGAATTTTATGACGAGGAATCCCAGCACAAGGGTATGGCGCTTCTTAAAAAGAGAAATTACATCATATATGAACGGTAGGTATTGACATGAAAATTAAAAAACAGACCAGCTTACGAGGCACACTTACTGTCCCCGGAGATAAATCCATCTCCCACAGAGCCGTAATGTTCGGCTCTCTGGCAAAAGGTACAACAAAAATCACAGGCTTTCTGGAAGGCGCCGACTGCCTTTCCACCATTTCCTGTTTCCGGAAAATGGGAATTAACATTGAACGGAGCAATACGGAGGTTCTCGTACATGGAAAAGGCCTTCACGGACTTTGCCCTCCGTCAGAAATCCTTGATGTGGGAAACAGCGGCACTACCACGCGGCTGATTTCCGGCATCCTTGCAGGGCAGTCCTTTGTGTCGGAATTAAACGGCGACGCTTCTATTCAGTCCCGCCCTATGAAGCGGATCATGACTCCTCTGCTTTCCATGGGAGCAGATATCAGAAGCCTGAGAGGGAACGATTGTGCTCCTCTGCGCATTGAGGGCAAAAAACTCCATGCCATTCATTATCAGTCTCCTGTTGCTTCTGCTCAGGTAAAATCCTGTGTTCTTCTGGCAGGCTTATATGCAGACGGCATTACCAGGGTGACCGAACCGGTTCTTTCCAGAAATCATACGGAGATCATGCTGAACTATTTTGGCGCAAACGTCACTTCTCAGGGGACAACCGCTTCCATTCTTCCGGAACCTGCCCTTATGGGACGGGAAGTCCTGGTTCCCGGGGATATTTCCTCTGCCGCCTATTTCATTGCAGCAGGTCTTCTTACACCAAACAGTGAGATTCTTCTCAAAAATGTGGGTATCAACCCTACCAGAGACGGTTTTCTCCGGGTATGCAAAGCTATGGGGGCAGACATTGAACTGCTCAATGAAAGCAGGGAGGGCGAGCCAACTGCCGACCTTCTCATCCGCTCTGCAGCCCTTCACGGAACAACTGTGGGCGGCGAGATTATCCCCACACTGATCGACGAAATTCCCATGATCGCTGTTATGGCCGCTTTCGCAGAGGGCACTACCGTTATCAAGGACGCGGAAGAATTAAAAGTAAAGGAATCCAACCGCATTGAGGTCGTGGTGGAAAATCTGAGGCGAATGGGCGCAGATATCGAGGCCACGGAAGACGGAATGATCATCCATGGAGGAAAAGCGCTTCACGGAGCAGAAATAGACTCTCATCTTGACCATCGTATCGCCATGTCTTTCGCAGTGGCCGGTACCATCTGCGAGGGAGAAATGGAAATTCAGGGAGGAGAATGTGTTAACATTTCTTATCCGGCTTTCTACGAAGACCTGTATTCCCTGTCCCGTTCCTGAACCCTGTCAGTTAAAAATCCCCCGGCTCCCGCGTCAGATGCAGACTGCCCATGGCAGTCATATTCCCCATGCATCTGGTCGCATCCGCGCGGAGCGTTTTTGTTTATCAGGAAAGTTAGTGCAGAATGTACTATTTTCCTGATAAATAAAAAACTCATCAACCGCACTTTGAAGTGTACGATTGATGAATTTTTTATTCTTCACATTCTATTTCCAGGTATTCGTTTTCTTCGGAAGCATCTTCCATTACTTCCACCATCTTTTCCGCCTCTTCCAGAAGCTCTTCATCTGTCCCATCAGATAAATCCACAGTAATTCTCACATCTTCGCTTAAATCTGTCAGAACATCGTATAAAGCTGAAAGATTTTTGCCATAATAGGCGGGAAAACCCAGTTCTTCCGCAAGATATTCATGTATTTCTTCCATAGAGTCAAATTCGCTTACTTTGACTTCCACTTCCTGCATAATATTTCCTCCTTTGTAAAAACTTATCATTAAGTATATTTACAGAAACACATTTTTTATGGTAGTATAACATATCAAATTTTATATTTCCAGAGAGGAGCATGAATTTATGAAAATTCTATTTTATGGCACTAAAAATTATGACCGCAGATTCTTCGAAAACCTTCTTCCCTCTTATCCGGGAATTGAAATGAAATTTACTGACGCCAATCTTCACGAAGAGACTGCGCCCCTTGCCAGAGGATATGAAGCCATCTGCGCCTTCGTAAACTCTGATTTAAGCGCCCCTGTCCTGGCAGAACTGCACAGACAGGAGGTTAAATTAATCCTTATGCGCTGCGCAGGCTATAATAATATTGATCTGCCCGCTGCCAAAGAATATGGAATCCGAATCCTCCGTGTTCCGGGCTATTCTCCCGAGGCAGTTGCAGAACATGCCATGGCCCTTGCTCTTACAGCCAATCGCCATACCCACAAAGCATACATTAAATGCCGCGAAAATAATTTCGCCTTAAACGGACTTATGGGAGTGAACTTTTACGGAAAAACCGCCGGAATCATAGGAACAGGAAAAATCGGTCAGGCTATGGCCCGTATCTGCAAAGGTTTCGGCATGAAGGTAATCGCCTATGATCTTTTCCCCAATAAAAGCCTTGATTTCCTGGAATATGTCTCCCTTGACGAGCTTCTTGCTCAAAGCGACCTGATCAGTCTCCACTGCCCGCTGTCCCCGGAAACCCAGCATATCATAAATGCAGAATCCATTGCAAAAATGAAGGACGGCGTGATTCTGGTAAACACCTCCAGAGGCGGCCTGATCAACACCCAGGATCTGATCGCCGGAATCCGGGATCACAAATTCTTTGCAGTGGGCCTGGACGTTTACGAGGAAGAAACGGACTTCGTATACGAGGATATGTCCGAACGGATTCTTCAGTCCTCCACGGTACAGCGGCTTCTTTCCTTCCCGAATGTCATGCTGACCTCCCATCAGGGCTTCCTGACCGAAGAGGCACTGACAAATATTGCAGAGACAACCCTTGATAATGCCAAAGCATTTATGAACGGAGAAACCTTGACAAACGAAGTCTCCGCCTGATCTTACCTGAGGAAACAGAGTTCTTTATCCTGCAAAAAACCAGCCCCGTTTTATCCAGGGCTGGTTTTTTTGTACACTTTCTTTAATATAATTGTTCAAAGGTTTCATAATGGTCTTCTGTGTAGAAAATCAGACCATCATCAGAATAAATAATACGTTTTTCATTCCGGTAGGTTCCGTCAAAGTCAATATCGCATTCGTAATACTGGCGGCCGTCTTCTTTCGGAAGCATTCCCTCGTAATTTCCGAATTTATCTCCTCCAATACTTTTGCCGGGAGCCACTTCGTCGAGATTTCCTTCCTCGCTCACCCAGCCAAGAGCTTTGGCTTCTTTTTTTGTTATGTAGTTGGAAGGAAGCCTGCCGTAGGTGTGAATGTAAACGGCAACCTCATCCTTGGAGGTATAGGAACCGTCCTCCTCCACCTTTATGGCGCCTGTATTCTGTCCATTCTGGGAATCCTCTTTGTCTGCCTCTTCCTGACTATCCTCGTCTTTGTTCTGTGCTTCTTGGGAGGCATTCTCCATGTTTCCCAGTTCTTCTTCGTCAAGAACAGTCATCTCTTCGTCAGCGACATCGGCCGCTTCCAGCTTCGCCATTTCCTCGTCTGAAACAGGCGACAGTTCTTCCTCAAAGACCTCTTTATTTTCCAGTGACGCTTCATCCTTGCTCTGGCAGCCGGTGAAAGCAAGCACAAGCAATAAGAGACACGCAGTCAAAAAAAGTTTCAGTTTCTTCATAAATTCTTATCTCCTTTCAGCTTGTCACTATCTCCCCTGTCATTCAGTTTTTTGCAAGCTCCTGTCCCAGAGCCGCAAGTTCCCTGCGGATATCCTCTCTGTCCCTGACAGAAACTTTATCTGTTTTTGCCACATAAACCGTTCCAAGGCTCTGGCAGCTTAATTGGCGAAGGAGCATTTCACTGGTGCTCTCCGCTTTTTCCCTTGGCCCGATGCTTCCTGCCGCAAGAAGAACGGCCCCTGTCTTTTTCTTCGGAACAGGCTCCTCCTTGCGGATATATCTGGCGCTGAAGTAAGTCTGAAGTCTGCTGAACATCGCAAGGAGCGTTCCTGTAATCTCCTCAAAATAAACCGGAGATGCCAGTACAATATGGTCACACTCCTGAATGTAATCATACACTTCCTGCATTTCGTCTTTTATGGCGCAGCCCTCATGCTCAAAGCACCAGCGGCAGTCTACACAGGGGCGGATATCTGCGCGGTAAGCATTTACCTCCTTAAATTCGCCTCCCATGGCCTTTTTCAGTTCTTCGATCATAAATGCTGTTTCCCCGTTTTTTCTGGGGGAACCGCTGAAAATCAGAGTTTTCATCTCTATACCTCCTGATATTTTTCCCGTAAAAGGGAAATTTCTTTTGTCCAGCCTTCATCGTCATTAGGAGTTTCCAGAATAAACGGAATTCCTTTCAGAGCAGGATGACTGATCACCCGTACAAGGGCCTCCAGACCGATACAGCCCTCACCGATTGGGGCATGACGATCCTTATGGCTTCCAAGTCCGTTCATACTGTCGTTTAAATGCACTGCTTTCAGTCTTTCAAGTCCGATCACTTCATCGAATTCTTTCAAAACCCCATCCAGATTTCCCACAATATCGTAACCGCCGTCCCACACATGGCAGGTGTCCAGACAGACTCCCAGCTTCTCCTTCCTGTCAACCAGATCCATAATGGCCCTGATTTCCTGAAAGCTTCGGCCTACCTCGCTGCCTTTGCCGGCCATTGTTTCCAGAAGAACGGTTGTGCTCTGTTCTTCTGTGAGAACGTCATTTAAGATCTCTGCAATTTTGGCAATGCCGGCTTCGCTTCCCTGGCCTACATGGCTTCCCGGATGGAAATTATAATAATTGCCGGGTGTATATTCCATTCGTTTCAGATCATCCTTCATGGTCTCTCTGGCAAAATCCCTTAAATCTTCCCGGGCAGCCGCACAGTTCATTGTATAGGGCGCATGAGCTACGATTTTCCCAAACCCATTCTCTTTGCTCAGCTCCAGAAATTTCGCCACATCTTTTTCATCAATATTCTTCGCCTTTCCTCCTCTCGGATTCCTGGTAAAGAAAGCAAAGGTATTTCCTCCGTTTTTGATCATCTGTCGGCCCATGGCTGCATAGCCTTTGGAAGAAGTTGTATGATTCCCTATATATAACATATTCTCATCTCCTGTTTGTAATATTCATGTAACACTTTTTACACCATATTGAAACATATCTATTATAACAAAAATTCTCCCCCCTGAAAAGAGATAGTTGTTGACGAAACACTGGAAAATTTATATACTTTTACTATGT
>DXXQ01000098.1 GCA_019416265.1 Clostridiales bacterium | reverse complement strand
CTATCGGATCCCAAAGTTATAAAAGTAGCTGTGTAATCCGAAAGGATAGCAGTATTGGTGTTATGGACGCACCACTGGAACTGCAAGGCGAAGCCTTGCAACCAGATGCTCTGGCAATTCAATTGCCGAGTAGTTCACGATACCGAATTGCAGAAGAAGAACTTGGGGGACAGGAACGTTCTGAATATGGACTTCAGATTATAAAGAAACTGTCAAAAGAATTGACAAATCGCTATGGAAAGGGATATGACAAAGGTACTCTTTATCGTTGCCTGAAGTTTTACAAGATGTTTCCAGAGATTGTTGCCTCAGTGAGGCAACAATCTGGAACAATACTTTCGTGGACTCATTATC
The DNA here is from genome assembly GCA_019416265.1 of Clostridiales bacterium. Taxonomy (GTDB): domain Bacteria; phylum Bacillota; class Clostridia; order Lachnospirales; family Lachnospiraceae; genus Blautia_A. The sequence goes on along the minus strand of DXXQ01000098.1, from coordinate 5,896 downwards.
GTATTTTGCTTCAGGTAGAAGATAAAGCAGCTCGTGACTGGTATGAGAAAGAAGCGGTAGAACAGACTTGGAGTGTCCGTACTTTGCAGAGGAACATTTCTTCTCAGTATTATTACCGTATGCTCAAGACACAGAAAAAAGAGCTTGTAGAAAGTGAAATGAAGGAACTGACAGCACCGTATCAAAATGATAAGTTGGAGTTTATCAAAAATCCGGTAGTTGCAGAGTTTTTAGGATTTTCTCAGAATACAGATTTTACAGAGAGTGACCTTGAGAAAAGTATCCTTTCCAATTTGCAGAAATTTTTAATGGAGCTTGGAAAGGGATATGCTTTTGTGGCAAGGCAACAGCATATTCATACGGAGAAGCAGGACTATTATATCGACCTTGTGTTTTACAATTACATACTGAAATGCTTTGTCCTCATCGACCTGAAAACAGAGAAGATAACACATCAAGATGTAGGACAGATGGATATGTATATCCGTATGTATGATGAACTGAAACGCAGTGAGGGCGATAATCCAACAATCGGTATTGTTCTTTGCTCCGATACAGATGAGGATATTGCCCGTTATTCTGTTATGCACGGCAATGAACAGCTATTTGCTTCCAAGTACAAATTATACCTGCCGACAAAAGAAGAATTGAAAGCGGAGATTGAAACTCAAAAGGCAATGTTTTATCTTCAACAGCAGGAGAGTGAAGATAAGGAAATAGAATAGAATTTGTGCAGACGGTCTGCACAAATTGCAAGATAAAAGTCTATTGAACAAAAAAGTCTTTATAGGCGGAAATTTCCAATGAAAACAGAAACAAAAACTTTGCTTTTAACATTGCTTGAGTTAAAAGATAGATTTGTTATCTATCATGGAAGTTATTGTGAAGTAAAAGAACCGGATCTTGCCAAATGTGCAAAGAGAAAAGATTTTGGTCAGGGCTTCTATTTAACTACCTTGCCGGGGCTTTTGGAAAAGCAGGTGATAAGGAAGCAGACGATTTTTGTATTAGACAGTTGCTGCCAAATAAATTAAAAGACCGATATTGCTTTAAAACAGAAGAAGCTATTAAGTGTCTGAAATATCCAGACGTTATGGAATGAAAGTGTGGCAATCTTATTTGGAAAATAAAATTGAATATGGAACTTAACACGAGCAGTTAGTCTATGAAAAAAGGCTGGCTGTTTTTTTGTTCATTTTAAACATAATAATTTACAACAAAAAGTGTACCAGTTACTACATGTTTTAAATATTGATTTATATGAAGTATATACTGTATTTGTCAATGACAGAAGAAGCAATACTAAATGACAAAATACAGACGGTGGGGTGAAGCTGATGAAGAAAAGAATGGGATTGTTGAAAGGGGCAGGCGTAGGAATTGGCATTTTATGCGTTGTTTTGACAGGATGTCAGAAAACACCGGAAGAAAGTGCAGTTGTCAGTAAAGCGGAAGGACTAAGTGCAAGTGCCATTGCTGAACCATTGAAGGAAGGGGAAACGAGAGAAACAGATATTCCGGCACATTGGAAAATGGAGGAGTTACGAAACAAAGACAGAATGTTAATCTGTGCAGATTTGGATATGGAAGAAAAGCAGTTGGGAAATCTGCCGGTTATTGAAATGAAAAATCATATACTTACGAAGGAAGAACTGAAATCATTGGTAGAATATTTTACCGGGGGAGAGAAACTATATGAGCGTCAGCCATATACAAAAGATAATTATGAAGAAGTTATTTCCAGAATTGATAATCGAGAAGGGATTTATGCAGCGTCTTATCTTTGGATGAATCAATTGAAGATTAAGCAGAGTGCAGAAGCAGGAATGGTTTTCGCACCCGAGAAGCCGGTCAAGCAGGAGAAGACAGAAATAGACTTCACGACCAGATTTGTGGATGAGGGATTTGAAAAAGCGTTTACGTCTCAGCTTGCACTGGAAGGTTTTGATTTATATGAAAACAGAGATGAAAAGGTCTGGTTTGAGGCGGATGTAGGTGGAACAGGTACTGACAGAAAAGCGCAGATAAAAGCCGAAACCTATGACTCGGGAGTTGGAAACAGCAGTTCATTCAGTTGGATGACCGGATTGGAGAGCTTTTCTTATGAAGAGTTTAACAGCAACAGGCTCTTTTTTGAATATCAACAGGAAAATCCCTTTACTCCTCAAATGCTGGAACGAATGAAATTGTTTGAAGAATGTTTCACAAAAAGTACCTTTGATAAAACTGCAGGAAAAGAGCAGGCGGAACAGGTGTTGAAAGATCTGGAAATAGAGGATATGAGTCTTGCCTCGGATGAACAGACTTTATGGTTTCCTCAGGACAGCTATACGGAAGGGACAGAAGGAATAGGGAGTTCCTATGATTTGTGGTGGATGGCGGATCCGGCAGATGCAGAGTGCGGTTATCGTTATATATTTTCCAGAGAAATTGGCGGCTTGAATGTAATAGATGGGGATACGGCAGTGATTGAAGAAACAGAGGAAATGTATTCACCGCAATTTCCGGTAGAAACAATTACAATCACCGTAACCGAAAGCGGTGTAAAGTCATTTGTCTGGAAAGGAATGTCAGAAGAAGTCAGAATTATCACAGAGAATACGAATTTGCTTCCATTTAAGAAGATACAGGAACGTCTGGCGGATCAGATATTCTACTGGTATACAGGAACCACGGCAGGACAGCCGGAGGACGACCCGACACAGTTCCAGTATCGCGTGATAGAAGCAGATATGGGATACACGTATATAACTGCATATGAAAATCCGGAACATGCATGGCTTGTACCGGCATGGTCTTTTATGGCAATAGAAGGTATGGGAGGAAAAGAGATGCAGTATCTTTCATACCTGATAGAGGCAATGGAAGGGCGTGCGATTACCGGGGGTGATGGCTGATGAACGAGATAAAAAGAATCGGCTGTAATGGTTTTTTCTGGTTGGGCTTTCTGTTGCTTACAGTATTGCTTTTGGCAGCAGGAGCGCCTTATATGGAAACCTTGCGAAGAACACAATATTGTGTCGAGGGAATCGGATGGGTGGAGGCATTCAGGTATTGTACGATAAACGAAAATGGACTGCTGTTTATACCGATTTGTGTGCCGATTGCAGCGGGAGCGTGTGCAGAAACAGAATTGCGGAGCAGATATGTATTATTTTACTGCAGCCGGACAGGGAAGAAACGATATTATATGAAAAAAATATGGGAAAGCGTTTTGTCCGGCGGTTTGATGGTATGTTTTGCAGAAATGTTTGTATTGTTCATTGTTTATATTGGACTGAATGATATTGCTTCACAGACAAAAGGGATTCAAATAGAAATTATTGCGGCAATGCTCCTGCTGAGTCTGATACGGGGATTCTTAAATGGTGTTTTATGGTCTCTTACAGGGAGCACTGCTGCTGTACTGACGAAGAACAGGTATCTCGCTTATGCGATGCCGTTTGTTTTGTATTATGTATTAGATCTGTTTCAATCCAGATACTATCAGGAATTGTATTTCCTGAGTCCGAGACATTGGGCGGCGCCGGTTCATTATGGGAATTTATTTTGTATTACAGTGTTATCGGGATTGTGCATTGTCTGTGCGTTCGGTTTTGTGCTGGCGGTAAAAAGGAGGATGGAGTATGCGTGATATCAGACAGATATTTCAGCTTGCGGGACAGAATTTTTCAGGATGGAAGAGAAATTCCCGTATGGTAATTATATTTTTGCTGTCATTTGTGCTTTGTCTTTTGCTATCTGACGAAATACTTTCCTATTCCCGACAATATGAGACACCCCTTCAGATACTGGAACCATTTATCTGGACATACGGAGATGCTTCATCGGTAATGATGTCATCGCTTTTACTTATTTTATTATTTGCGGATATACCGTTTGTAAATCAGGAGGTTCCGTATCGATTGATTCGAACGAAGCGAAGCGTCTGGCTGGCAGGACAGATTGTATATGTGATTGCTGCCACGACGCTGTATAATTTGTTCTTATTGGTTATGCAGATAGTGTTAGCAGCGAAATTTGCATTTCCGGGTAATGTATGGAGTAAGACGGCTGCATTGCTTGGATATGGCGGTGCGTCAAAAGGCATTGTTCCGGTGTCTGTTAAGACAATGGAGAGTATGCTGCCCTATGAATGCGCCTTGCAGGTCTTTGTGCTGATGCTTTGTTATTCATTGTTTATTGCAGCGGTTATGCTGCACCTGAATCTTATGATCGGAAATGCAGCAGGAGTGATCGGAGCTTTTGCGGTTAATTTATATGGATTTCTGTTGAATCCGAATTTATTTCAAAAGCTGTTCCATATGACGGAAAATCAATTGTATCGGGCAAATGTTCTTTGTGGTTGGCTGTCGCCGTTGAATCATGCTACATTTTCAATGCATAATTTCGGATACGATTATCTTCCTCAGATTGGCATGAGTATCGGTATATTTCTGGCGGCTGTTATTTTGCTGATTGTGGTGTCAGGTGTGAAAATGCGGACGTATAATTTTGTATTTATTCAGATGGACGAATGAGAAAAGAGGTGGAAGCAAAAATGACGGAAGCGGTAAAGCTTGTTAAAGTGTCGAAATCCTTTGGGAAAGAACGTGTATTAAAAGAGGTTTCCCATTCCTTTGAAACGGGAAAAATTCATGGAATCGTGGGTTTTAATGGTTCAGGCAAGACGGTTATGTTTAAATGTATCTGCGGTTTTTTGAAACCGGACAGTGGCTATGTAAAGGTGCAGGGCAAACAAATTGGAAAAGAGGTTGATTTTCCGAAATCTCTTGGGATGATTATTGAATCCCCGGGATTTTTGCCTCACCTAAGCGGATATGTTAACCTGAAACGGCTGGCGGATCTGCAAAAGATTATTGGGAAAGAGGAGGTGATGGATGCTATTACGCGTGTAGGACTGGATCCCTGTTCAAAGAAAAAAGTGGGGCAGTATTCGCTCGGTATGAGAGAACGTCTGGGGATTGCACAGGCAATTATGGAAAATCAGGAACTTCTGATATTGGACGAACCTTTTAATGGCCTGGACAAACGGGGAGTGACAGATGTATGCAGATTGTTTGAGGAATTGCGGGAACAGGGAAAGACGATTCTGTTAGCTGCTCATAATATGCCGGATATGGAGGGATTTTGCGATACGATCTGCGAAATGGATGCAGGAGTTTTGACACAGGTAAAATAGCGATACTGTTCACTGCGTTCACAGCAACGAAATAGCTTCCCTCGGAATTTTTGATACAGAGCAGGTCAAAATTGTCAAAATACAGCGATACTGCTATAATTGAGATGGTTGTGAAATGACCTATCTTTATTTATAAACAGACAGGAATGAAAAATATGATTAATATTGCTGTATGTGAAGATGATATCTTCCTTGGCGGACAGATTGAGACAGCGCTGTGCAGATATGCAGACGCAGAAGGAGTGGCAATTCAGACAGAGGTTATGACATCTGCGGAACAGTGCCTGAGGTATATCAGGGAAAGTAATATGGTAGATTTGCTGTTTCTGGATATTGAACTTGGGGCGATGAGTGGAATTGAACTTGCAGAAATCATTCGAAATGAGCTGCACAATGATTATATGCAGATTGTGTACGTCTCTTCCAAACAATCATATGCTATGGAATTATTTGAGAGCCATCCACTGCATTTTCTGGTAAAACCTCTGATGTTGTTCCCGACAATGAAGGAGCAGAGCGCTGCTAAAAACGAAGCAGATAACGCTGCACAAACAACAACAGCAGTTCCGAAGTTTAAGAAGCTTCTGAAAATTGTATTAAACGATAAAAATATACGATTTACGACAGAAGATTAAGAATAGGATATAAGGTTTAAATAAGGCGATTAAACATTATGTTTAGTCGTCTTATTATATTATAAAGAATATAAAATGC
>DXXQ01000097.1 GCA_019416265.1 Clostridiales bacterium | reverse complement strand
GACTGGTCATCCGGCGAGATCGAGTCGACTTCGGAAGAGATAAGTTTACGGGCTACAGTAATGCGCCACTCATTGATGCCTTAACGGATGACCGACAACATATATAAATACGAGGTCGCCGCTATACAGCCCCGCCACTCGCCTCCACGTGTTCTGTAGTATGTCAGTCTTATAAAAATAGTATCAGAAGGAAACTAAAATAGAAAGCGAAAACCAGTGCAACTGTTTCATGACGCATTGGTGTCTTTCGCAGAAAGACGGGTTATATAAATGAGATATCCTTTAGCAGAACATGAAAAAGAGAAAATCACATCCAGAACCGGTAAAAAATTTACAGACATTACTCTGGATGAAGTATTAAAAGACCATGTAGGACCGGACGACATCAAGATTTCCAAGGAAATCCTCAAAGCACAGGGACAGGTTGCCCTCGAAGCCGGAAATGCTCCCATGGAGAAAAACTTCGAACGTGCAGCAGAGCTTGTGGACGTTCCGGACGATGTTATTTTAAAAATGTACGACAAGCTGCGTCCAAACCGCTCTACCAAATTAGAGCTGGTTCTCATGGCGCAGGAACTTCTTGAAAAATACAATGCCAAAAACTGTGCGCGCCTTGTTATGGAGGCCGCCGAAGTATACGAAAAGAGGGGAATCTTACTTTGAGTTATATCGCAGGTGTTGATATAGGAAATTCTACAACTGAAGTATGTGTTGGTGAAGTAACCCCCGGCGGCAGTCTGAGATTTCTGACAAGCGCCTCCTGCCCTACCACCGGTACCAAGGGTACCATTGAGAATGTCTATTCTGTCAAAAATGCCCTGAAGCTGGCAATGAGCCGGATCGGCAGGGAAACCTCCGACCTTGATCTGGTGCGCCTCAACGAGGCTGCGCCAGTCATTGGAGATACAGCAATGGAAACTCTGACGGAAACGGTTATCACCGCTTCTTCCATGATCGGCCATAACCCTTCCACTCCCGCAGGAGCCGGTCAGGCTGTGGGCGAAATTCTTTTGATCGAGAATGTCTCCCGCGCAATTCCTGATACCGACTATATCCTTGCCGCTTCCGCCGAACACAGCTACGAAAAAATCGCTGCCATTGTAAACCGGTACAATGAACTCAACATTGTGGGTATCATCCTTCAGGCAGACGAGGCTGTTCTTGTGGAGAACCGCCTGAACAAAAAAATTCCGATCATCGACGAAGTCCTCCGGATCGACCGTCTTCCCGACGGTGTTCCGGCTGCCATTGAAGTCGCCCTTCCCGGTCAGACGATCCGTATGCTTTCCAATCCCTATGGAATCGCTACTCTTCTGGGACTGAGTGCAGAAGAAACACGCACTGTCACCCCGATCGCAAAAAGTCTGATCGGCAAGCGAAGCGCTGTTGTTCTGAAAACTCCGGGAGGCAATGTTCACGAAAATGTTCTTCCTGCAGGAGAGATTTATTTCTACGGCGACCGCAGCATCACCATCAGTCTGGATGAGGGTGCGGACAAGATCATGGCTGCAGCTTCCGATGCAGGGGATATTCATGATATCAGCGGACAGCCGGACACAAATGTGGGAAATATGCTTGCCCGTATCCGCACGGGAATGAGCCGTCTGGACAAAAGCAGCGAAGCAGACATCCGAATTACGGATATTCTGGCCATTGATACCCTTGCCCCTGTTTTAATCTCCGGCGCTCTGGCAGGGGAAACCTGTCTGGAGAAAGCCGTGGGAATCGCTGCCATGGTTAAAACGCAGAAGCTTCCCATGCAGGAAATCGCTGCCAGCTTAAGCGCAGACCTTAACACAACAGTCAGAGTCGCAGGCGTGGAGGCGATCATGGCAAGTCTCGGAGCATTGACCACACCGGGAACACAGCTTCCGCTGGCAATCCTGGATATGGGCGGCGGCTCCACAGATGCCGCTGTCATTTCCAATGACGGAAATGTAGTCATGACCCACCAGGCAGGAGCCGGAGAGCTTGTTTCCATGCTTATCCAGACAGAGCTCGGTTTAAGCGACCGCCATGTTGCAGAACAGATCAAGAGGTATCCTCTCGCAAAGGTAGAAAGCCTCTTTCACATGAGAATGGAAAACGGCCAGATGACCTTTGTGGATGAATCCATTGATCCCCGCTTCTTCGGAAGAGTCTGCCTTCTCACTGACAGCGGAATGATCCGCATTGAGGAGGATATCCCAATGGAAAAGATCGTTCAGGTACGCCGGGAAGCCAAACGCAAGGTCTTTATCACCAACGCCTTCCGTGCGCTTCGTAAAGTTGCGCCGGAACATAATCTGAAAAATATTTCCACTGTTGTCCTGGTAGGAGGCTCTGCAGAAGACTTCGAGATACCTGAAATGCTTACAGAAGCATTTACAGATTACCGGATCGTCTGCGGCCGCGGCAACATTCGCGGAACGGAAGGCCCAAGAAACGCAGTTGCAACAGGCCTTGTACTGTCCTATCTTGGCGAAAATAAATAGGGAGTGTTACTATGATCATTAAGAAGCCTTCTATATTTATTTATACACATGAGGCTGATTCTTCTGTCCTGAAGGAGGTCTGTGCCGGAATCGAGGAAGAAGGGGTTTTCTATGACATCGAGGAATTCCCCAACGAATGTATGGAGCAGCTTGCTTATAAAGCAGCCCGGGACTCCATGCTCGGCTCAGGTATCGGAATCTTCGGCACTGCCGTCTGCCTGAAAATGCGGGGACTGGAAAAGGGACGAAATATAGAAAGTTACCTCACCCCTACCCGGCTCCAGTGCCGGAATATCGGCGCCAACAGTGCCCGGGCAATCAAGAAGCTGCCTTTTAAAGATCAGCCTTCTGCCAGTAATGAATAAGGAGTTTGAAGCATGAAAGTCTATACCAAAAACGGAGACAGGGGAACAACCTCTCTGATGAACGGTCTCAGCGTATCCAAATCTGACGACCGCATTGAGCTGCTTGGTACCATTGATGAGTTGAGCAGCTGTATTGGTCTTGCCAAAGTTCTTTCTGACGATAAGGCGAAAGAAGAGCTTTCTCATATTCAGAGAAACCTGATTCAGATCATGGCAGGCATTGCAGATCCCAGAGATCTGAATTACCGTTTCTCCCAGGAGGAAACAACTGCTTTGGAACACGCCATCGATGAAATGGAAGCAGCCTTTCCAAGGGTCAAAGAATTTGTTCTTTACGGCGGCTGCGAGCTGTCTGCAAGACTGGATTTCGCCAGAGCCGTTGCAAGACGGGCAGAACGCCGTTTCCGCAGAGTTTCCCAGAATTACGGCTCTGACCCAAAGGCTGTGCAGTATATCAATCGTCTCTCCGACTATCTCTATA
>DXXQ01000096.1 GCA_019416265.1 Clostridiales bacterium | reverse complement strand
TTCTAAGGATTGCTTTAAAAAGACTTTCCTCAAGGTTATGCTTTTGGGCAAATTCCGTCAGAGTACCCCGGAGGTGAGACGTATCCTGGGGCACATAGGAAATCACAAGACCTGAACCGACAGTTACTGTTCCCGTATATTCTATCGGAGCCTTCAACAGCAATTTCAAAAGGCTGCTTTTCCCGCTTCCGTTTCTGCCGTTAAGGATCACCCTCTCTCCGTCCCTGACTTTAAAGGTCAGAGGGCCGCATACCTGATGTCCCTCATAAAAAACGGCTGTTTCCGAAAAAGATACAAGGGTATCGCTGTGATAAGTAAGAGGGTTTATTTTTAACAGCTCTGATGACTCTGCGTTTCTAAGAAGCTTTGATTTTTCTTCCACAGCTTTTTGCTGTCTTGCTTCCACTGTTTTGGAACGCTTCATCATCTTTGCGGCTTTATGACCTACATATCCCTTATCTGCGGCTCCTCTCTTTGATGCCTCTACACGGTCAGACCAGGTTTCTGTCTGTTTCGCAGCTTCCTTTAAACGGCGGATATCCCTTCTCAGACGTTCGTTCTTTGCTGTTTCAAAATTCTGCTGCCGCTCAAAATTCTCTTTCCAGGATGAAAAATTTCCGCTTTGCACCTCGATATCTGTCCTGTTCAGAGCCAGGATATGGTCTACACATCCATCCAGAAGCTGCCGGTCATGGGATACAAGAATAAATCCCTTTTTTCTGTTCAGATAATCTGCCACCTGCCTTCGGGCAGCTACATCCAGATGGTTTGTCGGTTCATCAATAAGCAGAAAATTCCCCTCATTGAGAAAAAGCGCGGCAAGCATCACCTTTGTCTGCTCCCCGTTTGAAAGGGTTTCAAAGGGACGCCACAATACGGTTTCCTCCACTTTTAGATAAGACAGCTCCCGAATCACCTCCCATTCTTCGGCAAGCGGGCAGATTTCCCGCAAAACCTCTTCCGTAAACCGCGTTTTATCCGGAACTTCAAATGGAAAATAATCAAATTTAACGGAGCTGATTATTTTCCCCCTGTATTCATACTCCCCCTGAAGAAGCTTCAGCAGGGTTGTCTTGCCTTTTCCGTTTCTTCCAATGAATCCCAGTTTCCAGTCTGTATCCATCTGGAAATTTACATTTTCAAAAACAGGATCAAAACTCGATGGATATGAAAAAGTAAGGTTTTCAACACGAATCATTGACATTATTTCTTCCTCCTTATTGCCAATTTCTTCTTCTGCTGCAGAAAAAAAGGCTTTTCTGCATACGCAAAAAAGCCTCTCATCATCTCAACCAATTATATACTTATCCAAATCAAAAGCATCCGGAAAATTATATAAGGCAATAAATCTGACGGAAGATAATCTAATTTAAGCGTACACAAAAAAACTGTTTCCCAAGCATGATAAACATGCCGGCAGCAATTACTCATCATTTTGCGTTTTACTTAAAATAAATTATCTAATAATCATTTCCTCACCTTACACAATCGTGCCCTCTCTGTTTATTGGGTTTATTTTAACACATAATCCATCTTTGTCAATGGGAAAAAATCACAGATCCCTGTGGTGGAACTGTTTCTTTCCCGACGCATAATCCCCTACAATATGGCCGTTTCCAAACAGCTTATATTTATAAGTGACCAGACCTTCCAGACCTACCGGACCTCTGGCATGAATCTTGCCTGTACTGATTCCTACCTCTGCACCAAAGCCGTAGCGGAAGCCATCGGCAAATCTGGTGGAGCAGTTCTGATATACTCCCGCAGAATCCACCATCTGCATAAACTTACGCGCCTGGTTTGGGTTTTCCGTTATAATGCAGTCCGTATGATGGGAACCGAATCTGTTGATATGTGTAATCGCCTCATCCATGTTATCTACCAGTTTCACAGAAACAACCAGGTCAAGATACTCCACAAACTCCTCTTCCCCGATAGTCTCTACTTCGATCAACCGGCTCACTTCTTCTGTTCCCCGCAGTCTGACACCGTTTTCTTTCAATGCAGCCGCCATTTTAGGAAGAAATTCCTTTGCTATGGCTCGGTTTACAAGGAGAGTCTCCACTGCATTGCAGGCAGCCGTATACTGGGTTTTCGCATCCACAATAATAGGCAGCGCCTTCTCCTGATCTGCCTCTGCGTCAACGTAAATATGGCAGATTCCATCTGCGTGTCCCATAACAGGGATTTTTGTATTGTTCATAATATACTGTACAAATGCATTGGAGCCTCTCGGAATCAAAAGGTCAACGCTGTCGTGGCAGGAAAGCAGCTCATCGATCTCATTGTGCTGCTCCGCCTGTAAAAGACAGTTTTTCGGAAGTCCTGCCTCCGCCACGCTTTCCTGAATATACCGGAACAAAATCCTGTTGGTGAAAGTCGTCTCTTTTCCCCCTTTGAGAATCGCACAGTTTCCGCTTTTGATACAAAGGGTGGAAATCTGTACCAGTGCATCCGGTCTTGCCTCAAAAATAACGCCGATCACACCAATGGGACAACTGATCCTGTATAAGGTAAGCCCTTCATCCAGCTCCCTGGAAAGAGATACCTTCTCCAGAGGATCTTCCAGTCCGATCAACTGCTCGATTCCCGAAAGAACATCGCGAAGCTTCCCTTCGTCGAATTTCAGTCTTTTGATCACTGCGGAAGAAATCCCGCTTTTTTCTGCTTCTTCCAGATCTTTTTTGTTTTCACAGAAAATCTCTTCTTTATGCGCTTCCAGGTTCTCTGCAATAAGCTTTAGCGCTTTGTTTCTGGTTTCTATGGAGGATGCAGCTAAAAAAGGCGCATCATTTTTCATTTTCCTTACTTCTTCTCTGATTTTCATCATGTCTGTCTCCTTTATATCTTGTCACAAATTCACACGAAGTTTTATTTCTCCATTTTACCAGTTTTGCCCTGAAACTACAAATCTTTTTTCTCCTCTTCTTTTATCCTGTCTTTTTTCCGGAAACATCCGGCAAAAATGAAACTTCCGAAAAACAGCGCATTAACCACCAGCGCCATAAAAAGGTCAGACCATGTATATGTCTGATTCTGAAGCGCATCAGCACCGCCTCCGCTTAAAATTGCCGCCAGATTATTGTTGAGGAAGTGAAGAACTACAGGCACCCAGATATTTTTCGTTTTCATATAAGCATAAGCAAAGAAAATCCCAAGAGTGATACAGGTAATCTGCTGACCTAAAGCTGCAAGAAATCCCTGATCCGGCGTGGTATAATAAAAGAAATCAACAGGAAGGTGCCAAAGCCCCCAGACAACTCCAAGAACAATCACCCCGCCCTTTAATCCGAATTTCTTCTGAAGCAACGGCTGCAGATAGTAACGCCATCCATATTCCTCACCGAAAAATGCCGGAACAGAGAGGAAAAAGTTTACAAACAGAACAGCAAGCATAATCCACGTAGAAGGCGTTGTCAGTATGATCTCCAGTAATCCCAATTGTCCGGAAACAGCGCAGCTTAAAGCTGTACGCCCGAAGAAAAGAAGTACAAACAGCAAAATGCACCACCAGGATTTCTCCCAGTTGTCCCAGTTTAAGCCGTAAGCCCTACGCTTTTCCTTTCCTGCTGCCAGAAGAAAAATCCAGAACAGGATTCCTCCTGCGATAAGGATATTGTTGCATATCTGTGCCCATACGGAAATCGTTATTCCGTTTACAGTGATGCTTTTCGGTGCAAAAACAGAAATCACAGACACGC
>DXXQ01000095.1 GCA_019416265.1 Clostridiales bacterium | reverse complement strand
GGAAAGAATATATGCCGCAATCAATTGGGACAATGTAGGCCCTAAAGTCATTCCATTTGTAGATGCTTTTACAAGAACCTTTAACAGCCTGGTTGATAATATTGACTGGGATTTGCTTGGAAGAACCCTCGGAGCAGGAGTGAATACGATTGTTAACACCCTGAATCTCCTGATCACAGGCATTGACTGGAAGAATCTTGGAAAGAAATTCGCAGAGGGAATCACCGGGATCGTCCATGAAGTGGACTGGAACAACCTGGGCGAACTTCTGGGGAACTGGTTCATGGTTTCCTGGGATATCTTTAATGGAATGGTACATAACCTTCCTTACGAAGATATTGGAAAAGCTATAGCAGATGCTTTAAATGGGGCTTTCAGGAGGATTTCTTTTGCAGAAATCGGAGATACTCTGGCGACCGGCTTAAACGGTGCTTTCACGTCACTTTACAGCTTCGCGGTAAACTTTGACTGGCAGCAGCTGGTAGATAATGTCGCAGGCGGTATGAACACATTCTTTACCGAATTTGACTGGAAAGGCAATGGAGAAAAGCTGAATATATTTATTGCAAATCTGCTGGATGCCTTGCTTGAAATCGCAGAAACAACAGACTGGGAGTCTTTTGGCCGAGGTGTAGGAGAGTTTCTTGGAGAGATTGACTGGTTAAGCCATTTGAGCCGGATCGGTGACATTATCAAAGAAGTTCTGGGAGGAGTATTTGATGGACTGGAAGAAAGCGGCACTGCAGGAAAAATAGCTGCTTTTCTCGGACGCGCATTTGTTCTTGTGAAGATCGCAGATATTACAGGGATCAGTTCCCTGGTGAAGCTGGTTGTAGGCGCAATTGGGAAAAAACTGATCAGCGAGGAGAATATTTCCTATGTTGCAAAGATGCTTAAAAGTCTTTTTGGAAAAGGAACCAGCCAGGCCGGAGATTTACTGGGCAGTCTCGGAAAAGCCGCCGGCGGAGCAAGCGGAGGGTTTTCTTCTCTTGCATCAAGTCTTAGTCCATTAGTCGGAACTGCCGGATTAATCGCAGCAGTAACTGCAGGAACGGTTGGATTGACAAAAGGATTAGTCGGCCTGGTAGAAAGGATCCAGGGAGGAAATGGCGAGCTGTCTACCATGGGAGCATCCCTTAACACACTGGCAGGAAGCCTTCAGCAGGTAGGAATAATTTCCGATGAACAGGCAAGAGAAATTGGAAAGATTGTAGATTCCTGCGAAGATGCGGGAATGTCTGCAGAACAAATGGCAAATACGGTTATGCAGAAATTCGCAGAATGGGGAGTATCTACCCAGAATGTAAATGCTGTTCTCCAGGATAACAATTACTGGACGGGACAGGTAAAAGATAATGTAGATCTTCTTGCTCAGAGTGCTCAGACACTTGGGGAAGGCATGTCACAGACTGCAGAAACAATAAATCTGTCCGGATTGACTGCAAAAGAAGCTATTGGCGGAATCCGGGACTCCCTATGGGAGCTTTCCGTATCCGGATCCGAATTCAGCGGAACCTATCAGGGCGTATTGTTCTCTCTGGATAATACTCTTCCATCGGCAACCACGGCGCAGCAGGCTATGGATATGGTGGTTGGCCAGTTAAAGGCGGCTGGAGTGCCGGCAGATGAACTGGTAAAGATTCTTGGGAAGAAGTTTCCGCAAGCCACTTTGGATGTTAGAAAAAGTGCGGTGCAGAACCTTCCTGAAGCTCAGAAGCAGATATCAGAATCCATGAAGACGTCAGAGGAAAACGTAGTAACAGCTACTGGAAATATGAAAAATGCTGCAGAAACCAATATGAAGGAAGTAAGCAGGGTAACAAAGCAGAACTTCGGTGAGGTGAACGAGGATACCGTCCAGAAATGGGGCAATTCTTCCAGCGAAGTAAAGAAGAATCTGGATAAGATGAAACAGGCAGCAGCCATGAAGCTGGCGGAGATGACAGAGACGGTAAGGAGCTACTTTACGTCTATGTACAATATTTCTACTTCAAAGTGGGAATACGCACGGAAACAGATCGTGGATGTGGAAATGGAGAACATGGAAAACGGGATAAACGTCAGAATGGAGAACATTGTTTCCTCTATGCAGAGTTTCAGCAATAGAATGTATAATGCGATCGTGTCCGGTATTTCCGGCGCCAGCAATGCGATCACCTACGAACTGAACAACATTGTTTCGAAGGTAAATAACATGATCCACAATATCAACAGCTCAATTGGCGGCATAGAACGGGCGTTTACCTTTTCTTATAATTTCTATAATCCAATGACCCATACCCGGTACTGGGGAAATTATTGGATGAATCTCCCGAGAGTAGGGACAATCCCATATCTGGCGCAGGGAGCGGTTATCCCTCCGAGGTCAGAATTCCTTGCAGTGCTCGGTGATCAGAAGCACGGAAATAACATTGAGGCGCCGGAAGGGCTGATACGAAAGATTATCCGGGAAGAAAATGGAGGATCAGGCGGAAACACTTACGATGTGGCGGTAAATGTTGCCGGAAGAACGCTTCTGGACATTATCATTGATGAGGCGGAATTAAGACAGAGCCGTAATGGAAAGAATCCATTTGCATTAGGAGGTGTATAATGGCGCAGGAACAATTTAGGATTGACGGGGTGGCAATTGCCGCCCCTAATGCATACAAGCCGGTATTTGCTACGACAAGTACAGAAGATTCGGACAGAGACCAGTCTCTTGTAATGCATAACACTCCCATGGGAACCATAGCCGGATACGATATGGCCTGGGAAGTGCTGACATGGCAGGAGATTGCAGCTATTTTAAACAGCATGCTTAATAAAACGAAATTCATGGTCCATCATCCGGATCCCACAATTCCCGGTGCCTGGGTAGACCGGACTTTTTATGCAAGCAACTTCAAAATGGCTGCACAGACTCTGGAAGATGGAGAAGAGGTCTGGACAGACCTTAGTATCAATATAAGGAGGATTGAGCCGATTTGATAAATGTAACGAAGCAGTTCCGGCAGGAATGCGTGGAAAATAGAAGGTTTTATGTGACTGCGATCTGCACGTTTGCAGACGGAATGCAGATACATATGAAAAAGGGGGATTTCTACAGTGCTGGAAACGAGATCGTTGATTCCTCTGATTCTACGGATTTTCCGCTGGGAATGGCGATTGAGAAGACTGCAGTTCTGACTCTTGTTAACGATGATGACCGCTTTTCTGATTATGACTTTAACGGAGCCAGAGTGGTCATTTATCTGAATCTGCAGCTCACAGACCGACTTGAAACAGTAAGAAGAGGGACGTTCATTGTATCCAAGAAGCCGGCTACAGAACAGAAGATACGGCTGACTTTGTTAGACTATATGCATCTGGCAGATATCGCTTATAGCACAAACATAACATTTCCCTGTACTGCAGGAGAGCTACTTCGGGATTCCTGTCAAAGCTGTGGGATAAGGCTCGGCGATGCCAGATTCTTAAACGATGATTATGTCATAAAGAAAAAACCGGAGAACACCACTCACCGAGCCGTGATCGGAATGATCGCGTCGCTGGCCGGAGGAAATGCCAGGATTGATGAAGAGGATTATCTCCGGATCATATCGTTCAATAAGGATTTTGCAAAGATCACCATATACGACGGAGGGGATTTCCGATACAAGGAAAAAGATATCCTGGACGGAGGAACGATGGATCCGTGGACAGATGGAGAAGTTCTTGACGGCGGCACATTCGCTGAACAGGAAGCGTACCACTCTCTTAAATTCATCAGGAAACTTCAGAAAGATACGGATGACATACGGGTTACAGGCGTTAAATATATCCAAGAAGAAACAGAATATATGTATGGAACGGATGGATACGTTATCAATCTGGAAAATACACTTCTCTTGGATAACATACAGGATGGGCTTACAAGAATCGGAAATGCCGTGATCGGCATGGAAATGCGCCCATTCTCCTGTACCGGCATTGCAAACCCCTATGCAACCTTTGGGGACAGCGTGGAGATAACGGATAACAAGGGCAGGATATACCGTTCATATCTTACGAACATAGAGTTTACCTTCGGAGCTTCTACTTCATTTGCCTGCAAGGTAAAAAGTGCCGAAGAAAATGCAAAAAGGTTTCCGGGAAACAACAGGGTGTCCGTAGAACTGGCAAAGGCAGATATTGAAAAGAAGATGGATGCCTATGACATTGCAGTGCAGCACATGAACCAGCTGGCGGCGAATACACTGGGCTTTTTCTATACAGAAGAAAAACAGGCAGATGGGAGTATTCTTTCTTACAGACATGATAAACCAGCTCTTGCAGATTCAAAGATCATTTATAAAAGCGGTGCGGAGGGATTCTTCTTATCAACTGATGGAGGAAAGACCTGGAAGGCCGGTTTTGACAGCAATGGAGATGCAGTTTTAAATATCTTATATGCGATCGGTATTCAGGCAGAATGGATCAACACCAGAGGGCTTACCGCAAAAGATAACGACGGAGAAATCACTTTCCGGGTGGATGCTGCTACAGGCCGGGTGGATATTGTCGCAAATTCTTTTTCTCTGAAAGGGAGAAGCGTTGAGGAGCTTGCGAAAGACCAGGTAGATAATTTTGTAACGCAGGTATTTAACGGCACTGTAGAAGAGCTGCAGAAGCAGATCGATAAGCAGATAGAGACCTTTTATTTTGATTATGAGCCAACTCTTGATAATGAACCCGCCCTATCCTGGAAGGATGAAACAGCCCGCGCTCAGCATCAGGGAGATTTATTTTATTGGAAATCGAAAGGTTTTTCCTATCGATTCATGAAAGACGGAGAAAACTGGAAGTGGAATCTTGTTCAGGATACGGACATCACCAAAGCCTTAAAACAGGCAGCAGATGCCCAGGATACCGCTGACGGAAAACGCAGGGTATTTATTTCTACACCAGTCCCTCCCTATGATGCAGGGGACTTGTGGGTAACGTCAAACAAGGATAAAGAGGCTGCCATAAAGGTATGTAAGACTGCAAAAGGAGCAGGAACGGTCTTTTCTTCCGCAGACTGGATCGAACCAAAATACGTAGATGAGACAACAGTAGATAATGCGATTACAGTCTATGATACGTCTCTTGGCCAGACAGAAGTATTCAATAAGCTTACGAATAATGGTAACCAACAAGGAATCTACATAGAAGACGGGAAACTGCATATCAATGCTGATTATATCCTTTCCGGAACATTGGCCGGACAGAGAATCAATGCAAAAGGCATTACGGTATTGAATAAGGATAATAAAAAGACTTTTGAAATTGATGCAAACGGAAATGTGACAATTACGCCTGCAACTTTTGCTCTTACAAGCGGAGACACAATTAACAGCATTGCAAATGCAGCTGCTTCAAATGCACTCACTGATGCAAAAAACTATGCGGATAGCCTGATGGAAAATATCCCCAGCGGTGATCATACACAGGAGGAGATATTCAACATATTAACGAATAATGGTCAGACCCAGGGAATTTATCTTTATAATGGAAAAATCTATTTGAATGCGCAGTACATTGATGCAGATGCTGTTTTGGCAAATCTTGCAACAATTGGAGGGTGGAAGATACAATCTGATGGACTCACCAGTTCGAATGAAACAATGAAACTGATGGCGGATGGGAGAATTGTAAACCTTAATGGGTCAAACAGTCAGTTCTTATTATATAATCCTACGGATGGTCTAAGTTCGCATAAACTTTTGATTGCATATTCATGCGAGTTGTGTAGTATGGGTGGAACTTTATATATCAATGGAGCGACAACAATCAATGATACACTAAAAGTGAATTATACCGCAACATTTATGAAACCACCAAAAATATTTAATTTAACCCATGTAACTACAGGTGGACATCTGGTATTTGCATCAGATGGAGCAACTCTTGCATATCTATCCGCATCCTCAAAAAGATATAAAAATCATGTTGCTGAGATGAAGATAGAGGAAGCAGAAAAAATATTAGAAATCCCCGTTGTGTGGTTTGAATATAAAGACGGATACCTTGCAGAAGATGACTTGAGAAATGGGAAACCGGTACCAGGGTTTTATGCAGAAGATGTATACGAGCATTTCCCGGATGCTGCAGATTTAAATGCTGACGGAACCGTTGAGGACTGGAACTATCGTACATTAATCCCTCCCATGCTCAAGCTGATCCAGAATCAGAAGAGAGAAATTGATGATTTAAAAATAAAATTGGCTGCTATAGAAAAGAAGATTGGAGGTGTTTAATGTGGCAATTAATAATAAAGCGATCATACAGCACCGCCGAGGTGCTTTGAAAGATTTTGATCCAGCAAAAATGAGCCCGGGGGAACTGGCTGTAACAACAGACGGAAGCCGAAAAGTATTTGCTGCGTTTGAGGCTGGGAATGTGAAGGAACTTGCATCTTCGGACGAAGTAAATGCGGAACTTGAAGAAGCTATAAATCCTTTAAAAGAGGACATCCTTAAAAAGCTGGATAAGAATCAGGGAGAAGAGAACTCGGGAAAACTGATCGGGATTGATGAATCAGGAAACGCAATCCCTATACTGACAAAAGGAGTTGGATATAATCCAGACACGAATTGCCTGGAATATGGATCCGCACACAATCTTCCTCTGATGAAAGGTATTCTGCTGGATGAAACACTGACAAAAATTGGCCATGCTGCAGACTCTAAGGCTGTTGGGGCTAAATTTGAAGTTTTTAAGCAGACAGATGCAGGCTTACGCGCAGATATTTTGGGATTACAAAAGGAAACTGAGGAAATCAAAGTAAATGACGATAGGCATAATACGGATACCGGTGCACATAACGATATCCGTATACGTATCACAGAGCTTGTAAACAGGTTAAATGCCATTGCCGATAGTGATGATCAAACTCTTGACCAGCTGAGCGAGATTGTTGCATATATCAAAAGTAATAAATCTCTGATTGATGGAGTCACAACCAGTAAGGTAAATGTCGTCGATATTGTAAATGATCTTACAACAAATGCAGCCGATAAGCCTTTGTCAGCTGCGCAGGGCGTTGCTCTTAAGGGGTTAATAGACGGTCTGGAGCTGTTCAGTGGAAATTACGCAGATCTGAAAGACATTCCGTCCACATTTACGCCGGCGCATCACGAACACCAGGCAAGTGATATTATTGGTGCTCTGAAGGTAAAGTATAACACAGAGACCAAGTGCCTGGAATTTGCCTATTCAGAGAAAGCATAAAGGAGAGAATGAAAATGGATATTAAAACAAAAGGTTTTTCGATGCCAGACGGAACAACTCACATATTTATCCCTCCAGCTCCGACGGAAACGGATCGTGGAGGCATTACAGCGAAGACCAGGACAACAGAAGGAGCTGAAGTAGTAGTTGACCCGGACACCGGAAAAGGTTACATAGGAACAGACCATACCTTAAAGGCAAAAGGACAGGCTGCAGATTCTGAAGCTGTTGGAA
>DXXQ01000094.1 GCA_019416265.1 Clostridiales bacterium | reverse complement strand
GAAACTAACTGAAAGGATTGGAAGATAAAACCAATATTACGACGGCGGAAAATCGTGCGCTGTTCCTCTTTCATGGAAAACAGGTCTTGTTCATCAACCCAAATGTGGCCGGAGGTAGGGGTATCCAAAGCTCCAATACAGTTCAGTAATGTGCTTTTGCCAGAACCGGATTCACCTGCAACGGCAGCGAATTCGCCTTTATCCAGGGAGAAGGAAACCTTCTTCAGTGCTTCGACTTTCGCCTCACCCTTGCCATAAGTTTTACATAAATCTTGTACTTTCAATATTTCCATAGTCATCAGTACCTCCTTTCTCAAAAGGATAGCAAAAGCAGCTTACAAGAAGGTGAATTTGACCTTACAGTTCCGTAAGGAAAGAAAGTGTAAACCGCGTACCTTTTCCAGCGTCGCTTTGTACAGAGATAACGCCGCCTTGCCCCTCAATAATAGACTTGGCAAGAGGAAGCCCCAGTCCAATTCCTTGTGTATCAAGAGAATGTTTGCTGCGATAAAAGCGTTTGAAGATGTGATGAATATCTTCCGGGGCTATGCCGTTACCATTATCAGAAATAAAAATCCGAAACATAGCAGGAGTGCGATCCCATGTAATACGGACAATACCGCCAGCTTGCGTGTGATCCAGCGCATTTTTTACAATGTTTCCAATCGCTTCGCCTGTCCATTCCATATCACAGATAAGCTGTTGTTCACCGTCGCCATCTATCTGAATCTGTTTATTTTCGTTTTCAGCCCTTGTGGTTAGTTCATTGACTGAATGAGCCATCAGCTCGGATACACGGCAGCTTTTTTTCTCAAAAACGATGTTTCCCGTATCCAGCCGGGTTATTTTCAGCATGGATAAGATTAACTGCTCCATACGCTTTAGAGAAAGACCCATCTTTGCTGCAAACTGTTTTACCGTTTCTGCATTTTCCGGCTCACTCTCGATGATCTCCTGATACATAGCGAGGGCTGCCAGAGGCGTTTTGAGCTGGTGAGATATATCGGATATGGTGTCTCTCAAAAACTCTTTTGCTTTACGCTCTGTTTCGTTTTTGGATTGGAGCATAGTTGCAAGCTGTTCTATCGAAGAAAACACTTGATAGATTTCGCCCTCGTAATTCTGTGGCAAATGAGAAGAGTAATCCCCGTTGATGTAATTTGATAATATTTTGTCGGCCTGTTGGTACAATCGTTTCCTTTTCCAGAAAAAACGAATACTCCTATGGTAAGCACAAAGAGAAAAAATAACACAGTGCATAGCATGATGAAGAAAGCGGAACGCTGAAATTGATTAAAAAAAGGGCGCATACTGCTTTCTGCCTGTTTTCCCAAACCCGCAGCCGTTAATAATGCCCTGCCATTTTCGCTGATGTTCGTATTCGTAAAGGCAACTGCTATCACTTCTTTAGAAACACCCTGTTCCAAAAGTGAGGACGAAACCGCTTCATCGTGTTTGAGCCACAGGACTTCCACATCGTTCACCTGATAAATAGTCAAAACGGCTCCTGTACCTACAAACAGCAGGGAAAACAAAATTAAAAATATCAGGAAGCCTTTAATCTGTCTATCTTGGTACAAGCTCATACAGACACCTCTTTCCATTGGTAGCCAAATCCCCGGATGGTTATAAGGTGTTCTGGATGGGACGGATCGGTTTCCACTTTTTCACGAAGCCGCCGTACATAGACGGACAGGGTGTTATCATCAACAAAATTTCCGGTATCATCCCACAGCTCATTTAGAATGATGTCCCTTGTCACAACGCGATTTGCATTTCTTACCAGCAGACAAAGCAAACGATATTCGGCGCTTGTCAAATCCAATGCTTTTCCCTTTAAGATTGCACGGCTACTCAACAGATCAATGGTAATATCGCCACATTCCATAGAAGTGTTTTTTTCGCTTCTGGAAACTCCGGCCCGACGCAGCAGCGCCCGGATACGGGAACACAATTCCCCCAACTTGAAAGGCTTGGTGATATAATCGTCCCCGCCGCTATCTAACCCACGGATTATGCTGACTTCTTCATCCGATGCGGTCAGGAATATAATCGGGACTTTCTGATTTTCTTTTCTTACTGTTTCACATACATCAAATCCAGTTCCATCTGGCAGAGTAACATCCAAAATCAATAAATCGTATCTGTCGAGTTTGGATAAATATTGTTTTGCTTCACATACTGTACGGGCAACTTCAACATCAAATTCATTCTTTTTCAAAGAGTAGACCAAGCCATCTATTAGGCTTCCATCATCCTCCAATAGTAATATTCTATTCATGTTTTTATTCCTTTCCTTGTTTTGTCCGACCATCAATCGGTTTCTCCGCAATTTTAGGGAGCAGCCAAACATCGGCCATTTTCACAGAACCGGGGATACGCCCACCGGCGCAATAATAATTTACCCTACGAGGTGTCACGCCCCACTTTTCGGCGGTCTTTTTCAATGTCATATAGTCCATTTCGCACCTCCACAGAGTAGATTATAGTTCTCTCTCTCGAACAATGCAAGAAACGGAATATGAATTATAAAATCCAACTAACGCTCACAGATGCTTGGCAAGGGGTACGTTTCGTCGGCGAAATGGCTTTGCCAGGGACAGTACGATTATAAATGTCGTAATTGCTTCCGCGAGAGGCATTGCAAGCCACATCCCATTCATTCCCCAGAAGATGGGAAGCAAAAAGAGAAACAGCAACAGCAGGGAAAAAGAGCGTAAAAATGTGATGACAGAGGAAAGATGCCCTTTTCCATAGGCAGTCAGCCGGATTGCAGTAAATATATTAAGTCCTGAAAACAGATAGCCGATTCCATACAGCCGCATTCCGGACAGGGCCAGGAAATAAACCTCTGTTTTCGGCGGGGCAAAGAAGGAAACAGCAAACGGGGCAGAAACATAGGTAAGAATATACATAAAAACCGGTGCGAATGCAAAAAAACGGTAGGAGCAGCGCTCCAGTTTCTTGCAAACTGCCTCATCGTGATTTCCAAAGGCGTAACTGAAAAGAGGGGAAATGCCCATGGAATAGCCGAAGTAAACGCCGATAAACAGAAACTGAAGATACATAATAATGGATACTGCCGCAATGCCGTTTTCTCCTGCAAGAGTAAGGGCGGTACGGTTAAATACTACAGTGGTGATGGCAATGGCAAGCTGATCCACAAATTCGGAAGAACCATTGACTGCACATTTCAGACCGGTTTTCCACTTCAGGTTTTTCCAGACAGGATGCAAATATTTCCTGTATCTAAGGAAATAGAGGATTCCAAGGAAAAAGGAAAGTGTCAATCCCAGTATGGTTGCCAGTCCGGCGCCCAAAACGCCCATTCCCATACGGGCAATGAAAACATAATCCAGTACAATGTTGGCGACACCGCCGGCGACGGCCAGGAGAAAGCTATATCCGGGTGAGCCGTCAGCGCGGATGAAGTAGGTAAACAGTTCTTTTCCAATGACCACCGGAATTCCCGCCAGCCAGATGACAGCATAAACCCTGCAGTCCGATAGGGTGGGTGGGGTTGCTCCCAGGAACACTAAGAGTCGGGGAAGAAACAAAAACATGAGGAAGGATACCGCTGCGCCTGTTCCCAGGGAGAGTACCATGCTGAGGGTAAATTCCTGTCCTGCCCGTTTTTCCTCATCGGCTCCTATGGAAATTGCCGCCATGGCGCTTCCTCCTGCGGCGAATACCAGAGCAATTCCCGTGAGGATATTGACAATGGGGTATACGATATTGATCGCAGCCAGAGCATTTGTTCCCACATATTGAGAAACAAAAATTCCATCTACAATGGTATACAGAGTATTGAACAGGGATGTCAGGTATGTTGGAAGGATAAAACGTAAGACTTTCCCAAAACGTACATCCTTTTCGGATGAAAGAATAATTTGATTTTTCATAGCGAGCCTCCTTTATTTATAGGATAAAGCTTCAAGGTACTTGAAGGTCAAGAGGGGATTTGATAAAATATACATAAGAATCAAACAGGAGAAACTTTATGGATTGTGTATTTCAAATTGGGGAAATTTCAAAATTTTTTGATATTCCGGCATCTGCCTTAAGATTTTGGGAAGAGTCCGGAGTTTTGATTCCTGAAAAGAATCCGGAGAATCAGTATCGGGTGTACACGGTATCCGATTTAATGACAATTTCAGATATTTTGTTTTATAAAAGTCTTGGTATTCCTCTCAAGCAGATTCGCGCAATGGAGCAGATGGGAATACAGTCTCACCAGGATATTTGCCAGCAGCAAATGGAAACACTGCGCCAGCAGCAAATCGCATTGGAACAGCGCATGGAAAAACTCTGGTACCATATGAAGGCATTGGATACCATCTGCCAGCTTCAGCAGAGTCCATATGAAGAAGTGGAGATTGACACAGATTGTATTGTCCCTTTCGAGCTGATCGAAATTGAAAAACTGAAACAGTATATCAACAATCCGTATCTGTATTCCCGTGTCCAGCACTCCTCCCACATTGAACAGGAACACAGGGGACTGAGTATTACATACCGGCAAAAAGAACAGGAAAATTATCAGAATACCCTTTGGGAAAAGGGGCCGGGCAGATATGTGGTATGCCTGATGAAAGAAGAAATCGCACCGGGCTATCCCAACGATCTTTCTGAACATCTTGCTGCAGTCCAAAAAAAGTATCAAACAGGATATGTGATCAGCCGTTTTCTTGCGTGCGCTCAGGAAAATGGAAAAACTTATGATTTTTACAAAACATATATAGAAATTATCTAAAGAAACAGTATGGGATTACAATTCTGCCGGACGGGCCTTGTAGAGGGAACCGCAACACCGGAACATGTCATAGAGTTCTTGTGCATCAGGCGTCTTT
>DXXQ01000093.1 GCA_019416265.1 Clostridiales bacterium | reverse complement strand
CCCCTTATGTATCCTTTAAAATAATATATGAAAAGAGACAGGCCATAAGACCTGTCTCTTTTTCGTAACCTTTAATATATTTAGATTTCTTTTTTGCGTCTTCTTACAAGAACGTAGCCGCCGGCCAGAAGTGAAGCTGCTGCAAGAGCCATCATGGTTCCTACAGGAGTCTCGTCGCCTGTGGCAACTGCATCCTTGGAATCATCAGCGCTGTCTGTGTAATCTTCCGGATCTGAATATCCGTCTCCGGAACCGTCATCACCGCCGCCGTATTCGTTTCCGCCCGGAGTCGGTGTAGCTGTTATGGAGATTGCTTTGGACATAAATTTATATGCCACAGATTCAACGGTATCTGTCATCTGCCAGCTGGAACCGTCATAAACAGCCTTCTGGAAGAATACATACAGATTATAGGTTGCCGCTGTCTTCAGACCGTTTGTTGTTCCGATTCTCCATGAAGTATGTTTGTCCCTGTCAGAAGGATTTGAGGACATACTCCAGTATAACGGAACCCACTTCACATCGCCGGTTCCCGGATTCTTGTTCTGTGTACCTGCACCTACAACTGTGAAATCATAGAATTTATTCGGATAAAATTCCAGCGGATTTTCAAGACCTGTGACAACACTGTCCTTTACGCTTGGGATTACCGGAACATGGTCAGGTGTCGGGGTTACAGGAGCAGCCGGGCGCTTCTGATAGTTCGGCTGGAACAGAACTGCTTTGTGCTGTTTGTCATTATCCTGTACGCAGATATAAATATCTACCTCTTCCTCCGGAAGATCTGTGACAAAAGCTTTAAATTCGTAATCTGCTACAACGTCGCCGCCTTTTTTATCAAGGTCAAAGCTTGGAGCCTTGTCGCCTTTCTTTACCCATTTCACATAATACTGACCGTCTTTATTGGAGTTTGCAACCAGCTCAATGCTGTTATGGCCTGTCCATTTCATGCTCTTGGCTGTTACTTTAAGCTCCTTGATCTCCGGAGTCGGTGTAGGGCTTGGCGCAACCTCTGTGGATTTCAGGGCGCCGTTCTCATCCAGAGTAAAGCCTGTTCCGTTATAGGTAAACTGTGCAAGCACATCTGCAAGAGGAGTGGTCACGCCTTCTGCAAGAGCGATAACCTTTCTTCCCTCTGCGCCTTCCAGTACGTCAACGCCAACCTTGGAATTTGTGAGCTCACCCTGTACAGTGATCACTGCGTTTTCCCCTTTCAGGGTGATGTTGTTCTCTTCCAGTCCCTCTGTTTTTTTATTTTCTGTCACAGAAACTGTTCCTGCCACATTTACAGCGCCTTCACTGTAAAGAGCGCCGCCCTCTGCAGCCTGGTTTCCTGTGATGGTTCCGCCTAAGAGAGAAACAGTTCCGGCAGTGTTGCGTACAGCGCCGCCGTTTCCTGTAGTTGTGTTTCCTGTTAAAGTAACTCCTGCTGCAAGAGCGAAATTGCCGCCTGTCACTTCCACGATGGTGCCTTCTGTTGCAGCTCCGTCATCTGTGGAACCGTCTACGATCAGTGTTCCTGTAACAGAGGAGCCGTCCTCTTTCGTTACCGTTGCAGTGGTAAACTGAAGAGTTCCTTCTGTATGGAACATATTTCCTGTAAATCCTGCAGCACGTTCAATGGAGGTATTCTCTTCTGCTGCTGCGATCGTCACATTCTTGCCTGCTGAAACTGTAACAGTTTCGCTAAGCTCTATGGTTCCGGTCACTGTGATGTTTGTTGTTTCCGCCGCATTATCCGGAACTGCCTCGATGGCCTTGGCAAGACTCTCATATGAAGTGGTTCCGATCATGATCATGCTCTTCGGAGCTTCTGTAGGAGTAGGTGTTGCCGTTGTTTCCAGCTCACCAGCCCCGCCGGCCTGTACATCCGGCTGTACCGGTGTTTCCGTTGGCTGGGCATCCGGCTCAGAAGGTGTTTCTGTGGGCTCGGAAGGCGTCTCTGTTGGTTCAGACGGAACCTCCGGCTCAACCGGTGCTTCCGGAGGAGCAGAAGGAGTTTCAACAGGAACCTCAACCTCCTCTTCCTCTGTTTCCAGCATACCTTCTTCTATAGATAAAGATGCAGTTTCGTCAACTGCCGCAAAAGCTGCTGCGGGAGTCATTCCTACAGTCAGGGCTCCTGCCATTAAAAAAGCCAAAAGTTGTTTTTTTCTCATTTTTAGTCCTCCCCATAAATGAGTTTATTAGTAATTGCAAAGTTTAGTGTAGTATAACATATCTTTTGAAAAAAATCAAATTCCGGAAAAAAAATTGTCGTTTCAGCTTCCAAGATAACAGGTTTCTTTTTCCGTTACAATGATCTGCGGGCAGATGTCCGTAGGCTCTGTGGGTACCTCTTCAAGAATCTGGAAGGAAAAGGCAACAGCCACACGTTGGATTTCGGGATGTTTTTCCAGATAGCGGTCATAAAATCCGCCGCCGTAGCCTACTCTGTGATTTTTTTTGTCAAAAGCCACTCCCGGCATGATCATCAGAGCCTGGGGCCATTCTACAACCTCCCCTTCTGACGGTTCCGGTATGCCGAAATATCCGGGCTCCAGCTGTGAAAAATCAGTCAGCTTATAAAAAATCATATTCTTTCCTACAACCTTCGGGACTGCAACCTCCTTTCCCCTTCGCCACGCCTCTTCTATAAGATACCTCGTCACAACCTCATGGTTGTAATCTGCATATACCAGGATCCTCTGTGCATGACGAAAAGCCGGAAGAGAGACTACTCTCTTTGTAATGTCCCTGCTCCATGAATCGATCTGTTCGCTGGTACAGGCTTTTCTTGCAGCAAAAATCTTTTTCCTAATTTCCTTTTTTGTTTCCATATTTTTCTCCCAGATTGGTGATGCTTCCATCCTTCTCCTGAATGTTTATGTTATTAAGCTGCGCCCGCAGGTTGCCGCGGACTGCCGCGATAAATTCCTGCCGCAGGGCTGCCTGCTCCTTTTTCTCTTCTTCTGTAAGCCCTTCTGCCTTGGACTTACGGGCAAGGACATTGATTCTTGCAATTTTTGCGTCATCTATCATGATGGTAATCTCCCTTTCTTATGGATGGTATTTATAACAGCTTGTCAATAATATCGATGAGATAAATCTCTTCCTTTGTTTCACTGACAAATAAGGTTCCGTATTTACGTCCCTCTGTGATCTTATGGATCACATGGAAATCTGCGCCGTTGGCAATGACCATGTCCACCCCTGCTGCCGAGGCAATTCTGGCTGCCGTCAGCTTCGTAGCCATTCCGCCGGTTCCCACCTTGCTGGAGGAGGTATTTTTTCCCATATTCAGTAACTTGTCGTCCAGGTTCTCCACCAGATCGATAAATTCTGCGTTGGGATTCCTGTGCGGGTCGTCGGTGAAAAGGCCGTCGATGTCAGATAACAGGATCAGAAGGTCTGCATGTACAAGAGCTGCTACTACTGCAGAAAGGGTGTCGTTGTCTCCGAACTTCTCCAGAGACTGGATCTCATAGGTTGAAATGGAGTCGTTCTCATTTACAATGGGGATGACTCCCAGACTCAGCAGCTCGTTAAAGGTATTCTGGGCATTTTTGCGGTTCAGATTGTTGACCATGGTATTCTTTGTCATGAGGATCTGTGCAGCTCTCTGGTTATATTCCGAAAAAAGCTTCTGGTAGATCATCATCAGCCTTGCCTGTCCCACTGCCGCACATGCCTGCTTCACCTGCAGTTCCTTGGGCTTTTCACTCATGCCAAGGGCAGCAACCCCTGTTGCAATGGCTCCGGAGGAAACAAGGATCACATCCTTGCCCTGGTTGCGCAGATCGCTGATCTCACGCACAAGGATCTCTATTTTGCGAAGATTCAGTCTTCCTGTTTCCGGATGGGTCAGGGAAGAAGAACCGATTTTAATTACAATACGTTTTTTATCTTTCAGTCTTTCACGATAATTCATGTCTGTCAGCTCCATTAAGTACTATATTTCGTCGTCAGTCTGTCTGAAGGCTGATGCGCTGTTCTTTATCTTACAACATTTTTTCCTGTCCGTCTATTGCTTTTTTTCATTCAGGAAAAAATACCAAAAAGCCGGTGTACCCTTTGGGCGTACACCGGCATATATCCTCTATTCTTTTCAGGTATGAAATCCCCGTTTTTCATTCATAAGTCACAGATCCGACTGTATCGTTAAGAACGATCTCCACCCAGGTTTTCCCCCGGTTCAGACGGATCTCTTCACCGTTGGCATCGTAATAATGGGTAATCCCCCAGTCTCCGTCTTTCTTCCAGGTGATATCCATCGCCTGTCCCCGGGTAATATATTTGCCCGCTCCTCCGGAAACAGCGTCCACATTCAGATATCCATTGGCGTCATAGGGCTGCCAGGAAGAATACTGGAGCAGAATATTGTCGCAGGTGAGCTGCTCTCCCGTAGCCTCGTCGATCTGGGCTTCCCCATACTGATAGCGGCTGTATTCCTTTGTATTCTGGTCGTACTCAAACCAGGGATGGTTGTCTGTGAAATTGTCGAGGCGGACAACACTGGCGCTGCTTCCTCCCTCAGGGACAAATTCCGTTCCCTCTTCCGCGAAAAGATAGTGGCCATTGTAGCCTTCCTTATATGCAGTGCGGTATCCCTTTGCTTCGATGCCTGCCTTCAGGGTGTCTCCGCTGGCATAGGCGTTGTGGGGGGCCTTCCTCTCCGGAATCCGGAAATAGGCAGTTCCTTCCATATTCAGTCCGTTTAAATTATCTATAAGTCCCTGATCCAGATATTTCAGCGCATAAACTGCCTGTCCGAAATGGCCGTATATAGCGTCAAACTCATTGGCATAGAAAAGATAATAATCACGGCAGCTTCGCACGGAACCGATCCGGGAAAGAGAATCATAATCTTCGTAAATTGCCATGAGGCGGGTCATACTGCCCTCTACAGGTGCTTCATAGATCACCCCTGCGCTGGAAATCCCGCTCTGGGGAACTGCCGGGCGGTTATTTCCCATCATAACAGCCACAGGCCGTCTTCTTCCTGCCGTCTCGGCCACCGGTTCTCCTGTGAGATAGCTTGTCACTGTCGTCTGGTCTGACGGCTCCATTTCCACCAGATTTTCCGCTCCGTAAACCATGCTTCCTGTCATAGAGAATACAAGAAGACCTGTAAGTAATCCTGCAAATTTTTTTGTCATGCAAAAACCTCCCATTCCTACATATTCTTTTGCGGACATTATACTATATTTCTTTTCCTAGCGTGTAATTCCCAGTTTCTCCAGAACAGCAGCCTGTTTTTGTTCCATGACAGACGCTTCCTCAGGCGTCATATGGTCGTACCCCAGGAGATGAAGCATACTGTGAGCCACAAGGAAACAGAATTCTCTTGTTACGCTGTGGCCGTATTCCTCTGCCTGTGCAAAGACTTTGTCTGCGGAGATCATAATGTCTCCAAGCAGCAGCTCGTCGGTATCCAGGTCAAAATATGACTCGTCCTCTTCCACGATGCTGTAATCGGCAGGAGTCTCAAAAGGAATCATCGGAAAGGAAAGTACGTCTGTCGGCGCCTGGATATTTCGAAATTCCGTATTCACCCGTTTGATCTCTTCATTGTCCGTGATAACCAGATTCACCTGTGCATCATAGGGACACTCCTCTGTTTCCAGCACTTTTTCAGCTACCCGGTTGGCAAGTGCGGCAACGTCTATGCCAAGCTCCCTGTCTGTTTCGTATTCAATCTGAAAAGTCATCTTCCATTCCCTCCGTTTCTCCGTCTTATGTTTTTTTCAGGCTTCTGGTGCTTCTCGTATTCATCGTAAGCCTGTACGATCTGCTGTACCAGCGGATGGCGGACAACGTCCTTGCTGGTGAGCTGGCAGAAACCGATATCGTCAATTTTCCGCAGCACCTTCATTGCCACATCAAGGCCGGATACGGCATCTCTGGGAAGGTCCTTCTGGGAGGCGTCTCCTGTGATAATGACCTTGGAGCCGAATCCGATACGTGTCAGGAACATTTTCATCTGAGCCGGAGTGGTATTCTGTGCCTCGTCAAGAATAATAAAGGCATTGTCCAGAGTTCTTCCTCGCATATAGGCAAGAGGCGCCACTTCGATCAGACCTCTCTCCATATTTTTGGCAAAGCTGTCTGCTCCCATGATCTGATATAAGGCATCATATAAAGGTCTTAAATAAGGGTCTACCTTGCTCTGTAAGTCTCCCGGCAAAAATCCCAGCTTCTCTCCCGCCTCAATGGCCGGACGGGTGAGGATGATGCGGCTGACTTCCTCATTTCGGAAAGCAGTCACTGCCATGGCCATGGCAAGATACGTCTTACCTGTACCGGCAGGGCCCACGCCGAACACGATCATTTTTTTGCGGATCTGCTCTACATAATCTTTTTGTCCCAGTGTTTTTGGTTTGATTGGACGCCCCTGTATGGTATTACAGATAAAATCCTTATCAATCTCTGTGAGAACCTGGTTTCTCTGCTCCATGGCAAGAGAAAGTGCATAAGTTACATTCTGTTTCGTTATGGTGTTCCCCCTCTTGGCGAGAACTACCAGCTCATCTATCAGTTTTTTCGCCTGAGCCGCACTCTGTTCATTTCCCAGAATCTTTAAGACGCCGTCTCTGGAGATCACCGTCACATTCAGGGTGCGCTCGATCAGCTTCAAATGTTCGTCAAACTGTCCGAACACATTGGCCTCCTGGTCAGCAGGAACCTCTGTGTGTAATTCAATAATGCTGTTAGCCATTCTATAATGTCCTTTCTGTTCATTGGCACAGCCCTTTCTGCAAAAGCTGTACCTGCTGGCTATATTGTAACATTATTTCGGAATATTTGAACCCCCTTTTGGGAAGATTTTTATTTAGATCCGTTCATATGTATAGGTAAGCAATTCATCGGCTTTTATTTCTTTCCTAACAGACAATGGTAAATTTCTGGAGGAGCTGCCCACTTTGAGCGTATAAGCGCCTGTCTCAACGGTCCATTTTTTCAGCGCGGTACTGTAGTAGGTAAAGTCCTCGTCCTTCAGGGTAATGGATACCCGTTTTGTCTCATGGGCAGGGATCATAACTTTTTCAAAGCCCTTCAGTTCCTGTTTCGGATGATTGACCCAGGATTCTTCCGGGAATTCCATATATACCTGGGCAACCTCCTCTCCATCCCGCTTGCTGACATTTGTAATATCAAAGGAAAGGGTATTTCCTTCTAATGTCAGATTGCTGTATTCGAATTCCGAATAAGAAAGTCCGAATCCGAATTCGTATTCCGGCTGAATATTATTTGTATCAAAATGACGATATCCAACCATTAACTGCTCTTCGTATACGACCTTAAATCCGTCTCCCGGATAGTTTCGAAGGCTTTTTACATCCTCGATGCTTCTCGGGAAGGTTTCCGGAAGCTTTCCGGACGGATTGTTTAATCCGAACAGGGTTTCCGCAACTGCTTTTCCCATGCCCTGACCGCCTAACCAGCTTAACAGAATAGCTTTTGCACAGTAATTCCATTTATAAGTAGAGACTGCATCCGCAACATTCAGCACAGTGACAATGTTTTTGTTCACTCTTCTGCAGGCACGCATTGCGTATTCCATATTCGGATCCAGTTCTATGCTGTTTCGATCCATGGCTTCGCTGTGGCAGGCAAAATTCTGTGTGATAAAGAACAGGATAACATCTGCATCGGAAACGGCGCGGCCGATATCTGTCTCCATAAAGCCCACTTCATTTTTGAAGGTATTTACCTTGTCTTCACCTAAAAATTCCACAACAGCCTCTTCGCCTAACAATTTCCTGATTTCCTCTAGCGGCGTATTTACCTTTATCGGATTTTTTACACGGGAGCTTCCGTCACCGCCAATATAGGGGTGTACCGCCGCTTCACCGATCACAACGACTTTCTTTAATTTTTCAGCGTTGAGGGGAAGGATATTCTCCTCGTTTTTCAAGAGCACCATGGATTTTGCAGACGCTTTCACAGCTAACTCATGGTGGGCTTCAAAGTCACAGGCAGATGGCTCATAGACACTTTTTGTTCTGTCAAAATAGAGGAAAATACGTTCGATTGCTGCGTCTACAATCTCATCGCTGATTATCCCCTTTTCATAGGCTTCCTGAAGTTGGCCAAAGGCTTCCTCCTGATTTGGCATACACATTTC
>DXXQ01000092.1 GCA_019416265.1 Clostridiales bacterium | reverse complement strand
ACACAGGACCTGGGGGATGCAGGATTTGCCTCTGTTCGATATGGAATGGGAAGAGGAATGGATGACAGAATTGCGATTTTTGTAGCCAGGGATAAAGCAGAATGCGCGTTACAGGTGATAGATGGAATGGGACTTAAATGAATTTCGAGTTTACGATAACGGCTCACTGATATGGGTAAGCCGTTATCATATCTCAATCCTTATTTCGTAGAGCTGGCTGAGGGCGACAGGGAGATTACTGAAAAATCACTTCAAATCCTGTTTTTTAAATACATGAATTCCAATCTGACAGACCAGGAGTTTTTCTAAAATATTTATCATACAAAATTCAAAATGATACGGCATATTTTTCAGCAGGAGAGAACAATCCTCTTTGCTTTCCGGCTCCACCAATATATATGGCTGGTAGGCAGCCTGTGCAAAGGGAGAAACAAAAAGATGTAAATTTGCGGCGGTTCTTTTTATACCACTGATGTGTAAGGGATTATCCGCTACTGCCTGTGTGACCGGAACATTCCAAAATTCAGACTGGCGCAGACTGGAGACTGTATTTCCCCCGAAGGAAAGCAGGGATAAGGTCAGTATTACAACGATTCCCAGACTTATGAGCTGCCGATGCACCACCATTACAACCAAGGTATAGAGGGAAGAAATGGTGAGGAGGCAGACAAAACATATCATCGTATTGAATAAAAAGGCAGAATACGGAATGTTCTCTCCGAATGTTAAGTGGCGTATGGCAGAACAAACAAAAACGGAAATGATATCTGTCAGGAATAAAAAGGCAGTACAGATTCCTCCTGTTATTGCTTCTGTAAGGTAAATCTGCTTTCTGGAATAACCGGCAGTTATCTTATTATTAACTGTACGGACTTCAAAGTCATGACCGATATGTAAGGGAAGAAGGACTGCCATAATGATGCAGATGAAACCGGAATTTGAAAACAAAAAGGATGTGGTATAAATCGTAAAACCATAATCGTTCAGTAAAATTCCGTAAACATTTTTCAGGATCACTGCAATCCATCCAATCCATAATACAGGAGATAATACAGCGCGTTTGAGTTCCATAGATAAAAGTTTTTTCATGAAAATCCCTCCCTGGTTTATGATAAAATATTCTTAAAGTAAAAAGTTTCAAGGTCCGTATCCATGATATCAGATGCTGAAAATTCACGAATCAGCGCACCGTTTTTAAGGAAACCATAATGGGTGGCAACCTTTTGCAGTTCCCCCAGAATATGGCTGGAAATCAGAATTGTTACACCATATGTTTGATTTAATTCCAGAATAACAGAGCGGATCTGTTGGATCCCTTCGGGGTCTAAACCGTTGAGCGGTTCATCCAAAATGAGAAAATTCGGCTTATTTGCAAGTGCCATTGCCAGAGCTAACCGCTGTTTCATTCCCAGAGAATAGTTCATGACCAGCTTTCTGGAATCTTTTAAATGCACCAGAGAGAGTAACTCTTTTGCTTTGTTTTTTTGCATTTTCTTTGGACATCCGGTAATCTTTAACTGGCAGAGTAAATTGCCCCGGGCACTCAAAGCAGGGTATAGTGCAGGCGCTTCTATAAGCGCTCCTACTTTAAGATTCGGCGCCTGATCCACAATGCCGGATGTTGGATTTTGAAGCCTTGACAGAATTCTCATTAAGGTTGTTTTTCCGGCGCCATTATTTCCGATTAATCCGTAAATTGCTCCTTTGGGAATCTGTAAGGAGACATGATTTAAGGCGGTTGTTTCTTTGTATTGCTTACAAAGATTTTCTGTTCTGATTAAATCGCTCATAGACTCATCCTTTCTTGTTATGCAAAAAGTGTTGTTTGGAATGATTTAAGCATATGCACATATAGGGGAAAAGTAAAGAAACAGGGGCTTTACAGGACTGTTTTGGGAGGATAAGGTTCCTTTACATGGATGTAAAGTGATATTATCTTGTGGAAAAAAGGTGTTTGTGGCATACTGAAACGGACAGGACGGAATTGATATGAGAAAAATCCGACAGATATATTAAGGCGCAGGCAGAAAGGACAAAACAGAGAACATGACAGTTGCAGAGATGATAAAACAGACTCGAACAGAAGCTCATATGACTCAGGAGGAATATGGGGCAAAATTCGGCGTGACAAGACAGACCGTATCCAGTTGGGAAAATGAGAGAAGTATGCCGGATCTCCAAATGCTTATTGACATATGTAATACATACCATATATCCTTAGATAAACTTTTGAATGAAGATACAGAATTTGTTGAAAAAATAGATTTTTACAGCAAGATAAAAAGAATAGGAAAGCTGGCAGTCGTCTGTCTTGGAATAGCAATTCTTGTATTTACTGCAGTGCTGATCGGATGGAAAATCCGTGCAGAAAACATGAATCAGACATTTGTAAAAAACGCAGAATATTTGGGATTTGTAAAGGAAAACAAGCTCTATGAGATGGAGAAAGAGAATGTCTTTTATCAGTTGCCGAATCAAAAACTTCCTTTCCTGAAAAGAGATTTTAATGTTAAAAATAGTTATGCAGATTTTGTTCTTGGGGATACGGAAATCAGAATTGAGATGTATGAAGGAGAAACCTTTTCCATTCAGCTAAATCACTACAGATCCTTAAAAGGAAAGATTGAAAAAAACAATAAAATACTTGTAGTAGAAAGCACATTGAATACAAAAGAGGATGGTATTTATAAAGAAAACAGAGAGAAAATAGAAGGGGTTCTAATGCAGTTATTAAAGATTCACAGAACTGTATATGCCAGTTAGATGAGTTAAAATAAGTATTCCGGAAAAACCAACATGGTGAGAATCATGTCGGTTTTTCTGAATATTTCAAAAAAATATATACAAAAACCACCTGATAATATATAATACTGCTGTGAATTATTCACAAAGAAAAGGATGTGTGACATGAAACGATATGTATTGCTTTCGCATGATTCTAAGACGATGAATACGTTTTATTATGATGAAATGACAGGGCAGATCTACCTGTTGGAGAATAAAAAAAATGGAAAAGGATTTTCTGTCGGAGTGATTGCAGGACTTTCCATTCTCATTTATACATTTGTGCGAAGAATGGAAAATCCGGTTTCGATAGATAAAAATCTTTTATACTGGATTTCCCTATGGAGTGGAATTGCCGCGGGCATCCTCATTTCTTTATATGGTATTCGCCGTGCAAAAAGAAAAATAGATGCATTCGCCCGAATCTATCCCTGCGATACATCAGAAAAACAGGAAATTGCAAAGCAGAACCATAAATGTTTTTTTTTCTATATTTTTTTGATAATTGCTATGGTTGCCGTTTGTGTTGCCTGTCGGTTTCTGATGATTTGGGTTGTTCCATCCGTTTTAGTATATGCTTTTTTTCATTCCTTAATATGTATGCTGACAGTTTTGCTGATTGGAGCATTTGTGGGAAATCGTCCCCTGAAAGGATGTAAGATTGCATATAAAATGCGAAAAGGGGAGATTTGAAACACTTTTATTTGGATAAAGACTGTC
>DXXQ01000091.1 GCA_019416265.1 Clostridiales bacterium | reverse complement strand
CCATACCACATGGTAGTTGATATTATATACACAAGTACGTGCATGTATTAAATTTTCTTTCATACATATAGTATAACAT
Organism: Clostridiales bacterium; assembly: GCA_019416265.1. Taxonomy (GTDB): domain Bacteria; phylum Bacillota; class Clostridia; order Lachnospirales; family Lachnospiraceae; genus Blautia_A. Next base: position 6,054 of record DXXQ01000091.1, on the reverse strand, counting down.
GCTTTGTTCTTAAAAGCAACCATATGTTTGTTTTTTTAAATTAAAAATCAACGCTTTCATCTCGGACTTTCATCTCGGCAATTAAATAACCGAGGATTCCCGCTTATCATCCTAAAATGGAAGAAAAAACACAAGTGGGAAGAGCTTGCGATTATCAGAGAAGACACCTGGGGAAGACAAAGAGAAGGTTTTAAGGGGGTAGTTTTTTCAAAAAGCGCTGTTAGAAAAAATGGAGAAGCATATACAACAGAAAAAATCTTTCGTTCATTAGAGTATTTAGACTGTTTTTATGTTGTATTTGATAACATTAAGGAAGACGAATTTCTTAAACAATTGGAAGAATGGGGAGTGAAGGTAGAGAAAGGGGAAGAATTAAGGAAAGAGGAACAGTATCAGGAAATGGTGGAAATAAGAAAAATGGCAAGAGAACGGCGAAAGAATGCTATAAAGAGAGATAGTAGTAGAACGAATAAGAAAAAAGGTTAGCAGAAGAGATTGATTAATAAGGGAGCGGTTCCACACCGGCCGCTTCCTTTTTTGTCCCCTTTTTTAAGGAAAAAAACTCCAGTTCCATGCCTTAAAAAACCATGAAATGGAGTTTTTGTTCTTTTTATTATTTATTCATTACAGATGCACACGCCATCATTTACTCTTCTTAAGAGACTTCATAATCTGGATGATCGGAAGGTTCAAAAATGCCAGTCCGTATACAGTCAGAAGCTGAGTGAGATTCAGTGTCTGAACTGCGAAGAAGCCCTGAAGCGCAGGTACGGTAAGTACCAGTGTCAGAAGTACAAAACCTGCAAGGAAGGCGTACTGCATATATTTGTTGTTGAAGAATCTTCCTGTAAAGAGGATTCTGCCTTTGGATTTACAGTTATAGCCGTGTACCAGACGGGACAGGCAAAGAACACCAAATGCCATTGTGCTGGCAAGACGGGCATTTCCTCCCTGATAACCAATCATAAACGCTCCCAGCGTAATCAGTCCGATCACACTGCCTTCAATTCCGACTCTTGTAAGGAATGTCTTTGTCAGAATAGATTCGCTCATTGGTCTTGGTTTTTCTTTCATAACCGCATGTTTATAAGGCTCCAGTCCAAGGGCAATGGCCGGAAGGCTGTCTGTCAGAAGGTTGATAAACAGAAGATGCACAGCCGCAAACGGTACCGGCATACCCAGCAGTGAGGATAATAATACAACCAGGATCCCCGCAAAGTTACCGGAAAGAAGGAACTGAATGGCACGTTTGATATTTGCATAAACATTACGTCCGTTTTCTACTGCTTTTACGATTGTGGCAAAGTTATCATCTGTCAGAATCATGGCAGATGCGTCCTTGGATACCTCTGTACCGGTGATTCCCATTGCAACACCGATGTCTGCCTGCTTCAGAGCCGGGGCATCGTTGACACCATCACCGGTCATGGAAACGATATTTCCTTTTTCCTGCCATGCGCGGACAATTCGAATCTTATGTTCTGGTGTTACTCGTGCATAAACACTGATGCCTTCTACGAAATCCTTCAGTTCTTCATCGCTTAAACCATCAATTTCAGAGCCTTCACATGCCTGTGATTCATCTGTTAAAATACCAATACGTTTCGCAATTGCCGCTGCTGTTACCTTATGGTCACCGGTAATCATAATCGGACGGATACCGGCGCTGATACAATCCTTAACTGCCTCGGCGCTCTCTACTCGAGGCGGATCCATCATGGCAATAAGACCAAGGAATACAAGGTCGTTTTCATCCTCTGTTGTAAGGTCGCGAACCTGATCAAATTTACGATATCCCACGCCAAGAACACGAAGTCCCTCTCTGGAATATCCCTCATTGGCCGCTGCAATGGCATCCATATCCTTCTGTGTCATAGGAACACATTCGCCGTTTTTCTGAATGTATTTCACACGATTCATCATAACGTCTACAGCGCCCTTTGTAATCATAGTTGTGCCGTCTTTCAGGTTATGAAGAGTGGACATCAGCTTACGGTCACTGTCAAAAGGAATCTCCGAAAGTCTTGGGTATGCGTTTCTTACGCGCTGTGCAGGAACTCCTACTTTATCTCCAATGTTAATAAGAGCTGTCTCTGTAGGATCGCCGATTTCCTGACCGTCGATGTTGGTGGAGTCGTTACAGAGAATACTTAAACGAAGCATCTGTTTGTGAAGCGGATTCTGTGGGTCTACCTGTTCTGCAGGAACGTCTTTTCCATCCAGATAATAATGCTCTACAGTCATCTTGTTCTGTGTAAGAGTACCTGTCTTGTCAGAACAGATGATAGATACGCTTCCCAGACCTTCTACAGCCTGAAGCTTACGCATAATCGCGCCTTCTTTTGCCATCTTCTGTGTACCAAAGGCAAGAACGATTGTTACGATGGAGCTTAATGCTTCCGGAATTGCAGCTACTGCAAGGGCAACTGCAAAGAGGAAGGCATCTGCAATATCTCCGCCCTTTACTACCTGAAGACCAAACAGTCCGGCGCAAAGAACAAGGATGATAATGGAAAGCTTTCTTCCGAAGTTATCAAGATTTACCTGAAGAGGCGTCTTTTTCTCAGAAGTTGTTTTCAGAAGTCCGGCAATCTTACCAACCTCTGTATTCATTCCGATATCTGTTACAAGGAATTTTCCACGGCCGTAGGTAACGAAGCTTCCGGAAAATACCATATTTGTTCGATCACCCAGAGGAAGCTCTCCCTCTAAAGTATCTGCTGTTTTGTCCACTCCAAGGCTTTCACCTGTCAGTGCACTTTCGTCGATTTTCATGCTGGCATTCTCAAGAATTCGCCCGTCTGCGGGAACGTAATCCCCCGCTTCCAGACAGACCTCATCGCCAACAACAATTTCGCGGCTTGGAATTTCCACTACAACGCCATCACGAAGCACCTTGGCGCTGGGTGCTGACAGCTGCTTCAGACTGTTCAAAGAATGTTCTGCTTTTACTGTCTGAACCGTTCCGAGAATGGCGTTCATTGTGATAACAATAAGGATTACTGCTGCACTTTCCGCTTCTCCCAAAAACAGAGAAACAATAGCAGAGATAATCAGGATCACTACAAGAAAATCTTTAAACTGCTCCAGAAAAATCATGGGAATACTTTTCTTTTTCCCTTCTACAAGTTCATTGTAGCCAAATTTTTCTCTTTTTTCTTTTACCTGCGCATCGGTGAGGGGTTCTGAATTTCCGTTGATACTTCTTCGTATCTCTTCGGTGCTTTGATTGTAATAAGGCTTCATAAGCATTTCCTCCTTCATAAGCTATTATTTCCGGTATACAGAAAATTTCTCCTTCTTCTGAAAGACGCCTTCTTTATGCAGAAAAAAAACGAGACCTTTACTGCATATCGGTCTATGCAATAAAAGTCTCGCTGTTTCATCACGATACGGACAGATACTTATCTGTCGAGATTGACGACATCGCAAACACTTACGTGCCAGCTACTCCCTCTTATTTATGTGACTACTATATGTTTTTCATCACATTCTGTCAAGAGTTAAAATATGAATTTTTTGTGTTCTCCCTTTATCAGCAGATTTCTGCTCCTGCAGGCATCTCTTTTTCCGGTGTCATAAGGGCAAGATTTCCGTCTGCGTCTTCTGCGCACAGAATCATTCCCTCACTGAGGATTCCTGCAAGCTTGGCAGGTTTTAAGTTGGTAACTACCATAACCTTTTTGCCCACCATCTCTTCTGCGCTGTAGTGAGATTTGATTCCGGACACAATCTGGCGTACCTTGCTTCCAATCTTAACCTGAGAGCAGAGAAGCTTTCTGGACTTCTTCACTTCCTCACAGGCAATGATCTCACCAACCTGGAACTGTAATTTTTCAAAATCATCAAAAGTAATTTCTGCCTTAGGCTCGATGTCGATGACATTCTCATCCTCTGCAGGCTCTTCTTCCTTTACAGGAGGATGAAGCTCTTCTACCTTCGCCATAACTTCCTTCACATCAAGACGGGCAAAAAGAATCTCCGGTTTCTCTGTCACTTTATTTCCTGACGGATAAAGACCAAAGGTCTTCAGATCCTCTAACTCTCTTCCCTGTGCATTTAACTGGGCAAAGATTCTGTCTGTTGTCTCAGGCATGAATGATTTCAGAAGAGTTGCACCGATGCAGATACCCTCAACCAAGTTGTAGAGAACAGTTGCAAGACGGTCTTTCTTATCTTCCTCTTTCGCAAGCGCCCACGGCATGGTTTCGTCAATGTATTTGTTGCAGCGTTTGAAGATTGTAAATACCTCTGTCATAGCGTCTGCCACACGAAGCTTATCCATCTTTTCGTCTACCTTTGCAGGAACGGAAAGGATGAAGTTCTTAAGGTCATCGTCTACAGGCTCGCAGACATTTTTATTCTCAACCACTCCGCCAAAGTATTTATTGGACATGGAAATAGTACGGTTTACAAGGTTTCCGAGTGTATTGGCAAGCTCAGAGTTCAGACGCTCTACCATTAATTCCCATGTGATCACACCGTCGTTCTCAAACGGCATTTCGTGAAGAACGAAATAACGGACTGCATCTACGCCAAAGAAGTCTACAAGCTCATCTGCATAGAGAACATTTCCTTTGGATTTGCTCATTTTTCCATCGCCCTGAAGAAGCCACGGATGACCAAACACCTGCTTCGGAAGCGGCAAATCAAGAGACATCAGGAAAATCGGCCAGTAAATGGTATGGAAACGGATAATATCCTTTCCAATCAGATGAAGGTCTGCAGGCCAGAGCTTGCCGAACTGTTCTGTACTGTCGCCGTCACAGTCATAGCCGATTCCCGTAATATAGTTTGTCAGAGCGTCAAGCCATACATAAACTACATGATTCGGGTCAAAGTCTACCGGGATTCCCCATTTAAAGGAAGTTCTGGATACACAGAGATCCTGAAGTCCCGGAAGAAGGAAGTTGTTCATCATCTCATTTTTACGGGATTCCGGCTGAATGAATTCCGGATGTGTATTGATATGCTCGATCAGTCTGTCTGCATATTTACTCATCTTGAAGAAGTACGCCTCTTCTTTAGCCGGTACACACGGACGTCCGCAGTCCGGACATTTGCCGTCTACAAGCTGAGACTCTGTAAAGAAGGATTCACATGGAGTACAGTACATTCCTTCGTAGTGTCCTTTGTAAATATCGCCTTTTGCGTACATTTTTTTGAAAATCTTCTGAACCTGTTTCTCATGGTCAGCGTCTGTAGTACGGATAAATTTATCATAGGAAGTGTTCATTAAATCCCAGATTCCCTTAATCTCTCCGGCTACTCCATCAACAAATTCCTTCGGTGTAACGCCTGCTTCTGCAGCTTTCTGCTCAATTTTCTGACCATGCTCGTCAGTTCCTGTCTGGAAAAATACGTCGTAGCCCTGCTGTCTTTTATAACGGGCAATGGCATCTGCAAGAACAGCCTCATAAGTATTACCGATATGAGGCTTGCCGGATGTGTAAGCAATGGCAGTTGTAATATAATATTTCTGCTTATCCATGTCTATCTCCTCCATTATAAATAATGTGTTTTTCTTCTATCTAAATACAAAATTTTATCATATTTACAAGTATTTGTAAACGCTCTGGAGGGAAGTTTCAACTTTCCAGTTTATGTGCCTTCGTTCACTACCTCATATTGTACATTTTGGAAAAATGAGAATCTTTATTTATCAATTCTTCATAAGAACCAGTTTCTATTATTTGCCCACTGTCCATTACAATAATTTCATCACATTTTTTTAATATCTTTTCATTAAAACGATGTAACACCATCAAAACCATACAATCCAGTGAGAAAACATCATTTATAATTTTTCTTACGGTTTCATAATCAAGAGCCGAAAATGCTTCGTCGAGAAGAATTACATCTGCATCTCTCATCAATACTCTTGCCAGAGCAATTCTTTGTCTTTGACCTCCAGATATATTATCACCATTATCTTCGAGTATTTTGTTGTCCATTTCCTCAAAATCACTTATAAATTCATCAACGCCAGATTTTCTCAAGATACTGTTATACTTATAATTATCACATTTTTCATATAATACAATATTATTTTTT
>DXXQ01000090.1 GCA_019416265.1 Clostridiales bacterium | reverse complement strand
CATTCTTGCAGGAGCTCTTGCAATTGCAGTATTTTTATTAAAAAATGCAAAAGCGGCAATGGATACTTTGACAAAAGTATTAGGCGGCGTTATGATTATCGTAATCTTCGTGGTTATCATTGTGGTAAAACCGCCAATGGGCGACGCTCTGAAGAATACTTTTGTACCTGAAGCAGGTGTGACAAATCTGTTTCCTGCTATTCTGACTCTTATGGGAGGAACCGTAGGCGGATATATTACCTTCGCAGGCGCACACCGTCTGATCGATGCAGGTATCACAGGAGAGAAAAATTTAAAAGAGATCAACAAGAGTTCTGTTATGGGTATGGTAATTGCGTCAATCGTGCGTATTTTCCTGTTCCTTGCAGTTCTCGGCGTTGTTGTGAAAAGCGCAGATCTTATTGCATCTGACGCATGGGCAGCCAATCCGGCAGCAGCAGCCTTCAAAGAAGGTGCAGGAGAAATCGGATACCGCTTTGCAGGTCTGGTGCTTCTCTGTGCAGCTGTTACCTCCATCATCGGTGCAGCTTACACCTCCGTATCCTTCCTGAAGACATTCAGCAAGAGTATTGAGAAAAATGAGAACTGGGTAATCATCGGTTTCATCGCAGTGTCTACAGTGATCATGCTGGTTCTTGGAAATCCGGCAGTGCTTCTCGTACTTGCAGGCGCTTTCAACGGACTGATTCTTCCTGTGACCCTGGGAATCTGTCTTGTTGCTTCCCAGAAGAAATCCATCATGGGACCAACCTATAAACACTCAACAGTTCTTCTGATTCTTGGAATCCTTGTGGTTATTCTTTCCGCATATATGGGAGTTACCACATTTGTTTCAAAATTAGGCGGTTTATTCTAAATGGTATGAAAAAGGTGCGATCGCAGCGGTTGCACCTTTTTGGTTACTGAGGCACAAGAAAACAGCACACTTTTCCACAATATGTTAGGAGAGAAAAAACATGCAGAATATTAGAATTTTGACAGAGGGAGATTCCTCTGTCCTGATTGAATTCGGTAAGGAAATCAGTCCGGAAATTAACCGGAAGATCACCGCAACTGTGCAGATGATGAAAGAGCAGCACATTGAAGGTGTGGTTGATATGATACCGGCATTCTGCTCCTTACTGATCAATTACGATCCCCGCGTCATTTCCTTTGACGAACTGAAAAAAAGACTGGAGCATCTGGTAAAGCTGGATGCCAAAGCAGGGAAAAATCGTAAAAAAATCTATGAGATTCCTGTCTGCTACGGCGGGGAATACGGTCCTGATATGGAAAATATCGCGAAAAATGCAGGACTTACGGAGGAAGAGGTGATCAAAATCCATTCCTCCAGAGATTATCTGATCTATATGCTGGGCTTTCTTCCGGGCTTCTGCTATCTGGGAGGTCTGGATGAGAGAATCCACACTCCGCGTCTTGCCAATCCGAGAATCAAGATTAACGCGGGAAGCGTGGGAATCGGCGGTTCCCAGACAGGAATCTATCCGCTGGACTCTCCGGGAGGCTGGCAGCTTATGGGTATGACTCCGGTGAAAACCTACGATCCCGATCGGGAGATTCCGATTCTGGTAGAGGCAGGAGACTATATCCGCTTTGTTCCTGTTGACGAGGCGGAGTATAACAGAATCAAAGAATTAGTGGACCGCGGTGAATATCAGTGTATCATTCATGAGGAGGAGGCATAATATGGGAATTCGTATTCTGAAAGGCGGAATGATGACCACAGTGCAGGATCTGGGGCGAAACGGCTACCAGAGCCAGGGCTTCAGCGTTGCAGGAGCTATGGACGTCCGCTCTTTAAAAATTGCAAACCTTCTTCTGGATAATCCGGAAAACGAGGCAGTTCTGGAGATCACTCTCATCGGACCGACTCTGGAATTTACCTCTGCAACGATCATTGCAATTACAGGCGGTGATTTTCAGCCGCAGATCAACGGGGAGCCGGCGCCTATGTATACGGCGCTTTATATGAATAAAGGAGATATCCTTAAATTCGGAAGCGCCAGAACCGGAAGCAGAGGATATATCGCATTTTCCAGTTATCTGGATATTCCGGTTGTCATGGGAAGCCGCTGTACCAATCTCAAGAGCAAGCTTGGAGGATTTAAAGGAAGAAAGCTTCAGGCGGGAGATTACATGAATTTCCGTATCAAGAGACGCTATCTGCCGTTCTTCCTTTCCAGAAAACTGGAGGGGGATGATTTCGACCAGGAAGAAGCAACCCTGCGTGTAATTATGGGACCCCAGGATGACCTTATCAGTAAGCAGGGGGTTGAGACCTTTTTAAACAGCGAGTATACGGTGACAAGCGATTTTGACAGAATGGGCTGTCGTCTGGAAGGTCCGTTTATTGCGCCGAAAAAGACTTCCGATATCATTTCTGACGGAATTGCTTTCGGAGCCATTCAGGTGCCGTCCCACGGCAAACCGATTATTCTTTTGTCTGACAGACAGACAACAGGGGGATATGCGAAGATTGCTACAGTCGCTTCTGTGGATATCCCGAAACTGGTACAGAGAAAGACAGACCATAAGATTCACTTCAAGGCGATCACCGTACAGGAAGCGCAGCAGCTGTATCTGGATGAGTTAAAAGAGCTGGATGCCATGCGCAAAATCATTCACAAGCCATGTAAAGAGGTTCTGGACTGCCGTCTTGTAGCAAAGAGACTGACCAAATTATTTGAATAGATTTTTGAACAGATAAGGAGAGAGTTTAATGGATTTAGAGAAAATTGAAGGATTGGTAAAAATTATCGAGGAATCTTCTTTAAAGGAATTTACTTATAAAGAAGGAGATGTCAAGATCACAATGAGTAAGCTGGATCATCCTCCGGTGGTTGCGGCTGGAGTTCCCATGGCTCCCTCTGCAGCAGCTCCTGCGCCGGCACCTGCGGCTGTACAGGAAGAAGAGGAAGAGGAGCAGCTCTTTATCACATCTCCCATTGTAGGAACCTTTTATTCAGCGCCGGCTCCGGATGCTCCGCCATTTGTAAAAGTGGGAGAGCAGGTGAAAAACGGACAGACCGTATGTATCCTGGAGGCAATGAAGCTGATGAATGAGATCCAGAGTGAATTTGACTGTGAAATCGAGGCGGTTCTGGTAAGCAACGAGCAGAAAGTAGAATATGGACAGCCTCTGTTCCGTGTAAAAAAACTGTAGGAACCTAGAAGGAGGCTGGAACTTTGTTTAATAAAATTTTAATAGCCAACCGTGGTGAAATTGCTGTCCGCATTATCCGTGCCTGCCGTAACATGGGGATCCGCAGTGTAGCCGTATATTCCAAAGAGGATGCAAAGAGCCTTCATGTACAGCTTGCAGACCAGAGAATCTGTATTGGAGAAGGACCTGCCAAAAACAGCTACCTGAATATGGACCGTATTATTTCAGCAGCCCGCAATATGGGGGCAGACGCCATTCATCCGGGCTTTGGCTTTCTTTCCGAGAACAGTGAATTTGTGCGCAAATGTCAGGAAAACGGAATCACCTTTATCGGCCCGGAAGCAGATGTAATAGACAAAATGGGAAACAAATCCCATGCAAGAAAGACCATGATGGAGGCCGGAGTTCCTGTTGTACCGGGAACAAAAGAGCCTGTCTATGAGGCGGAGGAAGGAAAGATCCTTGCCCGCGAGATCGGCTATCCGGTAATGATCAAGGCCTCTTCCGGAGGCGGCGGAAAAGGAATGCGCGTGGCGAAGTCTGAAGATGAATTTGAGTTTCAGTTTAACGTAGCCCAGAGAGAATCAGCCAATGCCTTTGGGGACGATACCATGTACATTGAGCGTTTTGTGGAAAATCCCCGTCATGTGGAAATCCAGATCATGGCAGACCGTCACGGAAATGTGGTGGCTCTTGGAGAGCGCGACTGTTCCGTACAGAGAAATCACCAGAAGCTGATCGAGGAGTCTCCATCCCCTGCCATCACAGAGGAAATCCGTGAAAAAATGAACCATTATGCAGTTCTCGCTGCAAAAACCGTAAATTATACAAATGCGGGAACCATTGAATTTATTGTGGACCCTCATGGCAACTTCTACTTCATGGAGATGAATACAAGAATTCAGGTAGAGCACGGCGTCACGGAAATGGTTACGGGAACAGACCTGATCATTGAGCAGATCCGAGTGGCAATGGGCGAGAAATTAAGCTTTACCCAGGAAGATGTAAAGATTAAGGGACATGCCATTGAGTGTCGTATCAACGCGGAAATTCCGGCGAAAAACTTCATGCCGAGTCCGGGATTGGTACAGCATATGCATCTTCCGGCTGGAAACGGCGTGAGGGTGGATACAGCCCTGTACGCTGGCTACAGCATTCCCTCAGAGTATGATTCCATGATCGCGAAGGTGATCGTACATGCGCCGGACCGGGAAGCGGCACTTCAGAAAATGCGTTCTGCTCTCGATGAAATGGTGATTATCGGAGTGGAGACAAACCTGGATTTCCAGTATCAGATTATGAAGTCTCCGACGTTTTGCCAGGGAAAAGCAGACACCGGATTTATTGCAAAAATGATGAATATTGAATGATTTCCTGTCAGGAAAATAAGCCTGCGAAAGGGTCTGAAAGAATCGGACAGGAAATGACGGAGGTAAAAAATTGTACAAAGTGGATTTAAACAGCGACCTTGGAGAGAGCTTTGGCCGCTATACCATTGGAAATGACGATAAAATTATTCCCCTGATCACATCTGCAAATGTGGCGTGCGGATATCACGCGTCAGATCCGGTTGTTATGGGAAAGACTGTAGAACAGGCGAAAGAAGCGGGAATCCGAGTAGGGGCACATCCGGGTTTTCCGGATCTTATGGGATTCGGAAGAAGAAATATGAATGTGACGCCTGCAGAGGCAAAAGCCTATGTGCTGTATCAGCTTGGGGCTCTTGACGGGTTCTGCCGTGCCAACGGGGTAAAAATGCAGCATGTGAAGCCTCACGGCGCACTTTATAATATGGCTGCAAAGGACTACACGCTTTCCAAGGCAATCTGCGAGGGAATCAAAGAATTTGACGATCAGCTTATTGTTCTTGCCCTTTCCGGAGGAGAGCTGGCCCGTGCAGCTATGGATATGGGACTTCGTACAGCTATGGAGGTTTTTGCAGACCGCGCTTACGAAGAAGACGGAACTCTGGTAGACAGAAGAAAAGACGGAGCCATGATTACTGACGAGGAGGAGGCCATCCGCCGCGTCATCCGCATGGTAAAAGAGAAAAAAGTCACAGCCATCACAGGCAGGGACATTGATATTCAGGCAGATTCCATCTGCGTCCACGGCGACGGCGCGAAAGCCCTTGCTTTTGTGGAAAGGATCCGAAAGGCATTTGAGGAAGAAGGAATTGAAATCTGCTGTCTGGATGAGATAATCTGACGTCTGTCTGACTGCAAAAGATAAGAGAGTGTCAGGAAATAGATAACTCCAAACAGGGGCAGGTGTGATTCATGGGGATCACACCTGCCCCTAAAACTTTTTCTGCAGAGTTAAATATGTTAAATAAAAATGATTATTGAAAAAAGATTACATATATGATAC
>DXXQ01000009.1 GCA_019416265.1 Clostridiales bacterium | reverse complement strand
ATTTGTAAACAAAAAATTATATTTTTTATTTTTACAGTTTCAAGTTTACAAACAGATATCCCAATGACTCCTTTTACAATGAAACAATCTATTTAGAAAGGAGGTGCCGTACATGGAGTCAACAATCCTCGATGCTGCTTTGTCTCAGGGAATATGGGCTGTGCTTGCAATCTTTCTTCTTATTTATATTGTTAAAGCAAACGAGAAACGTGACCAGAAACAGGAAGAAAGAGAAAAGAACTATCAGACTGTAATCGAAAAGCTTAAAGAAAGTTTTCGCGTACTGAATGAAGTACAAAAAGACTTACAGGAAATTAAGGACTGTATTTTGACAACAGAGAAAAAAGAATAGTCCCCAAACGCAATTCCAGACATTTCAGTCTCAGGAAAATCTAAATTACAAATCGGTTTCAGCCCTGTGTTATCATGCAGATATGAAAAATCAATCATAGCCACATTCACTGCATATCGGAGCATATTCAAACATGCTTCGGGCTGTGATTCATTTTTCTACACCGTATCATATCTTTTGCGCCGGACGAAGACACACTTCCCCCCAATTTCTCCGGCGCAATCAAAAAGAGCGCCTACCAGCTCTGATAGATGCTCTCTTACCTATTGCTATTTCCTTTTCTTTTCCAAACAAATACCATTTCGCAAGTTCCAATATTTTACTCGCTGTGTCAATCTGTTGTAAAGTTACATCTTTAGAAGCGACATAAGATACTGTAATATGCCCGATTATCCGCTGCCCGGTACTGTCCTGCCTCAAAAGTGAGATTAGCAGTCTCCAAATCTTCCCTTACAGCATTCAACCCGAATTACTACAGATTTTCTGTAAATAATTCGGGTTGATTTAAATTATGTAATTTTAATGTCACTTAAGCGCCGATAAAAGACAAATTACAAATACGCTTTATTTCTATGCTATATTGTAAGTATAAATTTTTTCACCGGATGGACGACACACTTCCCCAGAGTCCTCCGGTATAGCTATAGAAAGGAGCGATTATTTATGAAGAAAAAAAATTTATGGATGATTTGTGCCGCAGCCGCAGTTATGGCAGCAGGCAGCACCGTCTATGCCGCGGATTTCTCCGACGGTGAAGCGCCGGTTATCAGCGCTGAAGAACCACAGCTTATGGATTCCGCAGAAGTTTTTGACGATGGAAGCCTTAAAGAACAGGAACCGGTTTTCGGCGATACTGTTTCTGAAACGGAACTTCCTGCAGCAGAAGCTTCTGCCTCCTCTGTTCCTCTTGACGAAGCTCATTTCCCGAATAAGCTTTTTCGGGAATACTTATCTGCAAGAGACGAAAACAAAAACAATATTCTTGACAGAACTGAAATTGAAAAAATCACCAGTTTGAACGCGAAAGATATCGGTACATTGTATGATAGTTTCTCTATGGACGGCTATCAATACCTGACTGCTCTTGAAGATCTGACCCTTCTGATAAAAGGGAATGATAACTCCAATCAGACGATTACTCTGGACTTCTCAACCTTGCCATCCCTGAAAAAGCTGGATGTAGCCTTATATTCCATGAATCTTGAAGATGAGGTAAATAAATCGACCCCAGCCGTCCTCTCCCTCGTATCCAACAGGCAATTAACAGACCTCTCTGTTTCCTGCGATGTCAGAGAACTCCTTCTCCCGCCAGACTGCGGCATTACAAATTACTCCGTAAAGTGCTGGAGTCCGTCTGGTGAACAGGAATGGTTCGACCACTCCCATGACAGTGATAAAAACCAGTTTCTTGAGCCTATCGCCCAAATGCCTCACCTTGATACTCTGTACATTTCCGGTTTCGATAATTTCACTTTAAGCCCTGTCCACAACCCGGAACTCAGAATTGTAGATGTATACAACGGCGACCCTGATTTCATCCAGATATCTGCGGCCTTTGATTTCACTCAGAATCCTAATCTGGAGATACTTCGTCTCAGAAGCGTACAGCTCATGCAGGACAAGCTGGATCTTTCCAACTGTACCAAACTTCAGACCATTGACTTTACAGACTTTACCACACAGCATAATAATCTTGACTTCACAGTGGAAGACTTCGCAATGATCGACCTTGGAAACTGCCATCCTCAGACAGCCCGCGTGGTTTATGAAAAGCTTTCTCTTCCTGTTTCAAAGAGCGGATATATTGACTTCTCAAATACCCCCTGCTGGAATCCCAGCCGTATCCAGGAATATGGTAACGACGGCTTTAAATTCCATGATTCCAAGATGTTTCCATCCGAACTTGGACGTGAGCAGGATCTGGTATCCGGATCGTTTAAATACTACCTGAACGATGACCGCACGATTCTTGCGGAAGTTCCGTTCACCATGACAGACATCTACAATCCGGAAATGATCACCAGCCTTCAGGTAACAGAAAAAACAGAATCCTCCCTCACCTGTAAATGGAATCCTGCAAAGAGAGCTCATGACCGCTATGTTGTTTACCTTCAGAATTCTGACACAGACGAAACCATTAAACGTGTTACCTTAAAGAGTTCCGCAACTTCTACAACCTTCAAAGGACTCAAAGCCGGTCAGCGTTATAAACTGGTTGTCCGCGCTTATCGCACGGTAAACGGCGTAAATTACTATTCTCCTCATTACGACGGCAATGTCATCTGCTTCACCACTCCTAAGTCTCCGACTTTAAAAGCAGACCTTAAGTCCAACCGTAAAGTGAAGTTTACCTGGAAAAAAACTCCGGCGGCTTACCGTGACGGCGAATGCCAGTACGTCCTCTATTACCGCACCTCTAAAGACAAGCACTATCAGCAGCTTGCCAAGCTTGCAGATACGAAACAGCAGTTTACTACAAAGAAATTAAAGAAAAATACAACCTACTATTTCCGTATGCGCAGTATCATCCGCGATGAGGATGGAAATTACATGACCAAGGGCAAATTCACAAACACCATTAAGATTACTGTTAAATAGTATTTTATGAACCGTAATTTAACGGTCACTTCCGAACCTATAAGGGACATTTTGAAGAAAGCGTATTCGCCCATGCTATAATAGGTTATGGAAAAATAATTCCGGTTCATTCACTGCTTATTACATCAACCGCAATTATTTTTCAATCGTATCATATCATTCGCATCGGCAGACAGCACACTTCCCCCAGTCTGCCGATGCGATTCAGGAAAGGAGCGATTATTTATGAAGAAAAAAAATTTATGGATGATTTGTGCCGCAGCCGTATCTATGGCAGCAGGCAGCACCGTATACGCCGCAGATTTCTCCGACGGTGAAGCGCCGGTTATCAGCGCTGAAGAACCACAGCTTATGGATTCCGCAGAAGTTTTTGACGATGGAAGCCTTAAAGAACAGGAACCGGTTTTCGGCGATACTGTTTCTGAAACGGAGCTTCCCCCCGCAGAAGTTACGGCTTCGGACGTTCCTCTTGACGAAGCCCATTTTCCTAATAGCAATTTCCGGCAAATGCTTTCTCAGAAAGCTTTCGACCAGAACGAAAACGGTATTCTGGAAGCATCCGAAATTAAGTCTATAACAAAAATAACCTTTGATACTCTGAATGAATTCGGAGCGCCACTTTTCGAAACCTCTATGTACGGCTACCAGTATCTCACTGCTCTGGAAGAACTTGACCTTCAATTCCCGGATGAGAATCTGCTCCCGGAATATGCAGTCCTTGACTTTTCCATGCTTCCCAATCTCCGGACTCTCAGTATCAGCACCTACTGGCAGGATTTCAGTACCGGGGACAGACAAGGCTCCTCCCCTGTAGCTATAAATCTTTCCGGAAATGCACGGCTGACAGATTTAACAGTTTCCTGTGATGTATCCATTAAGGCCTTGCCTGCTGAATGTAATATCCGCACATACCGTCTGGAATGTTGGGCAAACGAATACTCCTTCAACCATACAGCCCATCCGGACAACACGGCTCACCTGTTGGATACAGTCCGTCATATCCCTTCTCTGGAAGAGCTTCGTATTGCCGCTTTCCCTAAGGTAATACCTGATACCTCAGGAAATCCTGCGCTGAAAAAACTTATTATCAGCGGACAAACAGAAACTCCTGCCGATGTAACTCTCGATCTTACTTCCAATGGGAATCTGACAGAACTCAGGTTGAGCAACTGCGCTTTGAATCAATATACGCTGGATCTTTCCAATTGTACCAGAATGGAGAATCTGGAGCTGACAGACCTTCTTGTAAAGCCTACCTCCTCTGATAATGGGCTTTCTTTCCTTGATCTGGGAAGCTGCAGTGCAAAAAATGTAACCATTTCCCAAATTGAAGCTTCCGTTAAAATCGGCACGGCAGGTTACCTGAACCTTCACGATATTCAGAACTGGAATCCTGACCGTTTCAAAGACAGTTCCGGTTTTTACGTAAATAATTCCAAATTATATCCGGAAATGGACTCTGGACCGGTAGATACTATTACCTGTTATCTTAACGACGAAAAAACAATTGAAGCTAATTACCGCCTGTTTACAGGGCGCCTTCACAACCCGGATATGGTTTCCGGTCTTAAGATAAAAGATAAAACTACCTCTTCTCTTACCTGTCAGTGGAATCCGGTAAAACGTGAACACGACGGCTATGTGGTATATGTTCAGGACAGCGATACAAATGAAACTGTCAAACGCATAAAAGTGAAGAAATCTGCCACCTCTCTGAAGGTCAGTGGTCTGGAAGCAGGTCAGCGCTATAAGATAGTTGTCCGCGCCTACAACAAACATGATGGAAAAAATTATTATTCCACTCACTACAAGGGCAGCATTCTCTGCTTCACCGCCCCGAAAACTCCCTCGCTGAAAGCGGAGGTAAAAGATAACCGCAAGGTAAAACTCACATGGAAAAAAACTCCTGCTGCCTATCGTGACGGTTACAGCGAATATGTCATCTATTACCGCAATGCCAAAGATAAGGATTTCAAGGAACTTGCCAAGCTTCCTGATACCAAACAGAAATTTACCACAAAGAAATTAAAGAAAGACAATACCTATTATTTCCGTATGCGCAGTATCATCCGCGATGAGGATGGAAATTACACCACTAAAGGCTCATACTCAGAAACAATCAAAGCAGCCATTAAATAGTTTTCAGGAATCTTTTTCAAATATACTTCAAAGCAGGCCGGAATCATTTTCTCCGGTCTGCTTTTTAAACACCATCAATAAAATATATGGAAATTCAGTCATTTTTGTATTATTATGTTACTATAAAGAATAAACAAGGAAGTACACAACATATGAAAAGAAAAAAATTTATTCTCCCACTTGCAGCGGCTGCCCTGCTGACAGCAGCCATACTTTCGGATATCGGAACTGAGGTTTCTGCAGCCTCTCCCGAATCTGTTTCCATTGATGAAGCCCATTTCCCGGACAGAAATTTCCGGGACTATCTCTCCATGCCGGAAAGAGACCTTAACCAGAATGGCGCTCTGGAGTCTGCCGAGCTTGCACAGATAACAACTCTGACTTCCGATACAGTTGAGAACAGCGGCTTATACTATGATGATATTTCCATGAACGGATACCAGTACCTGACTTCCCTAAAAAATCTGGAGCTTCATATCATGGTGGAAGACAATCCTGCCCAGCTTATGAAGCTGGATTTCTCCTCTCTTCCTGATCTGAGGATTTTGAAGGTGGATACTGCTTTCCCTGATGATCTGTCCTCTCCCATCTCCCTTGACCTGACGCGGAATTCCAGACTTAAAGAGCTGTCTGTAAGCTGTGACTGCTCCATCAGCGCTCTGCCAAAAGAATGTAGCATCCTGAAATACTCCATAGCCTGCTGGTACTATGAGGAATGTACTGTTTCCCACAATCACCCGGAAAACGAGGACAACCTTCTGGGAATCATCAGACAAATTCCTACCCTTCAGGAACTTGATATCACCAATATCCAGAAGCTTTCCCCTGATACCTCCCATAACCCGGAGCTTAGGAAACTGACCGTTTCAGGCATTGATAACGATCCTCTTCTTTCCCTTGACCTGACTTCCAACACGAAGCTCACTGACCTGACTCTGTATTCCTGTAAGCTGAACCAGTACACCCTCGATTTATCCGCCTGTACAGAACTGAATAATCTGACTCTGGAATTACTGCAGGTAAAAAGAGCCTCCTCTGACAACGGGCTTTCCTTCCTTGACCTGGGTAAATGCCATGCCAGAAATGCAAAAATTGACGAGTTATTTACAGACGCCGTATGTGGTGGCAGCGGTTATCTGAATCTTAAAGATATCCCAAACTGGAACCCGGACCGCCTCAAAGAAACCGGACGTTTCTATGAAGAAGATTCCAAGCTGTTTCCGGTTATCGACACGGATGAGAACGACTCAAGAGAATCCGGAACCATCGTATATTATCTGGATGAAGACAAAACCCTTCCTGTTATCTGCCATATTTATATGGCGAATGTATACAGCCCTGAAATGGTCACAGGTCTGGAAGTTACAGCAAGTACGGATACTACGCTGACCTGTAAATGGAATCCTGTAAAAAGGCCTCACGACGGCTATGTCCTCTACGCCTATGACGACGATACAGACGAGCAGCTGCAGCGTATCCCGCTTTCTAAAGAACAGACCTCAGCCACTCTCGAGGGGCTGACTCCCGGTAAACGCTACAGAATCGTGATCCGTGCCTTTAAAAGACAGGGCAGTCAAAATTACTACTCTGCCCACTACATCGGAAATCTTATTTTCGAAACGAAGTCGGCAGCTTCTCTTCCCACTCAATAAATCAAGGACGCAAAAGGAGCGTTCCCTCCTCCTGTTATAGGGGATGGGAACGCTCCTTCTTTTTATTCCACACTCTTTAGAGATTCCACCATGTCAATCTTTTTCAGCTTAAAATGCATAAACAGATTGACGATTATGGAAAATCCAACGGTAAACAATCCGCTGTAAAGGAAGCTGACCGGCTTGATATTCCGTCCGAACATCACCGCATCCACCTCCACTGTAGTGATAATGTACCGATGGAGGAAGATACCGAATACTGCTCCTGCAAGAACTCCGATAAAGGTCAGCAGCACATTTTCACGGAACACATAAGCGGAAACCTCCTTATCGTAAAATCCCAGAACTTTCAGTGTCGCAAGCTCTCTCTGGCGCTCTGTAATATTAATATTGTTAAGATTATAAAGCACTACGAAAGCAAGCATCCCCGCTGAGACGATCAGAACCACAATAACCATTCCAAGGGTGCTCAGCATACGCTCCAGCTGTGCGGAAAGGCTGCTGGTATAACTGATACTTAAGGCTGCCGGATATTTCAGAACTTCATTTCCCGTATCTGTCATCTTATCCTTATACTCTTCCTTCATGGTAAAAACAGTATTCAGATATTCCGGCTGTTCCCCGAAGGTTTCCTCATACACCTTCGGGGTCATATATACATAATGTCCCATGTAATTCTCTGTAATGAGCGCTACCTTCACCTGATATTGGGTATTCTCTTTCGTAAGCGTAATCTCGTCTCCGACCTCAAGCCCTAAAAGTCTTGCCGTCTTTTCGCAGATTACAGCCCCTTCATCCGTCAGTTCATATTCCTCACGGGTGATTCTGTTTCTCAGTGTCACATCTTTTTCAAAGCCTTCCAATTCCTCGGGAACATATACATAAACGCTTAAATTGGATCTGTCTCTGGGCGCATCCATCTTGGTAAGCTGAATGTGGGTATAATGGTCAAGCTGCGTATTGCTTTCCAGATACGCCTCCAGCTCCTCCTGTTCTTTCTTTGAGGCGTCCTCGTCTCCGATGATCGTTCCGTCATAATGCTGAAGCTTCGTGTACTGCTTCTCCGCAATATCCATAATGGAATCCCGGATGCCGAAACCTACAAGCATGAGAGCCATGCTTCCCGCTATACCGAATATCGTCATAAACAGACGCTTTTTATAGCGGAAAAGATTTCGAAGTGTAGACTTCCATGTGAAGCTTAAATGTTTCCAGATAAATGTCAGACGCTCTGCCAGGACACGCTTTCCCTCCTTCGGAGCCGGAGGCCTCATCAGAGATGCCGGCGTTTCCATAAGCGCTTTATAGCAGGAGAACAACGTAGCTCCTATGGTACAGAAAATCGCTGCTCCTGAAGCAATCATGGCAAACTGGAATTCATAGTGGATCTGAAGATTGCTTGCCATGTTGTGGTACATGATTCCGTATGCCGTAATAATGATGTAGGGCAGTATTTTTTCCCCGATCAGAATTCCAAGGATACTTCCTCCCACAGTGGCGATCAAAGCATAATTGATATATTTGGATGCTATGGCATATTTCCCGTATCCCAGCGCCTTCAAAGTTCCGATCTGGGTACGCTGTTCCTCTACCATTCGTGTCATGGTTGTCAGGCTCACAAGGGCGGCAACCAGGAAGAAAATCACCGGGAAAACCTGTCCGATATTTCGGATCCTGTCTGCATTGTCCCCGTAATCCGAGTATTCCGGCAGGTCGTGTCTGTCTGTCACGATCCACTCCGGCTGTTCCAGTTCGTCAATTTCCTTCTGGGCATCTTCTATTTCTTTTTCCCCGTCTGCAATTTCCTTTTCTGCGTCAGCCTTTGCCTCCTCGTATTCCTTCTGACCGTCTGCAAGCTCTTTTTCGCCGTCTTTGATCTCTTTCCTTGCGTCTGCAAGCTCTTTTTCGCCGTCTGCAATTTCCTTTTCGCCGTCTGCGATCTCTTTTTCACTATCGCGGATTTCCTTCTCTCCGTCTGCAAGCTTCTTCTCATTTGCCCGGATCTGTTCCTCCGCAGATACAAGCTGCGCTTCACTTGCGTCAATTTCAGCCTGTCCCTGAAGGAGTTCCTGCTTTCCTGCGTCCAGCTTTGCCTTTGCAGCCTTGATTTCCTTTTCTTTTTCCTTGATTTCCTGCTTTGCAGGTTCCAGCTTCGCTTCCTGAACTTTAAGCTCTTCCCACCCCCTGTCTATTTCTTCCTGGGCTTTGGGAAGTCCTGCCTCCTTTTCCAGAAGAAGCTGTTCCTGTGCGGCAAGCTCTGCATACCCTTTCTCAATGGCTGCAAACCCGGCCTCCAGCTCGCTTCTTGAAGCGGCAAGCTGTGCACGTTTTGCCTCTATTTCTGCTTTCTGACTGTCTACCGTCTGCTGGAATCCCTCGATCTGTGCTGCCATCTGCGCAAGCTGTTCTTCTGTATACTGTCCGGAAGCTGCAGCCTGTTCATACTGGGCTTTCATAGCTTCAAGCTGTGCCATTGCCTCTCCAAGAGCTGCTTCTCCCTGGGCAAGGGCAGCCTCTCCCTGGGTTACCTGCTCCAGACCGGCCTCACACTGGGCTTTTTTGTTTTCAAGCTCCACCCTTCCTGAGGCAATCTGTTTTTTGCCTTCCTCGATCTGGATTTTTCCGGCCTCAAGCTCTGCCTGGGCGCTCTGAAGCTTCTGCTTTCCCTGTTCAATCCGGGCAATTCCATTTTCCAGTTCTTTCTTGCCTGCATCAAACTGCTTCTTGCCTTCGTCAAATTTCTTTTTGTTTCCGTTATACTCTTCCCAGCCGGCAGCAATGGTATTCTTCGCATCTGTAAGCTGATTCCAGCCGTCTGCTGTCTTGTCTTTTGCCTCTGCAAGCTGTACTCTGCCGTCTGCGATTTCTTTCTTTGCATCTGCAAGCTTCACACGGCCTTCTTCCAGCTCCTTCCTTGCATCTGCAAGCTCTTTTTTGCCTTTTTTATACTCTTTTCTGCCCTTTTCCAATTCTTTTTGGGCATCTTTAATTTCTTTCGCCGCCTTGTCCAGTTCCTCGTCGGCTTCTTTCTTTCCATCCTCCAGTTCTTTTCTGGCGTCGTCAAGTTCTGCCTGGGCATCTGCAACAACGGAATGATAACGATATTCGCATCGTTCCTTCTCGATGCCCTCCACACGCTCCATGATCTTGTCGATCAGATTATCATAGCCGTCTGTATAGCTTGTCTGCTCCTTTGCGCCATGGACCTGAATATAAATCTGGGTGAAAATCTCCCGGTCAAAATCTTCCGGAAGTACATAAGCGAAACCGTTGACCTCGCCGGAACCGATGGTACTGTTTCCTCTGTTAAAGGATATGTAAAGAGGAGAGCTTCCGATTCCCACTATTGTGAAATCCTCTCTCAGAAGAAGCTCGCTGTCTTCCTCCTGGGTCAGGGAAATCCTGTCTCCTACCCGGAAGCCCTGAGCTTCCGCAAAAGCGCTGTCCAGAAAAATCTCACCGCTTTTTTCCGGAATCCTGCCTTCCTTCGCTTTGAGGGCGTTCATGCGTTCATTAATAGACTCGATATGCAGAACCTTTACGCTTTCCCCGTCTCCGCAGATTACATCTGTGGAATAGGCACCTTCCGCATCCTCCACACCGCT
Organism: Clostridiales bacterium; assembly: GCA_019416265.1. Classification (GTDB taxonomy): domain Bacteria; phylum Bacillota; class Clostridia; order Lachnospirales; family Lachnospiraceae; genus Blautia_A. Next base: position 34,459 of record DXXQ01000009.1, on the reverse strand, counting down.
GACACTTTTTACGGCATCTACGTCCTCCTGTGTAAGCCCCATAGTTCCCATAACCTTCATGTCCATCAGCTTCGCTTCATCATAATAAGCATCCCCTGAAAAACGCATATCAGGAGAGGAGGCCTGAATTCCTGAGAAAAATGCAACTCCAAGTGCCACAATAAAAAAGATCGAAATAAATCTTGCCTTGTTTCTGCGGATTTCCATCCAGAAATCCTTATGTAGTGCTTTCATCCCACATCACCTACCATTCTATTTCCTCCACTGGGGTAGGATGTTCATTTAATGTCATTTTTGATACTTTTCCGTTTTTAATTTTAATTACCCTGTCAGCCATGGGCGTCAGAGCAGAGTTGTGAGTGATTACGATAACCGTCATCCCCTTTTCCCTGCACATATCCTGCAAAAGCTTCAGAATTGCCTTGCCTGTCTGATAGTCCAGTGCGCCTGTGGGCTCGTCGCACAACAAAAGCTTGGGATTTTTGGCAAGGGCGCGGGCAATGGAAACCCTCTGCTGTTCCCCGCCGGAAAGCTGTGCCGGAAAATTGGCAAGACGGTCTTTTAATCCCACCTCTTCCAGAACCTGTCTGGCATCCAGAGGATCGGAACAGATCTGAAGCGCAAGCTCCACATTTTCCAGAGCCGTCAGATTGGGTACCAGATTATAGAACTGAAACACAAATCCGATATCATCTCTCCGGTAGGCGGTAAGCTGCTTGTTGGAATATTTCGCAATGTCCCTGCCGTCCACCCAGACCTTCCCGCTGGTCGCCTTATCCATGCCGCCGAGGATATTCAGAACCGTCGTCTTACCTGCGCCGCTGGGGCCCACTACCACCACGAATTCTCCCTCTGCGATCTGGAAGCTGATCTCATCCACAGCTACGATCTTAACCTCTTTTGTTCCATATATTTTGGACACATTCTCCAGTTTCACATAGTCTTCTTTCATTCGTTCTCTCCTGTCGCTGTCTTTCGGACTCAGGGAAACGCCGCCTGCCCCTTCCGGCAGACAGAGCCTCCTGCTGAGCAGATATGTCTGAATGTAACCTTTGTTTCAGTATAACATTCCTGGAGTTTTTGTTCAATTCTTTCCCTGTTTTTCTTTCTTTTTTCTCCTGGTCATCAGCCCTCCGATCCGTCCTGTTTCCTTTGCGGAAAGACTTTTCCAGCCTGTCTCCAGAACCTTGTCCAGGATTCCCAGCTCCTGTGCGATCTCATATTTCAGGGTCTCCTCCTTCGAAAGACTTCCGTTTTTGAAGGCTTCTACTTCCTTGTCTCTGTTCATGCTTACACTCTCCTTTATTCCATCGGAAAAATTCCTGCATTTCTTATTTTATGTGAAATCCCCATGCTTAATTATGAACAGACTTTTTCCGGAATATACGCCCTTTTCCCCATTTGTAAAATTTTGAATCTTTAAACAATTTAGAATCTTACCTTTTATATATTGAATTTTCTTGCTTTTTATTTGAAATCCTGTTATAATCAAAACACGAGATTACCCTCTGATGTCAAAATTAAACTGAAAGGAGATTTAAAATTATGGGACGTTTTACATTACCTAGGGATCTTTATCACGGAAAAGGCGCCTTAGAAGCGCTGAAAACTTTTACAGGAAAGAAAGCTGTCGTTGTTGTCGGCGGCGGTTCCATGAAACGCTTCGGCTTCCTTGACAAGGCTGTTTCCTATCTGGAAGAAGCAGGCATGGAAGTAAAATTAATCGAGAATGTTGAACCGGATCCAAGCGTTGAAACCGTTATGCGCGGCGCAAAGGTTATGCAGGAATTTGAACCCGACTGGATCGTTGCCATGGGCGGCGGCTCCCCGATCGATGCAGCAAAGGCTATGTGGACCTTCTATGAGTATCCGGATACTACCTTTGAAGACCTGATCACTCCGTTCAGCTTCCCGACTCTGCGTACCAAAGCACGCTTCTGTGCAATTTCCTCCACTTCAGGAACTGCTACAGAGGTTACGGCATTCGCTGTTATCACCAACTATCAGAACGGAGTAAAATATCCGCTGGCAGACTTCAACATCACACCTGATGTTGCCATTGTTGATCCGACTCTTGCTGAGACAATGCCTGCGAAATTAACGGCTCACACAGGTATGGATGCCATGACACATGCAATAGAAGCTTATGTATCCACCCTGCACTGCGACTACACAGATCCTCTTGCTCTTCATGCCATCAAGATGATCCACAACGATCTGAAAGCCTCCTATGACGGAGATCTGGAATCAAGAGACAGAATGCACAATGCACAGTGTCTGGCAGGTATGGCATTCTCCAACGCACTTCTCGGTATCGTTCACTCCATGGCACATAAGACAGGCGCTGCTTACACAGGCGGTCACATTGTACACGGCTGTGCCAACGCAATGTATCTTCCGAGAGTCATCCAGTATAATGCAAAGATCCCTGAGGCTGCTGTCAGATATGCTGAAATCGCTGATTTTATCAATCTCGGCGGAGAGACAACAGAAGAAAAAGTTGCTCTTCTTGTTGCAGAATTAAAGAAGATGAACGAAGCGCTCAATATCCCGAAGGGTATCTTCGAATACGAGGGCGGCATCATCGACGAAAAAGAATTCCTGGATAAACTGCCGAAGGTTGCTGAACTTGCCATCGGCGATGCATGTACAGGCTCCAACCCGAGACAGCCTTCACAGGAGGATATGGAAAAACTTCTGAAAGCATGCTACTACGGTGAAGATATTGATTTCTGATACATACGAAAAACAGGAAGCGGATTTTCCGCTTCCTGTTGCTTTTTCCTGCCGGATTCCGGCAGTTTTTTTCTGTTCTTGCGGGGTTCTTTCCCTCAACCCCGGGGGATGATGACGGCAGCTACGAGATACGCCCAGATTCCCGCTCCGCCGAAACAGGTGAGTACCACCCATGCCAGACGCACCAGCGTCGGGTCGATTTCAAAATATTCTGCAATCCCGCCGCAGACACCGCAAAGCATACAGTTGGCGGAAGATTTATATAATCGTTTATTACTCATATAGAACCCCTCTTTCAAAACATCAAGATTGTTATATTTTCACTTTATCCACTCTGTTTTTGGCATCCGGACGTTTCATTCAAATGCCACATTAATCGTGCCGATTCCGCACTCCAGATCAATATATCTCGAAGCTCCCTGATTGTCTATCTGTTTCTCCTGTGCCAGCCCGCTGTACTCGTCCCCGTCAATTTGAATGCTTCCGATTCCGCACTCCAGAGTGTAGCTGTAATCGGACTTCTGACCGGAAACCTCCAGATCCATCGTTCCCATGCCACATTCACCGCTGATCTCTCTTGCATCCAGACCGGTAAGCTCCATCGTTCCTGTTCCTACCTCCAGGTCGGCTTCCATGGCTGTGATACTGCCGGAATTTTTGAATTCTCCTGCCCCGATGGCAATGTCAAGGCTGTTTGCCGCGAAATTACTTCTCAGGTCCAGAACTCCGGCATCTACGGAAATTTCAGCTTCACGGAAAGTTGTTTCTTTCGGATAGGAAACCTTTACTGTTCTCTTGGACTCTTTCTGCTTGCGTGTGCTGACGATCTCAAGACTGCTGCCTTCCTCTCTCACACTTACATCTCCATAAGTGTCGTTGATCACTTCTACTGTAATCGTATCACTCTCGTTCTCTTCCAGGATCAATTCATCGTAGCAAAGATCGATTTCCAGGTCATCCGTCACACGGAAGCTGTACACATTTCCCTCGCCGATGTGGCTTCCCTCATCTGCGCTCACTGTGTTCTCATCCGATAAGGCAACTTTCGTTTCTTTTCTATTCCCGATTTCCCAGTCATCGTCGTCATAATCCTCATCATCGTAATCGTCGTCATACTCATCGTCATCCCAGAAATCGAAATGATCATCTTCCCACAAATGTCCGTCAAGAGGATGGCTTACACGATGTTTGATCTCACTCCAGACACCGTCGCTTCCTGCCCCCATGACTACTCCCGCTGTGGTAAGTCCGATTCCCACTACACACAATACGGCTGAAATAATTGCGATAACTTTCATAAATTTCTTCATAGGCTTACCTCACTTTCTTCTCCCTGTGGAGCAAATCATAACAGAAATCCGTGAACTTTCTCAGTAATTTCGGGAATATCTTCGCCGCTGCCCAGAAAAGAACTGCCGCAAGGAGAATTCCCACTGCCAGCATAATGCAGGCAATTCCAAGAGTCAGTATTGCAGATGCCGCAGATGTGGCAAAAAGGCTGATCCCCCAGACTCCCATTCCAAGAGCTCCGATCAAAAGCCCCAGGGCAATGACTCCCACTCCGAATACCAGAAGAAACGGGAACAGGAGAATCGTTACCAGGACACCCAGCACACCGCCTACCGCACCTGTGAGAAACGGAGAAAGAAATACCAGGAGAATCAGGATCAAAGCAACTTTACCGCTGTTCTTCGTCTTCCCTGCGTGATAGCCCCGCTCTGCGCGGTCTGCTCTTCTCTGCTCTCTTGATCTTCGCTGTGCCTCTCCTCTTTCCTCAGGCATCTGCGCAGCCCCCGCTGTCCTTGTGTCCTCGTAGCCCCGTTCCGTATACTGTGCGTATTCCTCACTGCTCTCCTTTAAATCCGCTTTGATGATCGCAGCCACCTTCCCCGGACTTCCAAGCTCACGGATGACCGCCGCCTCGTTCTCCGGTCCCGCGTCATCAAAGTAGCTCTCGTAATAGTCAAGGGCCTCGTCCCTCTCATCTACCGGGATGTCAGCGAGCAATTTCTTCAGTTGTTCCATAAATTGCGCCCTGTTCATAATCAAATTCCTCCCTCAAACAGCCTCGTAATCTTAGACGAGTAGTTCTTCCATTCTACCTTATAGAGATTGAGCTGTGCCGCCCCCTTCTCTGTCAGTTTGTAATATCTCCTGTTTCTTCCTGCATAAGCCATATCGTAGACTTCCAGGCAATCGTCCTTCTGCAGTCTCCGCAATACGGGATAAAGCGTGGATTCCGAAACGTCGAGAACGCCTCTTACATCCTGCGTGATCTTATACCCGTAGGTTCCTTCTGCCTCGCTGGCAACTACTGCCAGAACAATCGCATCCAGAAGCGCGGCTCCTGTATTAAATACCATGGGCTCACTTCCTTCTGTTCTATATTATATGATTTCATATATTGTTTTAATGATGATATTATACATTGTATAATATAGTTTTGTCAATAGTATTTATGAAAAAAGTGTTTTCTATTATAATGAACTGGAAAATTGAAAATGAGTCAGGAAATCTTTCTCATACGAAAAACGAATTTTTAAACCATACGCTATTCTCAAAGAAAGGGAAAAGACTATGAGCGATAACAATAAGCTACAGCTTCTCCCCCAGCCATTCCTTGACCGGATGAAAGCCATGCTGGGAGAAGAATATGATCCGTTTCTGGACAGCTTCCGTGCTCCCCGTACCTTCGGACTTAGGGTAAATACTTCCAAGATCTCCTGTGAAGAATTTGAGCGCCTCTGTCCCTTCCCCATTACAGGGATTCCATGGACAGACAACGGCTTCTTTTACGAGGAGGACAGCCGCCCTTCCCGCTGCCCGTATTATCAGGCGGGACTTTATTATCTCCAGGAGCCCAGCGCAATGACCCCTGCCTCCCGTATTCCCATTGTTCCGGGAGACCTGGTTCTTGACCTCTGTGCAGCTCCCGGGGGCAAGGCTACTGCCGCAGGGGCTGCTCTGAAAGGAGAAGGTCTTCTGGTTGCCAATGATATCAGTACCTCCAGAGCCCGGGCCCTTCTTCGTAATCTGGAGCTTTTCGGCATTCACAATGTATTTGTGGCAAACGAAACACCGGCGAAGCTTGAAAAAGCCTTCCCTGAATTTTTTGATAAAATCATCCTGGACGCTCCCTGCTCCGGAGAGGGTATGTTCCGAAAAGAGGACGCCCTTGCCAGAGACTGGACACCTGAAAAATCCCATGAGCTTGCTTCTGTCCAGAGAGAGCTGATTCTCCAGGCCGCCAATATGCTCCGCCCCGGAGGACTGCTTCTCTATTCCACCTGCACCTTTGCCCCGGAAGAAGATGAGGGAACCGTCTCCTTTCTTCTGGAAGAAAGAAAGGATATGAAGCTTCTCCCTATGGACGGATATGAAGGCTTCTCCTGCGGAGTCCCCCGGTGGGGAAACGGCGATCCCCAGCTTACGAAATGTGTCCGCATCTTCCCTCATAAGATGAACGGGGAAGGACATTTCCTTGCCCTGTTCCAAAAAGAGGGAACTGCTGTCCGCTCCGTAGGCTCCCCCCGTGTGAAACCGGACAAAAACGCCTTCTCTTTATTAGAAGCGTTCTTTCAGGAAATCGGTCTTTCTTCTCTCGGCGGCCATCCCTTTGACTGGAACCGGACAGAAGTCAGGGGTGACAAGGTTTATTATCTTCCCCCTGTGGAAGCTCCTTTCAGCGGACTTACCTTCCTTCGAAACGGCCTATATCTGGGAGATCTGAAAAAGAACCGCTTTGAGCCGTCACAGCCCTTCGCCCTCGCCCTCCGCAAAGCCGAAGCCCGGGCAGTCATCTCCCTCAAGGCAGACGACCCGAGAATCACCCGATATCTAAAAGGAGAGACCCTGAACATTGCTCCTGAGGAAGCCGCAAACGAAAAAGGCTGGCATCTTCTCTGCGCTGACGGTTATCCCATTGGCTTCGGAAAGCTTGTCAACCATATCCTCAAAAATAAATATCCCGCAGGATGGAGAGTGTAAGCTCTCCCCTGCGGGATATTTATTATAACAATATTGCTTTTTTCAATGTAAAAGAATAAATATATTTCTCTTTCACCTGTTTTCCTGTCATTCGTTCGAGAGCCTGGGCATAGTCCAAAAGCTGTCCCCGATACAATTCTGCAAGCCTTTTTTCTCCTGCCTTATCCGTCTTATAATCCACAAGGACAATTCCGTCCTCCTCATAGAAATAAGCGTCTATGATTCCCTGTACCAGAACCGTTTCCTCACTTTTCCATTTCTCTTCAATCTCCCATGCCTTTCTGGATATGACAAAGGGCTGTTCCCTCCGAAGCATCTTTCCGGCAGAAGCCTTCGCCATCCTATGTCCCAGCTCGGATTTCAAAAAGCATTCGATATCCTTTACCCGGATACACTGCGCTTCCTCCCGGCTCAGTTTCTTCTGCTCCTGAAGCTCTTCGATGAAAAGCCGGATGGTTTCCTCTGAGACAGGGCGGCTGTAATCCATACATTCCATAATCCGGTGATATGCCGTTCCTCTGGCCGCTCCCGTAAATTCCTCCTGCGTCTTCTGCATAAACCGGGGGATCACAGGAACCATGTCTGTTTCATTTTTATCCGGATCCTGTACATCTGCTTCCTGTATGATCGTTTCTTCTCTGTCATATTCCCCGTGCCAGTTTCTCTTTTTCAGTTCCGATACGCTGACCTTTACGGGAATCTCCTTGAGATAGTCATAAGGATATGAAAAAGAAAATCTCTCCTGAATTTCTTTTCTTATTTCCCCGTCGTAAACCTGATCTGCATCCCACTGTTCCAGTTCCTGTCTCTCCATCTGCTCCCCGGCCTGATGAAGAATTTCCTCCTGAACCATTTGAGCTGCTGTCACCTTTGTGATCTCGAATTCCGAAGGATCGTTATATAATTTATTTTTTCCTTTGACGTAAATTCCAAACTCTTCCAGCAGAGGATCAAAGCCTCTGTGTCTCGCAAGAGCCGGAAGAACGAAATCCCAATAGTTTTTTGCCCTCATCCTTGTCTCCATGGAAAGAAGCTCTTCCTGTACCTCCCGATATCTTTCCAGCTTATGCATCAGCTTTTCCATCCTGCTTACCGTTCCTGTCAGGATCAGCTTTTCCTTAGCTCTGGTCAGAGCCACATAGAGAACACGCAGCTCCTCTCCCAGACTCTCCTTTACAAGCTGACGCCGTATGAGCTGTTTATTCAGAGAAGATGCCACGATTCTTTTTCCGGGCAAAATGGCGTCTGCCCCAAGCCCCAGCTCCGGATGGATCAGAAGGGAGGCGTTCATATCCTGAAAATTAAACTGTTTTCCCATTCCTGCCACAAAGACAACGGGAAATTCCAGTCCCTTGCTCTTGTGGATGGTCATGATCTCCACTGTTTTGTTTCCTGCCCCCAAAAGACTGACCTCTCCGTAATCCACCTCATATTTCTGAAGCTGTTCGATATACCGGACAAAGTTAAAAAGCCCTCTGTAGCTTGTCTTTTCGTAATCCATAGCTTTTTCCACAAGCATGGACAGATTCGCATATCTCTGTTCCCCTCCCGGCATGGCCCGGGCATAATTTCCATAGCCTGTTTCCTTGAGGATATACAAGATCAGCTGGTGAACCGGCGTATATTCTGCCATATTCCGGACTCTTTCCAGAAGCTCCAGAAAGCTTCTCAGCTTTTGTCCCAGTCCGTCTTCCTCTTTCCAGGAGCAGACGCTTTCATACAAAAGCCCCTCCGGATTTCTCTCTTTCATCTCAGCCAGCTCCTGTGAGGTACATCCCACCATCGGGGAACGGAGCACCCCGGCAAGGGGAATGTCCTGCAGAGGATTGTCACATACTTTCAGATAATTGAGAACTGTCACAACCTCTGTCGCGGAAAAATAGCCGGTTCTGGATGCGCAGTATGCCGGGATTCCCTGCACGGAAAGCACCTCCCGGAAAGTATCCGCCCACCCGTAGGCAGTCCTCAGAAGTATCACAATATCGCCATATTCCACAGGGCGATACTTCCCTGTCTCCTTGTCCAGGATTCTTTCTTTTCCTACCATGGCTTTGATTTTCTGGGCAACTGCAAGGGCTTCCAGCTCCACTGCACTTTGTTCCCCCTGTTCTTCCTCCAGCTCTTCCCCGTCTTTTTCCACCAGGAGAACCTCCGTTTTCAGGAAATCCCTGTCCTCTCCTTCCGGAAAAACCGCTCCCGGGTAAAGAGCCGCCGCCTCATCGTAGGTAATGCCTCCCAGATCCTCTCCCATCAACTGACGGAAGATATAATTGACGGCTTCCAGTACCTCCTTCCTGCTTCGGAAGTTTTTGTGAAGGTCTATTCTCTGCTCAGAACTGTCCTCTGTGGAATATGTCTTATATTTTTCCATAAAAAGCTCCGGCCTTGCCAGTCGGAACCGGTAGATGCTCTGCTTCACATCTCCTACCATAAAAATGTTTTTCCTGCCGTTGATCCATCCGGACACACAGTTTGTAAGCATTTCCTGAACCAGGTTGCTGTCCTGATATTCATCCACAAGAACCTCGTCATATCTCTCAGATAATTCTCTTGCAGCCTGACTCATCCTTTGGTCTTCCCCGTCTCCTGTCATCAGAATTTCCAGGGCAAAATGTTCCATATCCGTAAAGTCCAGGATATTTTTATCCCGCTTGGCAGCTCCGTATCTCTCCTTAAAGGCAAGGGTCAGCTCCACCAGAGTCTCCATGGGCTCCCTTGCCAGCTTCACATACTCCAGAAGCTCTTTCTGCGTATTATGGAAGAAACGGGCTCCCAGGCCTTTTATGATGTCCTTTGCCTCTTCTCTGAGTTCTTTGACATTTTCTTTTTTCCGCGGATCCGCCTCCATTTTTTTTGCTGAAAGTCTGGCAAAGGACGGCTTGCCAAGGCACGATGACATCCCGTCATAGTCCTTTTTTTCCGCAAGCTGCAGCAGTGTCTGAACCATGAGCAGATCGCTGTTCAGAGCATCCTCATAAAGATACGGGCCGTCTGTCTCATGACAGACCCTCTTGGCCGCCTCGATCAGTTCCCCTGCCCCGTCAAGTTCTTCTTTCACCGTTTCCCATAACAATTTCATCCATTGTGTTTCTTCCAGTTCTTTTTCTGATGATATTTTATAATTTTTCAGACATTCTTCCAGCCATTTTTGCGGATAGGGATTGCTCATTGCCGATTCGTAGAGCTTCAGGATCAGCTCCTCCAGCCCCTCATCTGTTTTGCCCGAAGCATAGCACTCCACAAAGCTGCGGTATCGTTCCTCTCCTGAAGCATAGCCTTCTTCCAGAAGTTCCTTCAGAACGTCCTTTTTCAGAAGCTTCAGCTCCCCTTCGTCTCCTGTACGGTACCCCGGATCCAGACCGATAAGATGAAAGTAATTCCGTATGATATATGCGCAAAATCCGTCGATGGTTGTGATCTGCGCCGTGTGGATCAGGTTCGTCTGTTTCTGCAGATGTTCATTCTCCGGATCCTCACCGATGGCTTTTTCCAGAGCTGCCGTGATTCGCTCCTTCATCTCTCCTGCAGCCGCCCTTGTAAAGGTCATGATCAGAAGTCTGTCAATGTCCACAGGATTCTGTTTGTCCATGATCTTGCTCAGGATCCTTTCCACCAGTACGGCGGTTTTACCTGAGCCTGCCGCTGCGCTGACCAGAATGTTCCGATTTCGCAGGGAAATCACCTTTTTTTGTTCTTCCGTCCATTTTGTAGCCATTTCCTTATTCCTCCTGCCCGGAAATCTCTGTTTCCTCTTCTTTCATCAAAGCCTTCCAAAGTTCATCGTCTGTGAAATTTTTCAGATGGCGGAACTGATATCCGGGAAGCTTTTTGTCGAAACCGCATACCGTCCCGTAGGGACAATAGGTGCAGGCATTTTTCCGTTCCAGTTCATAGGGCTCGACCATGGCATTCCCATCCAGAATAGATGCCTGGATATCCGCAATTTTACTTCTCACATAGCGGTTCAGCGCCTGAAACTGCTCTTTTCCCGCCACAGAAGATCCCTTTCGGAAGCTTCCATCCTTATTAAAGGAAACCGGAAGGGAAATCAGACTTTTATCCATTTTCTGCACCATTTGCGGATCTGCCTCCACAAGCCCGTTCATCTTCAGTTCTTTTTGGATCTTTCCGCTGAGCTCCTCCACATCTGCATCGATTTTTTCCTGGATCATAGGATCCTTGATATTATAATAAAATACCCCTGCAGGCAGAATCTCTTTCCCCGGATATCTTTTCTCTTCCGCGCGAAGCGCCCCTTCCAGATAGACCATAAGCTGCAGCTGAAGTCCATGATAGAGATATACCAGATCAAAGGAGGTATTTCCTGTTTTATAGTCAATAACGCGGACCCATACTCTGTCCTCTTCCTCCATTATATCCACACGGTCAATCCGTCCTCCTCCGATTTTTACTTCAAAGCCCTCGGGACGGAAATCACTGTTTTCCAATTGCTTCTGGAGAGCCCAGACCGTCCGTTTCAAAATCCGCCGGGTACGCTCTATCATATATTCATTTCGGGCATTGCTCTTGAGCACGGTATTTCCGTAATCTGCACATACCTTATCAAGGCAGGCATCTGCGATTTCCTCTCTGAGCTCGTCGGTAAGCTGCGCCCAGTCAAGTCCTCTTCGTATCAGCTCCTTGGAAAAATCCTCCAGAGCCTGGTGCATTACATTTCCCATATCCATTGCCCTGAACTCATATTCCGCCCGCTGGCTCAGGCGCAGGCCGTACTGCAGGAAATGGGCAAAGGCACAGGCAGAATACCGTTCCAGCCTTGTGGCGCTGTAGGGGGAAATTTCCCCGTAGAGAGCTCCGGCTACGCTTTTGCTTATCATATCCACAGGTTTTCCGGAATAGGAGGCTTCCACCAGACGCTTTACAAGAGGCGCATATTCCGGGCTTTTCAGATACCAGCTGTAAAGCTCTGCGAATACTTTGCTCTCCTGTCCTTCCTCTCTCCCTGAAAGCAGCTCCAGAAAATAATCGATCCCGATCTCCGGAAGCTCCGGAAGCATCTCCCGCTCTTGGGCCTGTCTCACCTCAAGCCCCGGATACAGAGCCTTCACCGTGTTCATCAGATATGCCGGACTTACCGCCTCTCCCTTACTGTTGGTTTCACTGCAGGAGAGAAACAGCCTTTCTCTTGGTTTTGTCAGGTTCAGGTAAAGGTAAAACCTCTGCATATTCATAAGCTCCTTCGGTCCCGGGGCAAGCTCCATTCCCTCTCCCTCAAAAAATTCTCTGTCCATCTCTGTAAGGATTCCTCCGGACTGGGTGTTTTTGGGAATATTGCCCTCGTTAACCCCTACAAAAAACAGGGCTTTGATGTCTTTCAAACGGGTACGTTCCATATCCCCTACCATAACCTGATCCATGCTTGGCGGAATGAGGGCAACCTTCGCTTCTCCAAGACCTGTTTCCAGAAGCTGGCGAAATTCCTGGCTGGTAACTGTCTCTTCTCCCAATATTTCCACCATCTTGTCGAGCAGCTCCATAACAATGGAGTAAATCTGGCTGTATTCCTTTTCCATTGCCTGATTCCCCAGTTCTTTAAACATCAGCTCCTGATCCCTGATTTTTTTCTCCATGCCGCACCGGACAATATATTCATAGAGAATGCGGCAATATTCTTCCACTGTCTTCCTTCCGGAACCGAAGCCTTCCGCCAGGATTCCCACCTCCTCCAGGAAGCTTTCCCTGAGCGCATTTAACTCCCCGATTTCTTCGGGCTTCATCCCTCTGTAAATACGTACCCATTTCGACGACCACTTCTTAAAGCCCCGGATTCCAAGGGCGATCACATAATTTTCCAGCCTGTCCGCCTCTTCTTTCCCAATTCCGGACATTCCGCTTCTCAGATAGCGGAATACGCTTTCATAGGAAAATCCCTTCACTGCCATTTCCAGAGCAGCGCGGATAGCCTCCACAAAGGGGTTCATCAGTACGCTGTGCTTCTCATCTATGAAATAGGGGATATGCACCTCCTCAAAGACCTGCTTTGCCAGGTTTCCGTACACTTCCAGATTTCCGGTTATCACAGCCACTTCCCCGTACCGATAGCCGTTTCTGCGCACAAGGACGGCTATCTGCCTTGCCGTTTCCCTCATTTCCATCAGAGGGCTGCCTGCCAGATACAGACTGATCTCCTCCTGCTCCCTGTCATAGGACTCTTTCCTGTATCGGAATATATTCTGCTCCAGAAAATGAAGCGCCGGTGCCTTTGCAAATCTGGAATTCTCTCCCTGCCTTACATAAACAGGATCCTCCAGTTCCTTCGTAAGTGCAGAAAGCGCCCGGATCATTTTTCGGCTCATGTAAAAAAGCTGATAGGGTTTGCCCGGAGAAAAGGCATTTTCCGACGCGTCCATGGTCACGGTCACGGAAATTTTCTCTGTGAGGATAAGAAGCTCCCGGATCACATTAATCTGAATGGGTGTAAATCCCGTAAATCCGTCGAAAAGCATTTCACTCCCTCTGATTTTCTCAGAAAAAGGCAGGGCTTTTAAAAGAACGTCCAGCACCTCCTCCCCTGTCATGTAATGTCCTTCCAGAAATTTGCGAAAACCATTATAGAGTACCCCTACATCTTTCAGTTTCATCTGAAGAAGGGTTCTGTCCCCTGTTCTTTCCAGCATTTCTTCCAGGTCTTTTTCCCGGATATCATACTGCATGAACTCCGAAAGAAGGGATTTCACCTCGTCGAGATATCCCGGCTTTTTCATCTGGCTTCCGAGGTAAGGCAGGTCTTTCTGGTATTTCTGAACCATTTTGCGCAGCACCATACTCTTGCCTGTATCCTCCAGCACCTTTCTGGTATCTCCTCCCGTCTCCTCGAAAACACGATAGGCGAGACGCTCAAAGCTTAAAATATCTATATTTAAAATTCCCTTTCCCGGATGCATCTCCACCAGAGTCTTTTGTGTCTGCATGGTAAACTGCTCCGGCACGATCACATAATAATTGCGCTCCGGGTGCTTCATGGACGCTTCTATGATTCTCCGGTACGCCAGATGGGATTTTCCGGCGCCGGAGCTTCCGATGATAAACTGCAGCGACATATACTACCTCCTACTTTATCAAATAGCTTTATTGTATCATATTCATTCGCATAAATCCCATACTTTTATAATAAGATATATAAAACCTGTTTATAGTTTTATAACTAAATTCACATGGGAGGCCTGCCATGAGTTCCAAAACAAAAATCGTCGTATTACATATGAAAGAAGTCGTCTATACCCTTGTCTTCCTGTTCCTTGCCATTGTCCTGGGCATCGTCCTGTTTTTCATGTTCGGTCCGGGGCACTCCTCCAAGTCTCCGGGATCAGAAAAAGGGCGCTACCATCCGGGAGTATACAGCTCCTCCATCACCCTCAATGACAATACCTTTGATGTGGAGGTCACTGTAGACTCCGCCAAAATCACCTCCATTGATCTGGTGAATCTCAGCGAAGCCACCTCCGCCATGTTTCCTCTGATGGAGCCTGTCCTGGAATCTATTTCCAGTCAGATCTATACCTCCCAGTCTCTGGATGAGATTTCCTGGTCTGAGGACAGCAAATACACTTCCATGGTTCTTCTCCATGCAATCGAAGATGCACTGAAAAAAGCGGAGAACGATTAAGGCTCTCCGCTTTTATAACAATCTTCTCTATAATTCTATTTTTTCCACCTGATCCAGCCACATTTTGGCACTGGCATCACTTGGCATTCTGAGATCTCCTCTCGGGGAAACAGCCACGCTTCCCACCTTCGGGCCATCCGGCAGACAGGAACGCTTGAACTGCTGGGTGAAAAATCTCCAGTAAAATTTCTTCAGCCATTTATATATCGTTTCTTTCTCATATACGCCGTCAAAGGTTTCACAGGCGATCCGGTAGATTTTCTCCGGGTCGAAGCCCTGACGGAGCATATAGTAAAGATAGAAGTCATGAAGCTCGTAAGGCCCTACCAGATCTTCTGTCTTCTGGGCAATCTCTCCGTCTTTTGGAGGAAGGAGCTCCGGACTGACCGGCGTGTCTAAAATATCAAGCAGAACTGCAGAAAGCTTCTCGTCTTTACAGGTATCCGCATAGTAGCGCACCAGATGACGCACCAGCGTTTTCGGTACTGAGCCGTTTACTCCGTACATGGACATGTGATCTCCGTTATAGGTTGCCCAGCCCAGAGCAAGCTCAGATAAATCTCCTGTTCCCACAAGAATGGAGCCGTCCTGATTGGACATATCCATCAAAACCTGGGTTCTCTCCCGTGCCTGACTGTTCTCAAAGGTCACATCATGAACCTCCGGATCATGTCCGATATCCCTGAAGTGAAGATTTACCGCATCCCTGATATTCACCTCGCTTAAGGATGCCCCAAGGCATCTGCTTAATTCACAGGCATTCTGATAGGTTCTGTCTGTAGTTCCGAAGCAGGGCATGGTAACGCAGTGAATCTGATTTCTGGGAAGTCCCATCAGGTCAAAGGTTCTTGCGATCACAAGAAGCGCCAGTGTGGAATCCAGTCCTCCGGAAAGCCCCACTGTGGCACCTGTGCAGTGAATATGCTCCATCCTCTGTTTCAGTCCCATAGCCTGAATATGAAGGATCTCGTCACAGCGCATCTCACGTTCTTCTTTTCTGTCCGGAACAAAGGGGAACTTGGGGAATTTGCGGGTAAGAACCGTTTCTTCCACGTTCAGATGAAAGGCAACCTTCAGATGATCGCTGTCGTCAGCTTCCCGGAAGGTAGTCATTCTTCTTCTCTCATCATTCAGCTTCTGTACATCCACCTCGCTGTAAACAATACCGTTTTTGAAGCGCTCTCCCTCTGCAAGAATCTCTCCGTTCTCCGCGATCATATTCTGGCCGCCGAACACAAGATCCTGGGTGGATTCCCCCTCTCCTGCATTTGCGTAAACATAGCCGCAGACAAGGCGGGCAGACTGTCCCTTTACCAGATTTCTCCGGTAGGTATCTTTCCCCACCATTTCATTGCTTGCAGAAAGGTTCACGATCAGATTTGCCCCTGCCTGGGCATGGAGTACACTTGGAGGAAGTGTCACCCATAGATCCTCACAGATTTCCGCTGCCGCCACAAGCTCAGGCTCTTCCTCGCATACGAAGAGGAGTTCCGGTCCGAAAGGAATCTTCTTTCCGTCGACCAGCGCATATTCCAGGCAGCCTGCACCTGAGGTAAAATGGCGCTGTTCGTAAAATTCGTTATAATTGGGGAGATGCACCTTAGGTACCAGCCCAATGATGTTTCCTCTGTTGAGCACTGCCGCCGCATTATATAACTTGCCATGATTTCTCACCGGAACTCCGATAAAGATCAGGGCATCTGTATTTTTCGTTTCTTCCGCAATCTTTATCAGTGTTTCCCATGCGCTGTCCAGAAGGCGTCTGTGGAGAAAGAGATCCCCGCAGGTGTAGCCGGTGATGCAGAGTTCCGGGAATACCATCACCTTCGCATGTTCCCGTTCCATTTCCCGAATATTCTTTAAAATTTCTTCTCCATTTGCTTTACAGTCTGCAACTGTGATATGAGGGGTTGCGGCTGCAAGCTTGATAAACCCGTGTCTCATAGCTTTTTCCTTCCTTATTTGCTTCTGCGAAGAATCTCTTTTAATTCCTCCACGCTGAATGTGTAGTTTGTATTACAGAAATGACAATTCATTTCCACTTCCTTGCCTTCCTGAATCAGTTCGTTCAGGTCTTTTCTTCCGATGCTCACAAGGGCCTTTTCCACTCTCTCCTTGCTGCAGTTGCAGTAAAATTCTGTAGGTACACGGTCATTGATCTCAATGTCAAAACCTTCCAGCACTGCTTCCAGAAGACTTTCTGCAGTATGGCCTTCCTCCAGAAGATTTGTAACAGAATTGATCTTTCCTACATTCTCTTCCAGTTTGGAAATCACAGCCTCATCTGCAAACGGCATAAGCTGTACGATGAAGCCTCCAGCCTGGCGTACTGTATTGTCTTTGTTCATCAGCACTCCGAGTCCCACTGCAGAAGGAACCTGTTCGCTGGTTGCAAAATAATAGGTTAAATCTTCTGCGATCTCGCTTGTCTGAAGGGCTACCTGTCCGAGATAAGGCTCCTTTAAGCCCAGGTCCTTGATGACATTCATAAAGCCTACGCCTACTGCTCCGGCAACATCCAGTTTCCCCTTGCTGTTTGCCGGAATACATACATTGGGATTTCCCACATATCCTTTTACCCGTCCCCGGGAATCTGCTGTCACTGTGATTCCCTGAAGAGGGCCGCCTGCGTGGATTTGAAGTGTAAGAATGTCCTTCTCTCCCTTCATCATAACTCCCATCATGGCTCCCCCTGTGAGAAGGCGTCCCAGCGCTGCTGTTGCCACCGGACTTGTGTTGTGCGCTTTTCTTGCTGTTTCTACGGTTTCTGTTGTCACTGCTGCAAAGGCACGGATCTGGCTGTTCGCAGCTGTTGCTCTTATAATATAATCACTCATTTATCAATTCTCCTGTTTTTCTCTCTTTGGAATGTTTCCGTGATAATCGTTTCCGGCATTCTTTCCCTTTTCTCTGGCAATGAAAGTAAGTCTTCCGCTGTCCTTTCTTCCCGGCTCCCTGGTATACGCATCGTAGATGGCTACCGGCTCCAGACCTGCTTTTACAAGAAGCTCCTGTATCTTTTCCACAGGGTAGGCTTTCTGATAATGCTCTTCTTCACATTTTTCGTACAGCCCGTCCTCTCTCGGGAGGAAAAGAGCCAGCTCATAAATGTTGATCCCCGTTTCCGGGTCAAAGCTGTTTTCCCAGATGAAGCTTCCGTCCTCCCTGTTCTCTGCGATGGTTGCATCTCCGATCATCGTCTGGTATTTATATACTGTGTTCATGTCAAAGATAAACAATCCGCCCGGATCCAGATAATTATTTACCAGGGCAAAAACGTATTCCAGATCTTCCTCCTCCGTCAGATAATTCAGACTGTCACAGACGCTGACTACGGCACGGACAGTTCCGTAAAGCTCAAAGTCCTGCATATCCTGAAGAAGATAGAGGATGTCGTGACCGGATTCCATTTTTTTCTCCATAGCCTCTGCCAGCATTTCTCCGGAATTATCGATTCCGATCATGTCATATCCTGCATCTGCCAGAAGCTCCGTCATGGTTCCCGTGCCGCATCCAAGTTCCAGGACAAGCCCCTCTGTAATCCCGTCTTCTTTCAGAATCTCCACAAGGTAGTCTGCCCACTGGGTATAATTTATATTATCCTGAAACATATCGTACACTTTTGCAAATTTACCATATGATTCCATTTCTCATCCTCCGTCCCGAAGCAATTTTTCCATAGTATCATAACACAATTGACAGGGCACTGTAAACTCTTTGTTGTCTCTTCAAAAAAGGGCTATCGTCTCCGATAGCCCCTGAAACTTCCGTGTTCAATTATTCAACCGGCATATAATATACGTCTGCTGCCTCTCCGTGGTAGTAGAAGTCCTTGCCGTCCTGATCGTAAACGTCTTCGTCTGTCACAAAGTCGTAGCTGTTTCCGTCATCGTCGTACCAGCCGCCGTTTCCGTCTGCATAAATGACACGTGCTCTTCCGTCATCGTTGTCATAAATAGTTCTTGTCTGATTTGTATCGCTCAGAGCCGCATCCCCTGTATTTCCGGAGCCGCCGCCTTCAGAACCGCTGCCCTCAGAGCTCTGGTTCTCTGCTGCAGCCTCTGTATTTCCTTCTGTGTTTGCGTCCCCCTTGGCTTCCTCATTGGCTGCCTTTTCCGGAGTTGCGCTCTTCAGTGCGGAATCGCCCTTGATCTTGAAGGATGAAACTGCTTTTTTCACACTGTTGAGAGTCTTCTCTGTAGCCTTGTCGTCCTTGCCCTTCTTGACAGAACCTGCAACACTGTAGAATTCGTTGTCGTTTGCAAAATATTTATTTACAACATAGGCATATCCGCCCTTGTCATTTAAATACTGTACTGTGTAGCTGTAAACGCCTACTCCGTCAACGTTCTCCGCAGAATAGTCAAGAATGTTAAAGTCTGTTCCAGGCTCAAGATCTGCCGCCTGCTCAAGGGCTGTTGCAATATCCTGGGAATCAGGAATCAGCGCTGCTGCCATTGCCTCGTCTCCTTCTCCGTGGAGGATAAGGATCTTGCCCTGGTCCGGAGATTCAAAGCTTACCATCTTATCTGTATCGTTCTTGTTCGCCCATGTGGCATCCGGAACAGTAATGGAAATGCTCTTGTCTTTCGAATTATATGTGGTGCTCTGTCCGTCTGCAGGTGCAGGAGTCGGAGTTGGCGCCTGAGTGGGTTTCGGAGTCGGAGTTGCAACAACTACCTGATCCGGTTCATCACTGCCAAACCCGCATGCGCTCATTGCGCCGGAAGCTATAACTGTCATTGCCAGTAAGGCAAATATCTTTTTATTCTTCATAATATCCTCCTTAGGTATTCCCTGATTCTAATCGTACAACTGTTCATAATTATCTTTTATTTTACTGTTTATTCCAGTGGATGTCAACGTCATTTCCCCTCCACTTTCTAAAATAAGTATGAACTTTTTTTCTCTTCTTTATACCATATCCTCATTCCGGCTCTGTAAAACCGATTTTTCTCTGCACAGTTCCGATTCCGCTCACTGTTCAAGCAAATACATATGCAGCTCATGAAGCGCTCTGGTCGCCGCAATATATCTGGCCTGCATGGCAAGTGCTGTTGTGTCTTCTGCCGGAAATACACAGAACACCTGATCAAATTCCAGCCCTTTTGCCAGATAAAATGTGGTGACTGTAAGTCCCTTCCGGAAGCTGGTGCTGTTTCTGTGAAGGTAGGAAAAACGGTTCTCTGTATCAAATCCTCTCTCCCTCAGACGCTGCTTCAGAAGAAGGGAAAGCGCTTCCGCCTCCTTCTCGCAGCGGGCGATCACAGCCCCTGTCTCATACTCTTCCTCATTCAGCTTCAGCCTGGAAAGAATGGCCTCCACTGCTCGTTCCATATCCGGAAACGCCTCTTCCCTCACAGGCTCTCCGTGTCTTTCGAAAAGTTCAACATCTGTAATCCCCGCAAGTCCGTTTGCATAGGAGGCAATCTCCACTGTATTTCTGTAGCTTTTATTCATCACAATGGTGTTGATATTTTTACCGTATATCTTTGGCAGAAACAAGGTGACGTCCTGTCTGTGGTCGTCCATGGTCTGGGCTCTGTCCCCCAGAATCGTCATCCTGCAGGAAAACATTCCTCTGAGAATTTCATACTGAAGTCTGGAATAATCCTGCATTTCATCCACAACCAGATGTTTGATCTCTTTCTGCTTCTTTGCCCCTTTCAAACGGTATTTCAAATACAGCATCGGATAAACGTCCTCATAGCGGAGCTTTCTCTTTTCATAGGGAACTTTGGGAAGCAGTCTCATTCCTTCGGTTTTCAGGAAACGGTTGTAGATCACATACAGATCCACCGTATCGTACATTTTTCGGAATTTTTCCTTTACAAGCTCCTTCTCCTCCTCCGGAAGGTCACTGTCGCGCAGAGTTTCTATCTCATCAATAAAATATTCGGCAACTGCATCCATTCTGGAAAGCAGGGGAAATTCCTGAAATTTAAAATAGAAAAGCTCTATGATCTCGCTTTCTGTTTTGGTAAAGCCACGATATTCCACATCTTTAAAGTTCATCAGCTCATCTTCCAGCTGTACGGCAAAGCCTTCCATATGGTCGATAAATTCTCTGGACTGCTTTTTCTCTACCCACGATTTCATATTCGGAAACTGTATCCTCCGCTCAATCTCATCGCAGCGGTCTTCACAGTCAGACACCGTGTCAAGCAGTTCCTTATAGGCAAAAAGATCGAAGCTCATTTCTCTGATGTTTTCTTCTCCCAGCTCCGGAAGAATGTGAGAAATATAGTCTGAAAAAATCCCGTTTGGAGACAGGACCAGTATATTGGAGGATTTCAGATTTTCCCTGTCATGGTACAGAAGATAGGCGATCCTGTGCAGAGCTACGGAGGTTTTTCCGCTGCCTGCTGCTCCCTGGATCACCATGATTTTATCTTTTGTATTGCGGATAATCGCATTCTGTTCCTTCTGGATCGTCCGGATAATATTCTTGAGCTGCACTTCCCCACAGCTTCCAAGTTCCGCCTTCAAAATATCGTCGTCAATCTTTACATCACTTTCAAACTCATAGACCATCCTGCCTCTGCGGATCTTATACTGCCACTTGGAGGTAACCTCCCCGTGGATTTCTCCCAAAGGCGCATGATACGACGCCGGGCCCTTATCATAATCGTAAAAAAGGCTGCTTACCGGAGCCCGCCAGTCGTAAACCAGAGGCACCTGCCCTGTTTCTTCCGCAAAATTGCCGATTCCAATGTAGAAGGTTTCCGGCTCGTCCTCATCCTCATAAAGAAAATCCACTCTGCCGAAAAAGGGAGAATCCAGCATTTTCCGGAAACGGTGTTTCAGCCTGAGCTGTTCCTCATTGGCGCTGATCTGGCCAAAAAGCGCCTGCTGATTATCGAAATTTTCGTAGCCGTACTGATCCATTTCCGTATAATTTTCCCAGTAGTATTCGTGCATACCCTCGATTTCTTTCTGCCCCTCTTCAATGGAAAGATTAATCCGGCGAATCCTGTTTTCCAGCTTTTCTGTTACATAGGCAAGATATTCCCTGCCGTTTTTCTTATCTGTCATGAAAGCATATCCCTCATTTTATTATTTGTGTGTAAACTATATTTTTTTATTATAGCATACCGGCTTCTCAGAAAAAAGAAAAAAATCAGCCTGCCGGATGTTCTGTCTCCGACAGGCTGTATGATATGCGTAATTCTGCAGATTATGCAATTTCTGTTTTATCAAACTGACTGTTGTAAAGGTCGTAGTAAAATCCTTTCTTTGCAAGGAGCTCTTCATGATTTCCCTGCTCAATAATATCTCCGTCCTTCATAACAAGAATCAGGTCTGCATCCCTGATCGTGGAGAGGCGGTGCGCGATCACGAAGCTTGTTCTGCCTCTCATCAGATTGTCCATGGCCTTCTGGATCTGCACCTCTGTACGCGTATCTACAGAGGAAGTCGCCTCATCAAGAATCAGGATCTTATTGTCTGCAAGGATCGCTCTTGCAATGGTAAGAAGCTGTTTCTGTCCCTGGGAAATATTGCTGGTTTCCTCATCGAGAACCATCTGATATCCCCCTGGCTGCTGCATGATAAAATGGTGGATGTGGGCCGCTTTCGCCGCTGCGATCACCTCTTCATCTGTGGCATCCAGCCTTCCATATCGGATGTTTTCCATAATGGTTCCCGAAAACAGCCAGGTATCCTGAAGTACCATTCCGAACATCTCACGGAGTCTGCTTCTGTCAAATTCCCTGATGTCATGTCCGTCTACTTTTATGCTTCCGCTGTTTACATCATAGAATCTCATCAGAAGCTTTACCATGGTTGTTTTGCCTGCTCCGGTGGGTCCTACAATAGCGATTTTCTGACCGTCCTTCACCTCTGCGGAGAAATCATGGACAATCATTTTATCTGGGTTATAGCCAAATCCCACATGCTCAAACTGTACGTTTCCGGAAAGGGTGTCGATGTCTGCAGATGTCTGTACTGTCTGTTCCTCCTCCGGCTCTTCCAGAAATTCAAAGACTCTCTCAGAGGCTGCCGCGGAAGACTGGAGAAGATTTGTCACCTGGGCGATCTGCTGGATCGGCTGGGTAAAGTTTCGGATATACTGGAAGAAGGACTGGATATCTCCGACCTCAATGCTTCCTTTGATAACGAAGACTCCTCCGAGAAGGGCAACCATCACATATCCCAGATTTCCCACAAACTGCATGATCGGCATCATCATCCCTGAGAAAAACTGGGATTTCCATGCAGATTCATAGAGCTTTCTGTTATCCTTTTCGAATTCCTCCACTACGTCGTTTTCTTTGTTAAATACCTTTACCACATTGTGTCCGCTGAAGTTTTCTTCAATCTGTCCGTTGACATTTCCCAGATATTCCTGCTGTTCACGGAAGTATTTCTGAGAATGCTTCATTACATTCTGAATGATAAACATGGAAATGGGAAGGATCAAAACTGCAGCCAGAGTCATCCATCCGTTGATGGAAAGCATCATTACAAATACGCCGATCAGGGTGGTCACCGAGGTGATAAGCTGGGTCATACTCTGGTTTAAGCTCATCTGAAGAGTGTCCACATCATTGGTGATCCTGGAAAGGATTTCACCGTTTGTACGGCTTTCAAAATAGTTTAAAGGCAGACGGTTAATCTTCTTTGAGATGTCCTTTCTCAGACTGTATGTCACATCATTGGAAATTCCGGTCATGACAAATCCCTGAATCAGGGAAAAGCAGGAGCTGAGAAGGTAAAGTCCCATGACCCACAGAAGAATCGTGCCGATTTTTCCGAAATCTATGCCTCCTGTGCCGTTTACCTTGGCGATCAGGCCGTTGAAAAGCTCCGTTGTGGCCTTTCCCAGGATCTTCGGTCCTATAATGTTGAATACCGTACCTGCCACTGCAAATACAAACATCAGGATAAAGCGGAACTTATACCGCTCCATATATTTAAAGAGCTTCGCCATGGAACCCTTGAAGTCCTTGGCTTTTTCCCCTGTCATAGCTCCGCCGTGATGTCCCCCCATGGGGCCGCGTCTTCTTTCGCTCATGCCAATTCCTCCTCTGATAACTGAGACATTGCAATCTGGCGGTAAACCTCGCAGTTTTCCATCAGTTCTTTATGGGTTCCGATGCCTGCCATTTTTCCCTCATCCAGTACAATGATCTGGTCTGCATGTAATATGGTGCTGATACGCTGGGCTACGATCACAGTGGTCGCATCCTTTGTATATTCCTTCAGCGCCTTTCGCAAAATACTGTCTGTCTTAAAGTCAAGAGCGGAAAAACTGTCGTCAAAAATAAAGATTTCCGGTTCTTTTGCAATTGCTCTCGCAATGGAAAGACGCTGCTTCTGTCCTCCCGAAACATTGCTTCCGCCCTGAGCGATAGGAGACTCATACTGCTTCGGTTTCGCCTCAATAAACTCTGTTGCCTGGGCAACCTCCGCCGCTTTTTTCACCTTATCTTTACTGATCTCTGTCTTACCGTAGCGGATGTTGGAGTCTACCGTTCCCGAGAACAGAACTCCCTTTTGAGGTACATATCCCAGACGGTCGCGAAGGTCTTTCTGCGTCATATCGCGGACATCCACCCCGTCTATTTTCACACAGCCTCCGGTGACATCGTAGAACCTTGGAATAAGGTTGACCAGAGTACTTTTTCCGCTTCCCGTACTTCCGATAACAGCAATGGTATCACCTTTTTTCGCCTTGAATGTAATATCTGTAAGGACGTTTTCTCCTGCGTCCGGATAGGCAAAGGTTACATGGTCAAATTCAATTTCTCCCTTTCTGTTTTCTGCAGGGGAAACTGTTTTTTCCTTATCCCGGATACTCACCTCTGTGTTCAGAATCTCATGGATTCTAAGGGCTGCCACATTTGCTCTGGGAAGCATAATAGACATCATTGTGATCATCAGGAAGGACATGATGATCTGCATTGCATACTGGATAAATGCCATAACATTTCCCACCTGCATGGTTCCGTTATCTACTGCATGCGCCCCTGTATAAATAATCAAAACGGAGATTCCGTTCATGATCAGCATCATAACAGGCATCATAAAGGTCATGCACCGGTTGACAAAAAGGTTGGTCTTTGTAAGCTTCAGATTCGCTGTCTCGAAACGCTCCTCCTCATGCTTTTCCCGACTGAAGGCTCGAATAACGGGAATACCTGTAAGGATTTCACGGGATACCAGATTCAGCCTGTCTATCAGCTTCTGAAGCACTGTAAATTTCGGCATTGCCACTGCAAAAAGTACCACGATCACAAAAAGGATCAGCGCAACTCCCACACCAAGAATCCAGGTCATTGAGGAATCTGTCTCCAGAACCTTAAGCACACCTCCCACGCCAAGGATCGGGGCATAAAGAACGATCCTGAACATCATTGCCATGACCATCTGTACCTGCTGTACATCGTTGGTACTTCTGGTGATCAGAGACGCTGTGGAAAATTTATTATATTCATTGCTGGAAAAACTCATTACCTTCCGGTAAATGCTGTTTCTCAGATCGTGTCCCAGTGCGGCTGCCACCCTTGCCGAAAGGAAGGTGACGCAGATTGCCGCAAGCATGATCACAAGGGCCATGGCAAGCATCCTCGCACCGGAAACTGCAATATACCTCATCTGGATGGCATCGGTGTCCTCTCCCATGGCATTGTACTCCGAATAGACAAAGGCTACAGCCGCCTGGGTCATAATGGACTCCGGCATATCCTTCATCTGTTCCTTCATCTGCGCCATGATTTCTGAAACTGCCTCCTCCGGAAGAGAAGTCAGCGCCTGCATGGGATCTGTACCTTCCGGAAGCCCCATTTTCTGTATCATGGCATTGCCTGTTTCACTTTCTGATGTAAATGCCCCTGCCATCATCATCGGCATACACAAAATATCGTTTAGTTCTTCTCTCTTTTCTTTGGAAATATCGTCTTTTAAGACATATGTTTCCTGCTCCCTGACGTAGGCGTCCGAAACAGTCTGTGCTTCCTCCTTTGACATAAAAAGCTTCAGGCTGTCCAGAGTTTCCGTACGGATTTTTTCCGGAACTCCGTCTTCGATTCCGTGCTGCTGGATTCCCACATTGATAATCTTTGAGGTGTAATCCGGCAGGGACAGATCGCAGTACGCCTGGAGAAACAGAAGTCCTACGATCAGAACCAGCGCGCCTGCTGATTTTTTAAGATATTTCATCAGTTTGATCATATTTCCAGTCCTTTCCTGCTGTTTGATTCTTTATCCTGTTTTTTCTCCTGCATCAGAAAACCGCAGCTTCCGGGAAATGTCTCCTGCATTTCTTCTGTATTTTTCAGAATCTGTTCAAAAAAACGACGCAGCAGACACAGCTCTGCCTCAGAGAAGTTTCCAAACATAAGCTTCTCTGTCTCTTTCGCCTCTTCCAGGATTTTTTTCATGATAGTTTTCCCTTTTTCGGTGATATAGATCCTGGCAATCCGCTGGTCTGTCTCGTCCCGTTTTCGTTCTACGATTCCTGTTTTCTCCAGCCTCTGAATACTTACATTGACTGTAGGCGGCTTAATGTGCAGCCATTCTGCCATTTCTTTCTGACTGCAGCCATCGTGTCTGTGAAGCATGATCAGAAACGGCATCTGCGTAGGCTGAAGCCCCTGCTCCGTAATCTGGCGGTAGCATCTTGCCGCATACTGTCTGCTGATCTGCCACAGGAGAAACTGCATACTTTTTCCTAACGGGTGTTCGTTCCCCTCAAGCATTTCTCTTCCTCCTTTTATTTAGTCCGACTAAATATATAATAGTATTTTGCACAAAATATGCAAGTGTTTTTTGTGCAATTCACACTTTTTTCATATTTTAAATATACGATTTCCCTTGTTTGCCTGTCTTTTTCTATTTGTCGGGCTAATCATTTATATTCCTATTTCAGATATACATCCCTTTCCATCCTTAGAGATCTTTTGACAGGAAAGCCTGTACAGAATCTCCCCTTTGGCAGTAATAAAAAAAGCTCTGCCGGGACTCCTTTTTGAGTCCTGCGGAACTTTTTTACAGCCTTCTGCCCGGCAGACAGTCTTCTTTTATCTGCCGAATGTTTTGTGTCAGACAAACTGGTTTGTTTTTTCATCGTAGTAGTAGTCGATGGCTGCCATCTTCTCTACCAATTCTTTTTTCTTCATTCCCCTGCAGGTGCAAAGCGCCTCCAGAGATTCATAATAATCACGAAGCTGGGTATTCACATAGCTTAACAGCATCACCGGGTCTTTAGGTATCATAGTCTTCCATCCTTTTCTTTCTTTTCAGTAACACTATGGTACCAATCCGGAAATTTGTCAAGCCCTGTTATTTTATCCTTACAACAAATTCGTCGTTTTCCACATCCAGCACAAGGGTGTCACCGGAATGTACGTCGCCGGAAAGGATTTTGCGGGCAGCAAGAGTTTCCACATATTTCTGGAGATATCGTTTCAGCGGACGGGCACCGTATACCGGGTCGTATCCGTTCTCGATCACCCTGTCTTTTGCTGCATCCGTAAGCTCCAGAGAAAGCTCCTGGTCTGCCAGACGTTTATTCAGTTCGCTTACCATCAGCTCAACGATCGCACCGATGTTTTGTTTCGTCAGAGGCTTAAACATAATGATTTCGTCAAGACGGTTCAAAAATTCCGGACGGAAATGTCCTCTTAAATCATTCATGACCAGTTCTTCAGCCTCAGGTTTCACCTCTCCGTCTTCTCCGATTCCGTCAAGAAGGTACGGGGAGCCGATGTTGGAGGTCATAATAAGGATGGTATTCTTGAAGTCCACCGTACGTCCCTGAGAGTCTGTGATTCTTCCGTCGTCAAGGACCTGAAGAAGCACGTTAAATACGTCCGGATGTGCTTTTTCGATCTCATCAAAAAGAACGACACTGTATGGTTTTCTTCGAACAGCCTCTGTCAGCTGTCCCCCTTCCTCGTAGCCTACATATCCCGGAGGCGCTCCGATCAGTCTGGATACAGAATATTTCTCCATATATTCGCTCATGTCGATACGAACCATATTCTGCTCGTCGTCAAACAGATTTTCTGCAAGTGTTTTGGCAAGCTCTGTTTTACCTACTCCTGTTGGTCCAAGGAAAAGGAAAGAACCGATTGGCTTGGACGGATCCTTGATTCCCGCTTTGGAACGAAGAATGGCGTCTGTCACACGTTTCACTCCTTCATCCTGACCGATCACCCGCTGATGGAGCTGGTCTTCCAGGGAAAGAAGCTTTGCTCTCTCTCCCTCTGTCAGCCTTGTTACAGGGATTCCTGTCCAACGGGAAATAATTCTTGCTATTTCATCGTCTGTCACTGCCTCATGGACAAGACGGCGATCGCTTTCTTTTACATTTCTCTCCTCAATTTCAAGCATCTGCTGTAATTTCGGAAGTTCACCATACTGCAGCTCTGCCATTTTATCCAAATCGTATTTCTGCTGGGCAATCTGAATCTGTCTGTTTACCTCGTCTATCTGTTCACGGAGCTTCTGAAGTTTCTCCACAGAATGTTTCTCATTGTCCCACTGGGCTTTCTGTGTATTAAAGCTGTCACGAAGCTCTGCAAGCTCTTTCTGGAGTGTTTCCAGACGTTCTTTGCTTAAATTGTCTGTTTCTTTTTTCAGCGCAGATTCTTCAATTTCAAGCTGCATGATTTTTCTGCGCTGCTCATCAAGCTCTGTGGGCATGGAATCCAGTTCTGTTTTTATCAGAGCGCAGGCTTCATCTACCAGGTCGATGGCTTTATCCGGAAGAAACCTGTCTGTAATATAACGATGGGAAAGGGTTGCTGCTGCCACCAGAGCGCTGTCTGTAATCTTAACGCCGTGGTAAACCTCGTAACGTTCCTTCAACCCACGGAGAATGGAAATGGTGTCTTCCACTGTCGGCTCATCCACAAGAACCGGCTGGAAACGACGTTCCAGAGCTGCATCCTTTTCAATATATTTACGGTACTCGTCAAGGGTTGTGGCTCCGATACAGTGGAGTTCTCCTCTTGCAAGCATTGGTTTGAGCATATTTCCTGCATCCATGGCGCCGTCTGTCTTGCCTGCGCCTACGATTAAGTGAAGCTCGTCAATAAAGAGGATGATTTTGCCCTCGCTCTTCTTTACCTCCTCGAGAACTGCTTTGAGACGTTCCTCGAATTCACCTCTGTATTTTGCTCCTGCCACCAGAGCTCCCATGTCGAGAGCGAAGATTTTTTTGTCCTTCAGTCCCTCCGGCACATCGCCGCGGACAATTCGCTGGGCAAGTCCCTCGATGGCTGCTGTTTTACCTACGCCGGGTTCACCGATGAGTACAGGGTTGTTTTTTGTCTTACGGGAAAGGATTCGGATTATATTTCGAATCTCCGCATCACGGCCGATTACCGGATCCAGCTTCTGACTTCTCGCCTTCTCCACCAGGTCCTCGCCGTATTTGTTTAACGTGTCGTAAGTTGCCTCCGGATTATCGCTGACTACCCGCTGGTTTCCTCTGACAGACTGCAGAGCCTGCAGGAACCGCTCCCTTGTAATTCCGAATTCCCCGAAAATTTTCTTCATGGACGGACTTGCATTTTTCAGAAGGGAGAGAAACAGGTGCTCCACGGAAACATATTCGTCGCCCATGGCACGGGCTTCATCTTCTGCGCTTACCAGCGCTTTGTTCAGATATTGTCCGAACCGAAGCTCTCCGCCGGATACCTTTACTTTTGCATCCAGGGCCTTCTTCACGGTGTTGATAAAATATTCTTTATTTATTTCCATCTTCTCAATTAATTTGAGAATCAGGCTGTCTTCCTGATTTAATAATGTATAAAGCAGATGCTCCTGCTCTATTTCCTGATTGCCGTACTCATAGGCAACCTTCTCCAGATCCTGGACAGCCTGAATTGATTTCTGAGTAAATTTACTGATATTCATAGGCGTTCCTCCTTATATCAACAACACATATAAGACATTTTGTCTCATATGTTTCATTTCCTTGTTCTAGTCGAAATATAACACGTTTTGTTAGCACTGTCAAGAGGTGAGTGCTAATTATTTTGTAAAAAAATTGTGAAGTCCCGATTTTCCTTGATTTTACGGGCTTCACGCTGGTTTTTCTTTTCGTAATTCCCTTGTTTTTTGGTCTACTACACCACATTTACACCATTTTCATGCAAGCTACGAGCCATGCAGGGATAAGACCGGAATGCCCGTTGGGAGCATGCTCACAAAAGGGCAATTTCGGGATTAGACCTATACGGCGACAGCCGTGACCGAACGAACTTGTTCGTGAGGTGCATGGCGGATTTCCTATACCACTTGAACAGCGTCCATTTTGGCAATCTCATTTTCAATCCTTGCCCGCTCTGTGATATGGTTGTAGACTTCCATCGTCACACTGATATTAGCGTGTCCCATGATATACTGCACTACTTTCATATCAAGTCCTTGTTCCGCCATTCTGGTACATCCGGTATGCCGCAGGGTATGAGCAGAAATCGAAGGCATACATTCCGCTTCCCGTTTTTCTTTTTTAGCCTGTTCCGTCTCCTGTTTATTGTAAGCAGACACAATATTATAAAGGACATTGTTGACAGCGCTCGGCATAAGCGGCCTGCCGTTTTTGCTCATAAAAATGAAATCTGTACGCCCTTCAATCTCCACATTCCTCGGAATCCGCTGCAAGAAATTCTGGCGTTTCTGGGCTGTAAAGGCTTTATAGACCGTTTCACTCATGGGAATCTTTCGGATACCGGCGCCCGTTTTCGGAGTGGATACATGGAATTTATACCCATCCCCATAGTTTTTATAGATTAACTGGCAGCTTATGGAAACTTCCTTCTTTTCCATATCCACATCCGCCCATGTCAATCCAATCAACTCCCCGCACCGGCAGCCCGTTCCTATCATAATCTGCAACATCGGCAGATACACGTTATAAACGCTGCTCTGTTCTACGAAGGACAGAAGCCGGTTCTGCTGGGATGGCGTCAATGCCATTTTTTCTTTTGCCGGTTCCCCATTATCCCCCAAAGCGTCCTTTGCCGGATTCTTGCGGATAATATCATCATCCACGGCCATTTCAAAGCTGGGATAAAGCAGGTTGTGAATCAGCTTGATGGTACTGTGGGAATACCCATCCTTCGTAAGTCTGGAATAAAACAGCCGGATATGGGACGCTCTGACCTGAACCACTTTCATCCCGCCGATTTCATCCCTCACACGATTATTCCACATTGCAATGTAATTGCCCCGTGTGCTGTCTGCCAGTTTCTTCGATTCTATATACCGCTCAAACAGTGCGTTGACCGTCAGTTTCTTTGCCGCCCTGTCTGTTACGATACCATCGTCCATTTCTCTGGCAATCTGCCGTTCTTTCTCCCGGAGCGCTGCCAAATCAGCGTCATAGATTGCGACACGCTTCCCCGTCCTTTCATCGGTATAGCGGTACATATACAGCCCATCTTTCCTCTGGGATTCTCCAACCTTTAGATTTCTTCCTCTATTATCTTTTCTTGCCATAAAATCATTCCTTTCTGCACTTTGCTGGTTCCATACCTCCTTGCCAGTCGGAATGATTTTTGCCTTGCACCATCAGTATAGCATAAATCCACTCCCACGGACAGGTGATTGCTAAAGATTTTCAGGAACCGGCAACATTTTCTGCCGGTTCCTGTACCTCTTCTGTTTATTCCGCTATGGCTTCCAGATACTTCTCTATCTTGCTGACAGAATACAGCACCCGGCGCCCAATGGTAATCCTCGCCCCGGCGTCCTCCGCAATCTTTCTGGCAGTGGCCTGCCCGCAGGAGAGCATAGCCGCAAGTCCTTCAATATCTACAGTGAGCATTTGTTTCGATTCTCGTTCCTTCGTCTGTCTCAATAAAATACCTCCATAACTGTCGTTGTCGCAGCAGTCGCCAAATGGATATGCAAGCATATCCGCTTGGCTCGTTGCCTGCGCAAATGAAATAAGCCAGACAGGAGAAGGTCGGCAACGAAGTCCGGCAACGGGCGCGGGAAAACCTCGAAAACAATCTCTGTCTGGCGGGTTACTGTTTATTTACTTTTTCTTTTATTTTTCTGTTGCTTTGGTTGTCAGAGGGAAGAAAAGCCCGCAGTTATGGGCTTTTTCCCAGCAACCGGCTCGGCAACGGGATAGCAACGGGGTCGGCAACCGGCTGTGATTTTCCCGGATTTTTCAGAAGGAAAGTTCCATCTGCTCCGTGACTTCCACAAATCCATCCGGCGTTTTTTCACGCCCGTTGTCAGCGCCCGTTGCCGGGGGTTCCCGTTCCCAGCCCTTTTGCCTGCCGTATCCTTCAAATATCCGGGGATTGGAGAAATACTTCCATCCCGTGATACAGTGGTTCATGATGTCGTTGACTTCCCGGATTTCCCATTGCTTCGGCTCGTCAAAGGGGTGGTTCAGGGCTTCCTTGAAAAGCTGCTTAGAGCATACGGCGCTGCCAGTGTAGCGGTCAAGGTACGCCTGTATCATCCCGGCCTTGGTGTCCTCCGGCATGAAATCCCGCTGGTGTTCTTTGAGGTACTGTATCATTTCGGGTGTAAAAGACAGCTTAAAATCGCCGCTTTTGTAGGTTGTCATGGCTTCCGCCCATACCTGTTCCAGATAGGCTCTGGAAGCGGCTTCATCGTCCAAAATGTGTACCTCGGCCTGTTCGGGGTAGACCATGACCGGCAGGAAGCGCCGATTCCCGGAACGGTCAAGGGGCAGGAAGTCCAGCGCATTGGAAGTCCCGCCGAACACGCATTGCCGCAGCCTGTCCTCCGGGTGGGTTTCGTAGGGGATTTTATAGACCTCCTTCTGGCGGCTGAGGAAAGACTTGATTTCCTCTATGCTCTTGGCGTTAGCGGTGGCAATCATCTCCGACATCTCGATTATCCAGTGGCCTTGTAGCTTGCGGTACACGTTATCATCGTCCAGCTTCCGCAAATCATCGGAAAACCACTCGTCTTTTACAGCCAACAGCCGGAAGAAGGTGGATTTTCCGGCTCCCTGACCGCCTACCAGACAGAGCATGGCCTCAAACTTACAGCCGGGACAGAAAGCCCGGTGGATGGCTCCCAGCAGGAACAGCCGCAGGGAATGGTAAGTGAAGTTGTCCGTATCGGCTCCCAGAAAGTGCCGCAGGCAGTAGCGGATACGCTCTTTCCCGTCCCAGACAAGGCCGTTCAGGTAGTCCCGGATGGGATGGTAACTGTTGGCGTCTGCGGCCAGATCGGCGGCGTCTGCTATCTTTTTCTCGCTTGTCAGGCCGTAGGTATCTTCCAGATACAGCCGGATATATTTCATATCCGTGTCGGTCATGGCCTTGCTGCCGGTTCTGCGTTTCCTGCCGATGGGCTTTAGAAGGTCAATGCGCTCGGTCAGGAGATTTTTCGCAACCGCCCCGGAAAGGACGGGGTCATACTGGAACACGGTCAGGCAGTTGTGGATACTGTTCCGCACGCCGCCTTTCTCGGTGCTTTCCAGCATGGCTTTCACTTCAGGGGCGCTCCGGGGCGGGGGTGCGGTTTCGATGGTGTCCGTCACGGCCTGCCGCAGTTCTGGCGGCAAGGTCTGCCATTCTCCGCTCAAGGTTCCTCACTTCCTTTCCGTAGCTGGCAATCAGGGCAGCCCGTTCCCCTATGTCGGAGAACAGCAGCACATCCAGCAGATATTCCACATGGGATTGTTTCTGCAAGGCTTCCACGAAAAGCGGGTGCCATTCTTCCTCCGGCGTCTTGGGGGCATAGCCCCGCTTCCAGCGGCGCAGCAGATTGTGATAGTCGGACAGTACCCGGAAACAGTGACGCTCCATACGCCGGAATTGCTGTTCCGGGCTTTCCTGCCGGGGCTGGGGGCGGCGGCTCCTGCATGGCGGCTCCTTATCCTCATAGGGGATGGAGAAGTCCTGTGCCAGCATGAGGGCAGCTTCCCTGGGGCTGACGTTTTCCAGACGGGAAACAAAGTCAATCACATCCCCGTCTGCCTGACAGCCGAAACAATGGAAGCGCCGGTCAACCTTCATGCTGGGGTTTTTATCGTCATGGAAGGGGCAGGCACACATCCCGTTTCTTCCTACCCGGATACCGTAATGCTCGGCGGCCTGCCGGGTGGTAACAGACTGCTTCACGGCTTCAAATACGTTCAATAGGCAAATCCTCCTGATACGTGGGAATACTTCCCACGTTGTCGCGGTGGTCGCCGGATGGATATGCAAGCATATCCGCCCGGCTCGTCACTCGCGCAAATAAGAAAAGCGCCTGTCATTCTCACGGGGAAATGGCAAGCGCCCGATTGGTTAAAGTTCCATATCCTGTTTTTGCTGGCGGCGGGGCGTCTGGCGTTTCTCTGCCTGTTCCTCCCGGATACGCTGCTCCCTGCCTTTGACTGCCTGCTGGATGGACGGTTTCTTTCCCGGTTCTGCGGTCTGGCGGTACTGCTCGGATGGCAAAACCTGATTGAGCCAGTGGCGCACATCCCGCAAAATCTTCACATCCTCCTGTACGGCAGTCAGCGCTTCCGTCTTGGAAGCGATATTCTCTGAAAGCTGTGCCTGTTCCCCGGCCAGCTTCTTTGTGCTGTACTTTGCCCCATCAAGGTGAACCTTGAAATACCGCAGGGCAGCGTTGTAGGCGTCCAGTTCCTCCTTATGGTCGGCGGC
Source organism: Clostridiales bacterium (assembly GCA_019416265.1). GTDB lineage: Bacteria > Bacillota > Clostridia > Lachnospirales > Lachnospiraceae > Blautia_A. The sequence goes on along the minus strand of DXXQ01000009.1, from coordinate 505 downwards.
AAATTTCTCCTTGGGTTTCCTCCAGCGGATAGCGGCATATTTCACATGAACCGGCTTGTTTGCTTCAAAGTTCCCGATATGGAAAAGCAGCCGGTCAATCTCTTTCACACGTTTCTCCATCGGCCTGATTTCCTCACGGATAGAAACGGCCTGTGCGCTGGCTTCATCCAGATAGGCGTCAAGGCTCTCCACGGTGGAAATCTCTTTCTGCCGCAGGAAGTCAAGGGCTTCCATGACCTTGTTGAAATCTCCAACAGTGCCTTTCAGCTTCCCCTTGGAAGTCCAGCCGGTACGTTCCTCGCTCCGTTTATCCAGATACCGGGAAAGCAGTTCGGGGATAGTCGGCTCCTTTGCCTGTTCCAGTGCTTCCAGCAGCGCCGCTTTTTTCTCTTTCAGCCCGGACAGCCAGCCCTTTAAGCTGCGTACCATCTGCCGGATAGACTGCATGAGGGAATTGGCGGCTTTGATGTCCCGGTTCAGGTTGCCGATGTTGGTCTGTATGCCT
>DXXQ01000089.1 GCA_019416265.1 Clostridiales bacterium | reverse complement strand
GTATTTATCTCTTTTATTATACTCGAATTATGTTGAAATGTATAGGAATTTTTAAAAAACTTTTAGTTTCCCTTTTTTTCGGCAAATTCAGGCATTATTTTTCCGGATATTCATACCCGAGATGCTCATAGGCAAGGGCTGACGCCATCCTTCCCCTCGGTGTGCGGTTCAGAAAACCGTTCTGGAGGAGATACGGCTCATATACGTCCTCCAGAGTTCCCGAATCCTCCCCGATGGCTGCAGCCAGTGTCTCCAGTCCCACAGGGCCGCCCTTAAAGTTGACAATGAGAGTCTCCAGAATCCTTCTGTCGATCTTGTCAAGTCCGTACTGGTCTACCTCAAGAAGATTCAGGGCAAAACAGGCCACATCAAAAGTGATCCGCCCGTCATATTTCACCTGGGCAAAATCACGGACTCTCTTTAAGAGACGGTTTGCAAGACGGGGAGTTCCTCTGGAGCGCTTGGCAATCTCAGCAGCTCCCAGAGTGTCGATCTCTACTCCCAACACCTGGGCAGAGCGGACGATGATGGTCTGCAGTTCTTTCTGATTGTAAAATTCCAGGTGATGCATTACGCCGAAGCGGTCACGGAGGGGGGCGGAAAGAAGTCCCGCCCTTGTCGTCGCTCCCACCAGGGTGAATTTCGGAAGATCCAGACGGATGGAACGGGCAGACGCTCCTTTGCCGATCATGATGTCAATGGCGAAGTCCTCCATAGCAGGGTAAAGAACCTCCTCCACCTGGCGGTTCAGGCGGTGGATCTCATCCACAAAGAGGATATCTCCCTCCTGAAGATTGTTTAATATAGCCGCCATCTCTCCCGGCTTCTCAATGGCAGGTCCGGAGGTTACTTTCATATGCACCCCCATCTCATTGGCTATAATACCGGAAAGAGTTGTTTTTCCAAGGCCCGGCGGGCCGTAAAACAGTACGTGATCCAGGGCATCGTGGCGCTGCTTTGCAGCTTCGATATAGATTTTCAGCGTTTTTTTCGTTTTTTCCTGGCCGATATATTCGTCAAGGGACTGAGGACGGAGATTCCCCTCCAGGGAAAAATCCTCTTCCGTCGCGTCAGTTGTGATCATTCTTTTTTCCATAAAACCAACCTTTATTCATAAAATCAGAAATTCTTAAGCGCAGCCTTGAGGAGCCCTTCCACATCGTCAGCAGGCACATCGGTAACAGCGCGAACTGCCCGCATGGCGTCTGTACTGCTGTAGCCCAGGGCCACAAGGGCTTCCACCGCCTCCTGCCTTCCGTCTGAAGTCTCTCCGGAAACGCTTCCCGCAGCTTCCTGCTCATGGGCAAGCTTCAATTCAAATGCTTCTTCCAGCTTCAGCTTGTCCTTCAGTTCCAAAATCAGCTTCTGCGCCGTCTTCTTCCCGATTCCCGGCGCCTTGGATAAGGTCTTCACATCATCGGATAATATGGCAAACCGAAGCTCGTCTGCACTCACTGCAGAGAGCACCCCAAGGGCTGCCTTGGGCCCCACTCCGTTGACGCAGAGGAGAAGCTTAAACATACTCAGATCGTCTTTGGAGGAAAAGCCGAAAAGCAGCATGGCATCCTCCCGTACCTGATGATAGGTATGGATCTTCACCTGTTCTCCCATGTGGATCCTGCCAAGGTCAGTTCCCGTCATATATATTTCATATCCTATTCCTCCTGCCGTTTCCACGATCACGGAAGTTTCCGTCATATCAGCAGCAGTTCCGCGGACAAAAGCAATCATTTTCTCTCTCCAATCCCAGTTTCATTTGTTCATGTTCTATGCAATCATAGCATATGCTCCCTGAAAAAGCAAACATATTTTCGCATAAAACAAGAGGGAGATCTCTCTCCCTCTTCTCTTATATATCTTTCTAGGAAATGATTCCTCTGGGACAGGCTTCCTTACATGCGCCGCAGTTTGTACATTTGTCATAATCAATATGCGCGCAGAAATCTATCACTGTGATCGCGCCGTTGGGACAGGTTTTTTCACATTTCTTACAGCCGATACAGCCCACCTCACAGGCGGAGGTCACTGCCTTGCCCTTTGCGTGGGAGCTGCACTGCACCTTTGTTTCCTGTGTATACGGAATCAGCTCGATCAGGTGTCTCGGGCATTTTGCCACGCATTTGCCGCATGCCTTGCAGAGCTCCTTATTCACCACTGCCACTCCGTTTACGATTTCAATGGCTCCAAAGGGGCAGACCTTCACGCAGCTTCCGAATCCCAGGCATCCGTAGGTACACGCCTTATCTCCGCCTCCGGGAACGAAGGCCATCATCTCACAGTCCTCCACTCCTGTATACTCATAATTCTTTGTAACTTTTTCACAGGTTCCGGCACATTTGACAAAGGCGGTCTGACGAACTGTTTCCTTTACCTCCTGGCCCATGATCCCCGCGATGACCTTTGCCACAGGGTCGCCGCCAACGGGACATCCGTTTACAGGAGCTTCCCCCCTGGCAATGGCTGCCGCCATACCGTCACAGCCCGGATATCCGCAGCCGCCGCAGTTATTTCCCGGAAGCGCGTCACGTACCGCCACTTCTCTTTCATCTACTTCAACGGCAAACTTTTTGCCTGCTGCTCCAAGGAAGATACCGATAAAAAGACCTACTGCCGCAACAAGAAGAGTTGCCGCGATAATCGCACCAATATTCATTTCTACCGCCTCCTTAAATCAATCCCGAAAATCCGAAGAACGCAATGGCCATCAGCCCTGCAGTGAGAAGGACGATGGGAAAGCCCTGAAACGCTTTCGGAATATCGTTGTATGCAATTTTTTCACGGATGCCTGCCATCAGTACGATGGAGATGGTAAAGCCCGCCGCAGTTGCAAAGCCGTTTACTGTTCCCTGAAGAACGCTGTACTCCTTCTGGACATTGATGATCGCAACGCCGAGAACCGCACAGTTTGTGGTGATCAGAGGAAGATATACGCCAAGGGCCTTATACAGAGAAGGCATGGCTTTTTTCAAAAACATCTCCACAAACTGAACAAGGGCAGCGATGATCAGAATAAAAACGATGGTCTGTAAATACGTCAGGTCCAGGGGAACCAGAACATAGTTGTAGATCAGTCCCGTCACCAGGGAGGACAGGGTGATAACGAAAATAACCGCTCCGCCCATGCCTGCCGCAGTCTCAATACTCTTGGAGACGCCCAGGAAAGGACACAGTCCCAGGAACTGGCTCAGAACAACATTATTGACAAGGGCAGAACCGATGATGATCAATGCTAATTCTTTCATACCTTACTACCCCCTTTTCCCTTTGCACATAGTGTTTCCGCAGGACGCGCAGCTTCCGCCGCAGTCCGGATTGCTTGGATCTATGCCTTTTTTTGCCGCGCCAAGGCGGAATTTATTCTGAAATGCAGAAAGAAAGGCGAGAACAAAGAATGCGCCGGGCGCCAGGATAAAGATCGTAATCGGCTCATAGCCTGCTGCTCCTGCCGCAGCGTCTGCCACAGGAATGATCTGGTGGCCGAAAAGCTGTCCTGCGCCGATCAGTTCCCGCACTGCGCCGATACAGGTGATGCTGAGAGTAAATCCAAGCCCCATTCCGATGCCGTCAAAAAGAGAGGGGATCGGTTTGTTTTTGGAGGCATACGCCTCTGCACGGCCGAGGATGATACAGTTTACAACGATCAGCGGAATATAGATTCCCAGAGCGTCGTAAAGACTTGGGATAAATCCCTGGAGCAGAAGCTGCACCACTGTTACAAAAGAGGCCACAACTACGATATATGCAGGCATGCGCACCTTGTCCGGAATGAACTTCCGAAGCAGGGAGATCATAAGGTTGGATGCTGCCAGGATCACCGTTGTGGTAAGCCCCATTCCGATACCGTTGGATGCAGATGTGGTGATCGCCAGAGTCGGACACATACCAAGCATCAGCACAAAGGTAGGGTTTTCTTTGATGATACCGTTAAACAGCCGTTCTGACGGTGTATTTGCTTTCATCACTGATTTCCCCCTTTCTCATATCTGAATGCGCATAAACCGGCGTTTACGCCGTTTGTCATGGCATTTGTAGTCACTGTGGCGCCGCTTAAGGCATCGATCTGGTTGTCCTTTGCTGCGCCGGACTTTGTATATTCAAATTTCTCTACGTTTTTTTCTTTAAACTGATTCTTGAAAGCATCTGTATTGGCTTTCATTCCAAGGCCTGCCGTCTCTCCGATGGACAGGATGGAAATGCCGTTTAAGGTTCCGTCATCCTGTACGCCCATGGCAAACTTAATATCTCCGCCGTATCCCTCTGAGGTCGTCACTGTAAAAGCATAGCCAAGCTCTGCTCCGGAGGCATCCTTCGCCAGCATCACCTCATTGATGGTCTGCGCGGAAAAACCGTTTTCATCGAGACAGGCCTCCATGGCCTCATTCTCCTCTGTCAGGACGGGTTCGAAGCTGTCCGCATCTGCAAACACGGCTTTGTATGCCTTTTCTTTTGCAAGGGCTTCCTGCTTCGCAATGGGTTCCGCCGTAATATCCTGTACAACGCCCAGGGCAAGACCTGCCACCAGAGTGATCAGGGTAATGGCCAGGGTATCTTTTACGATGGTATTTTTCATGCCTTTTTTCCCCCTTTCCCAAATGCCGGGGTGCGTGTTACCCGCTCGATCACAGGAACCAGAAGGTTTCCGAAAATGATCGCATAGGATACGCCTTCTGCTGAACCGCCGAAAAGACGGAATACCGCAGTCAGAATACCGAGACAGCAGCCATATACAAGCTGGCCTCTCGGGGTGATCGGCGTGGTCACATAGTCTGTTGCCATAAACCAGGCTCCCAGCATCAGACCGCCTCCGAACAGATGTGTAAGAAGATAGTTGATGTCAAATCCCATACCGGAAAACAGCATATAACAGGTTACAAATACGCCGAAGGTTCCAATATAGGTAAGCGGAATTTTCAGATCAATGATCTTAAAGACCAGAAGGATCGCCGCTCCCAGAAGAATGGCAAGGGCGGAAGTCTCTCCGATGGTACCCTGTGTGTTTCCCAGAAACAGATTCAGTACAGGTACGGAGCCCTCTGTAAACCCGTGATCCTTTAAAGCTGCCAGAGGCGTCGCCCCTGTCACTGCGTCCACAGCCCCGCGGAAATTTTCGGAGACAGCAAAGTCTGTCATTCGTCCCGCAAAGGAGATCATAAGGAAGCATCTTCCTGCAAGGGCCGGGTTCATAAAGTTCTGTCCAAGACCTCCGAAAAGCTGCTTCACCACGATAATGGCAAAGGCGCTTCCCAGCACAGGCATCCAAAGCGGAATGGATACCGGCATATTCAGCGCCAGGAGAAGTCCTGTGACAACGGCACTGAAATCAGTGATCGTATTTTTCTTATGCATCAGCCTGTCGTAGAGCCATTCAAAAAATACGCTTGAGGCTACGGATACCGCGATGATAAGAAGGGCGCGGACCCCGAAATTATAGACACCGAACACGCTGGCCGGAAGCAGGGCTGCCGCAACCATTTTCATGATCGTGCCGGTGGTCATCTTATCCCTTACGTGGGGATTTGATGATACATGTAACATCTGACTCATTTTTCCTATCCCCCTGTCTATTTTTTCTTACGGCTTGCCAGAACCATCTTTCGCATGGACTTGATGCTCTGTGTCAGCGGGCGCTTTGCCGGGCAGACATAGCTGCAGCAGCCGCATTCGCAGCACTCCATGCCGTCAAATTTCTGGAAGCTCTCCATATCGCCGTGTTCTGCAAAGGTAGCCAGACGGGCAGGAATCACCTGTCCCGGACAGACGCTCACGCAGCGTCCGCAGTTGATGCAGGCTGTCTGCTCAGCGTCGGAAACCTCATCCTTCTCAAGACAGAGACAGGCGGAAGTGGTCTTGATGCAGGGAACATGAAGGTCATACATGGCAAAGCCCATCATCGGCCCTCCTGCGATCACTTTCACTGCCGTGTCCTTTAAGCCGCCTGCAGCCTCGATCACCTCTGCCATATCGGTTCCTGTAGGCACAGATATGTTTTTCGGAGATCTGGCCCCTTCTCCAGTCACTGTAATGATCTTGTTCATAACAGGGCGTCCCAGGAGAACTGCATTGCTGATGGCACAAACCGTATCCACATTGTCTACCACGCAGCCCACATCTGCCGGAAGCATGGAGGAATTGATCTCCCTTCCCGTAGCTGCATAGATCAGAAGACGCTCGCCGCCCTGGGGATATTTGGTCATCATCTCCTTGACCTCAATTCTCGGGATCTCTTTTACAAGCTCCTTCATTTTTGCAATACAATCGGGCTTGTTGTCCTCAATACATATGTAACCTTTTGCGTTGTCAAACAGAGTCAGCATGATCCTGAGCCCGTCGATGATCTTGTCCGGTTCCTTTAACATCCGTTTATAGTCGCTGGTCAGATAAGGCTCACATTCTGCGCCGTTTACAAGAACGTAGTCGATCTTGTCCGGCTCCTTGGGCGACAGCTTTACATGGGTTGGAAAACCGGCTCCGCCCATTCCCACAACACCCGCCTCTTTAATGCGGGCAAGAATGTCCTGTTTCGTCAGATCCTCCAGACGGGCAGGCGTAAACTCCGTCTCCTCATAAAGCCCGTCATTTTCGATCACTATGGAATTTACCATAGAACCTGTGGCAGTAAGATGCATCTCCACCCCCTTCACAGTTCCTGATACGGAAGAGTGGATCGGCGCAGATACAAATCCTCCGGCATCCGCGATTTTCTGTCCGGCAAGGACATGATCTCCTTTCTCAACAACAGGTACGGCAGGTGCGCCGATATGCTGAGAAAGCGGAAATACAAGATTTCCTTTGGGAAGATAGCTCTCCACCGGGCTGTCTTTGGACAATTCTTTTCCGTCATAAGGGTGGATCCCACCCTTAAAGGTTAAAAGTCCCATTACTTGTTCCCTCCTTTATGCTAGGCATTTATGTTAAGCGTCTTTTCATAAAAACAGCTTAAGCGTTCTTTTCCTGATCTTTTTTGTGTTTCCTGAGTTTTCTGAGCTTATAGCCCCTGTTCAGATTCGGGTCTGAATTTACGAAACGGCTGATATTATGTCCAAGCTTTGCAGCGGCAGCTTTCTTTCTTCGCTCCATCTCCGCTGTGAGTTCTGTCATAAGAGCCGCACGTTTTTCTTCCAGTTCCCTGAGCACCTCGATGTCTCCAAGACGTTCTTTTACTGTTTCCAGAGTTGCGTCCTTTGTGAAGCTTACGCCCTTCAGGCGCTCATGCATCTTGAGGAGCAGCTCATCCCTTGCCTGTTCCACTGCCTGTTCGATCACAGGGATACGCTCGTGGAGCTTGAAGGCTGCAGCAGCCGAATATGCAAAGTCTACAAGGTAACCGGCGGAAATAACACAGACCGCGATCTCTCCCACATAAACCGGATAAAGAGAAACCAGCTTTTCCACTGCAGGGTGGAGCACCTTAAACAGGATCAGGGTAAAGACACCCCATCCCAGAGATGCTCCCAGACAGATCCTGCCCTGAAAATTAAATTTATTGTCGCTGTAGTCCCACCAGGACGTATGGAAGATACTTTCCATCAGAACTGCAGTCACATATTCCAGAACAGTGGCTACTACGATCCCTCCGAAAAACAGGCACAAAATACTGTCGCTGACCGGCTTGAGGATCAGATATACTGCAAGGGCTCCAAAGCCGTATATGGTACAGAAAGGCCCGTTAATAAACCCTCTGTTCACATACTTTCCGTTTTTCAGAGATACAAAGCAAGTCTCCCAAAGCCATCCAAAAAAACTGTAAATAAAGAACCAGTTTATCAAATGATAAAAATCAACACCTCTTATCGACAATTCCCACATTGTTTCGCCTTTCTGTTTTATGTATTTTCACAATTCTCATAGTTATACTATAACTCATTTTATGAAAAAATTCACTACCCAAATAAGGTTTTTTTGTGTATAATTAGATACAATTTACGAAAGGAAAAAAATTAACATGATTGTTAAAAAAATACCGTATTTACAAGGGTTTCCGGACTTTGAGACTGTTAAAAATTTATCTTTTTCCAGGGTGGAATCTGAGGATTTTCGTCCTGTTTTTTACGATATTGAAACGACCGGATTATCACGAAATTCCACTTTTCTCTATCTGATCGGGGCAATCGCCTGTCTGGATGGCTCCTGGCAGCTTTTTCAGTGGATGGCGGAGGATCCCAAAGAAGAGGCCGCAGTCCTTAAAGCTTTTTCGGAGTTTATGAAAGAATTTACCTGCCTCATTTCCTATAACGGGGAGCATTTCGATTCCCATTATCTGGAAGCAAGATGCAGTCTCCACGAAATCCCCTTTCCCTTCGAAAAAAAAGCCTCCCTGGATCTCTACCTTCATTTAAAGCCTCTGAAAAAGCTTTTGAAGCTTCCCGCCATGAAGCAGCCCTGTCTGGAGGAATTTCTCGGAATCGGAAACCGCATTTACTGCGACGGAAAAGACTGTATCAGGCTCTATAAGGATTTCCTGAAAAAGAGAGATCCCGAAGATGCCCGCACTGTGATCGGACACAACCTGGAAGATGTCCTCGGTCTTGGAAAAATTTTTATGATGCTCGGATATCTGAAGCTTTATGAGGGAGATTATGAAATCCTCTCTGCAGAACCGGATGACGGCCACCTGATCTTTACCCTGTCTCTTCCCTCTGCTCTTCCCGCCCCTTTTTCCAACGGAAACGACGCCTTTTACCTCACAGGGGAGGAAGGTACGGTCCGCCTCATTATAAAGGCCGTAAACGGCCGTTTCCGCCAGTATTATTCCAACTACAGGGATTATGACTATCTTCCGGCAGAGGATACCGCCATTCCCAAGGCTCTGAGCTCCTGTATAGACAAAAAGCTTCGGAAATCCGCCACCAGGGACACCTGCTACACCTGGTTTTCCTGTACAGATGCCTTTCTGGAGAGTCCTAAGATGCAGAAGCAGTATCTTTCCCACACCCTTCCCTACCTTCTGGGAACTTTGAAATAGCCGGACAGTTTAAAACAACGGCAGAATGAATTCCGATAAAGAAAAAACGGACAGGCATAAATGCCTGTCCGCTTTTCTTTATCTTTGGATCTATTATTCTTCTGTAGCTTCTGCTGCTTCAGCCGGTGCCTCCAGAGCTTTCATGCTCAGGCTGATCTTTTTGTCTTCGCCGTTGAAGTCAACAACTTTTGCTTCGATTTCCTGTCCGATGGAAAGTACGTCTGCCGGTTTTGCAACGTGCTCTCTGGAGATCTGGGAAACGTGAAGAAGTGCGTCTACACCAGGTGCAAGCTCTACGAATGCACCGAAGTCTGTCATACGTGCTACTTTACCTTTTACTACGTTTCCTACAGCGAAATCCTCTGCTGCTGTGAGCCATGGATTTGCTTCCGGGAATTTAAGGGAAAGTGCGATCTTGTCTCCGTTGATCTCTTTGATGAGAACTTTCAGAGTTTCACCTACTGTGAATACTTTCTTCGGATTCTCTACTCTGCCCCAGGACATTTCGGAAATGTGAAGAAGTCCGTCAGCTCCGCCAAGGTCGATAAATGCGCCGAAGTCTGTTACATTCTTAACAGTACCTTCTACTGTATCGCCAACATGGATTCTCTCCATTAATTCTTTCTGTTTCTCAGCCTTTGCAGCTAAGAGAAGCTGTTTGCGGTTACCGATGATACGGCGTCTTCTCGGATTGAACTCTGTGATCACGAATTCGATTTCCTGGTTTGCATATTTGGATAAATCTTTCTCATATGTGTCAGATACAAGGCTTGCAGGAATAAATACTCTTGCTTCCTCTACGTTTACACATAATCCGCCGTCAAGAACCTGAGTAACCTGAGCTTTTAATACTTCCTGGCTCTCAAATGCTTCTTCCAGACGTTTGTTTCCTTTTTCTGCTGCAAGTCTCTTGTAGGTTAAGATAACCTGGCCTTCGCCATCATTTACTTTGAGAACCTTTGCTTCCATTGTATCGCCAACGTGAACTGCATCGGCAAGTACAAGGCTGGAATCATTGGAGTATTCACTCTTTGTGATAATACCGTCTGCTTTGTAACCGATATTTAAAATAATCTCATCTTCTTTTACATCGATGACAGTACCCTGCACGATCTCTCCATTTCTGATAGTTTTTACGGAATCTTCCAGCATCTGTTCAAAACTTAATTCTGACATGTTCTTGAACCTCCTCGATAATTTTCTTTGGGGTGGAAGCCCCTGCTGTAATACCTACGCAACTACTGCATTGGAACATTTCAGAATCCAAGTCTACAGGTGTTTGTATATAGTAAGTATTTCCACATTCCTTTTTGCATATTTCAAACAGCTTTTGTGTATTGGAACTATGCCTGCCCCCGACGACTAACATAGTGTCTGCTTCGGCGGCGATTTCTCTTGCTTCTTTCTGCCGTTCCTCCGTCGCATTACAAATCGTGTTTAAAATACTAAGAATATCTAAAACACCATTATCATAACTCTTT
>DXXQ01000088.1 GCA_019416265.1 Clostridiales bacterium | reverse complement strand
ATCTGTAATTCCTGTCCGATTCCATTTTAGCATATTTCGGAATTATATTTCATTATACGGATTTCATTTCTTTTTTATTCTGATTTTAGCACTAATTATACAATGACGCTTTCTCTGAACGGTATTTACGAACACATTTTTTGTACATTTCGGAACTATATATTTTTCTTAAAACGGCTGTCCCGGGAAAATCCGGCACAGCCGCCTCTACTTGTTGTCTTTATACTCTGCGTTATTTTAATTATTCCGCATAGCTACCCATTTCTTCTTTGTAATTTTCCGGTGTTACCACTACTGCATCTACTGCTGTTTCCATTTCCGGCTCTTTCCCGTCGATCATATCAAAAAGAACCTTCACGGAGCCTGCACCTACCTGTTCTGCTGAGAAGTATGCAGATGCTTTCACACAGGTACCGTCTGCCCCTTTGTTGTTCCACTCGTCTTTCGCCATATAAGCTCCAAGGCCTACTACACATGCATCTGCATCAAGTCCTGCACTCTCAAGTGCACGTGCTGCGCCGATACAGCCTTCTTCGTTAGCTCCTGTTACCAGCCAGGTTTTAATCTGCGGATTTGCTGTAATGACCGCTGCTGCAGCTGTGTTTCCTTTGTCGGTTGTTCCGTCATAGTCTGCCTTAAATACGTTTTCCTCCGGGAAATCCGGGCACAGCTCTGTGAATTTGTCAAGCTCGCCTTCTGCACGGGGAACACAGCTGGAAACGGTATCCATTGTCATAAGAAGAAGTCCCACATCCTCTTTCCCTACAAGTTTATTCTCATTTACATAATTTGCCAGCCACTCGCCATTTGCAGCGCCGATGTTATAAGCATCGATTCCTACCCATGGAGCAAGCTTATTTCCGTCTGCATCCTGAAGAGCATCGTCTGCCGCTACAATAGGAATTCCTGCTTCTTCCGCTTTGTCAATAGCTGCCTGAGACATTGTCTGATCCGGGATACAGGTTACAATACCGGAAGCCTTATTGGCAATGGCATTGTCAATAGCTTTCAAGTACTCTTCCGGATTCATCTTTGCATCTACGTAAACAAATTCTCCGCCGGCTTCTTCTACTGCCTTCTGAGCTGCCGCTCCCTCATCGATAAACCATGTCTGATCGCCGGCTTTGTAGATACCATAAACCACCAGTTTTTCTTCAGCGCTTACCGTCACGGCTCCTCCTGCCAGAGCACCTGCTGCCATTGCTGCACATAATGCCACGTTCATCATTTTTCGTTTCATGTTTCTTCCTCCTAGCTGTTTTTCATTTTTATTTCCATCACACCTTTCGTGTGAGAGAGTTCCGATATTTTTTATTTCACGTTTCTCATACTTGCTTCCAGAAGTTCCTTTTCTCTTCTTTGCTTACGGATATAGTCAGAAGTCAGAGCGAAAAGAAGAAGGGCTCCTCTTGCCACATACTGCCAGAAAGTAGGCACATTTACCATGATAAGCCCCGTATTAAAGGCCTGGATCAAAATAACTCCGAGTACCGTACCAAACATACTTCCCACACCACCGGCAAAAGAGACACCGCCAAGAATAACTGCCGTAATGGCATCAAACTCCAGGTTAATATTGGCTGCCGGCTGTCCGGAATTCATACGGGCTGCAAAAATGATACCGCCTAAAGAAGTCAGCACACCAATCAGAATAAAACAAAGGGTAATGATTTTTTGAGGATTCAAACCTGCAAGACGGGCTGCTTCCGAGCTTCCGCCAATGGCATACACACTTCTTCCGAATTTTGTCCTGGCAAGAATAAAGCCAAAAATCACAAATGCAAGAATCATCAGCCATACGGTAAGAGGAAGTCCCAGAAATCTTGCTTTTCCAAGAGCAATAAAGGTTTTATTACTGATAGCAATGGGTTTACCATCACAGATAATATAGGCAAAGCCTCTGATTACAGACTGCGTTACCAAAGTGGCAATAAAAGCTTCCAATTTAATCTTATTTACCATCCAGGCATTAAAAAATCCTACCGCAACACCTGCAAATAAAGTGATCACAATAGAAACTCCTGCCGGCATCCCAAAGGAAAGAAGAAGAGCAGCCAGAGTTCCACTGAAGGCAGCCAGAGAACCTGGTGACAAATCATTCTGTCCTGCAATGATCAGGTAAGTATGACCTACGGCAACGATTCCTACCAGGGATGCTGCTACAAGAAGGTTCACCATATTCTGCCAGGTAAGAAAGTTCCTGTTCAGACAGGTAAATAATGCAAATACCACTACAATAGCCGCCAGCAGGATCAGTTTGTCCCCGCCGATCATATTTAATATTTTATGTTCTTTTTTATTCTTCTGGTTACTCATGCGTATCCTCCCCTATCATTCCAAGCTGCAGAAGCCTGTCTTCCGTTGCCTCTTCTCTCATCACCTCACCGGAAATCCTTAAGGATTTCATAACAATGATCCTGTCTGAAAGACCAATGACTTCCGGCAGTTCCGAGGAGATCAGAATGACTCCCAGCCCCTGTTTTGCAAACTCGCAGATCATATTATAAAATTCTGACTTGGCTCCAACATCAATACCCTTAGTGGGCTCATCCAAAATCAAAACCTTGGGGTTTGTAGCGATTCCCCGGGCAACAATACATTTCTGCTGATTACCGCCGGAAAGCTCTACGATTTTTTTATCCGGAGACGGTGTCTTGACCTTGAAATCACGAATTCCTTTGTCTGCCGCTTTGTTTTCCTTTTCCGGATCTATGATTCCTAACCGATTGGCGTTCTGATCCATCAGTGCGATATTAATGTTTCCACTGACGCTAAGATTACTCAGGATTCCCTGCATTTTTCGGTCTTCCGGAACCAGGACGATACCATTATCCATAGCTTCCTTCGGAGAACGATTTTCAATTTTTTTCCCTTCCAGGAATACTTCCCCAGTCCTCCTCTTGTCTGCGCCAATGATTGCACGCATCACCTCTGTACGACCTGCGCCTACCAGACCGGAGAATCCCAACACTTCTCCTTTGTGAAGGGTAAAGGAGACTTCCTTTACATAATCGGAGGAAACATTTCTGACATCTAAAAGCACCTCTCCGATTTCCTTATTGCGATCCAGATTATTAAAAATATCACCCAAATCACGACCAACCATCATCTTGATCAGTTGCTTTTCGGGCACTTCCCTGGTTACTACCGTATCTATGTAACATCCGTCTTTAAAGATAGCCACCTTATCTGCAATCTGCTGAATTTCTTTCATACGATGGGATACATAAATAATAATCTTTCCCTGTTCCTTCAGCTTCTGGATCACTTCAAACAGACAATCAATCTCCGCGTCACTGAGACTTGCTGTGGGCTCATCAAAGCAGATCACCTTCAGGTTTTCCCTACTGTATGCTTTCATGATTTCCACCATCTGCTGATAAGCAATACTCAGATCTTTTACCTTGGTAGTAGGCTGGATTGGAAGTCCAAAATCCTTAATGATCTCCGCGGCCATCTTATTTGCTTTGCCTGTATTGATCACCCCCAGATGATTTGCAGGCATACGTCCCAGATAAATATTTTCTGCCACACTTAGTTCCAGCAGAATCTGTCTTTCCTGATAGATTACACTGATTCCTTCCTGGATTGCCTCATGCGGAGAATGAAAATGCTTTTGGACACCATCCAGCAGATATTCTCCCTTTGTAGGCTGATAATCACCGTTAAGCACTTTCAGAAGTGTGGACTTTCCGGCTCCGTTCTCGCCTAGAAATGCAAGCACCTCGCCTCCATATGCCTTAAAGCAAATGTTATCCAATGCCTTTACACCCGGGAAATACTTGGAGATACCTTTAAATTCCAGTACACTTCTCATATCTCTTTCCCTCCCTTGCTTTTTTCTGTATTACTATGTCTTTCACATTTCTTGTTTTCCCTGGCTTAAATCACCATGGAAGTTTAGCCCTCGCTTTTATGCATAATTACATATTTTCTGCAAGTTCTCTCATGCATATTTGTCATTATACACAAACGAAAATATGTTTTCTTATCTCTTCCGGAAATATATACAATATTTATTGCATAATCCGGAATTATTGCATCAGCTTATCCAAGCACTTTGTTCCTTACATCCTGATCCGGGAGAATTAACGGGGAAATCAGACCGCGTATGTCTGAACACATAAAAATCCCCCGATTATGCATCACACATAATCGGGGAAAAAAATCATCTTATTTATTTTTATGGCACCCTGTCTTAATATCTCTTCACTCTCTGCTGTGATCCAAAATAAATTTTCCCATTTCATCGATACAGTCTTCACATTGGGGGTAGACACCTGTGTTATCAAAAAAGGCATGTCCGAAGCCCTTATAAAGAACTATTTTTGTCTCAACTCCTGCCTTATGAAGTTTTGCCCCATAGCCAAGGGTTTCGATTTTCAGGAAATCGTGCTCTCCCACTGTAAGGAAGGTGGGGGGATTATTTTTCGCATCTCTTGTATAGGGATTCAGGTAATCGTTATTCACATCCTTTGTTCCGAGGATCGGTTCCAGCCCGGCTGTCATGCCGCCAAACATTTCAAGCATCTTTGTAAGACCTCTTTTCTGCTTAGGCGCCATCTCAAAGTTTTCCATTCCCGGCTTGAAATATTCATCCTTAACCCCCGCCATGTTAAGCGTAGGGTAAAGAAGTAGCTGTCCCCTGATCAGATCATACCCTTCTTCTCTGTCACGGGTTGTACAATACTGAGCAAGATTTCCGCCTGCACTGTCCCCGGCAACAAATACATGATTCCTGTCACCTCCGAAGGAAGCCGCATTGTCGTAAATCCATTTTAATACATCGAAACAGTCTTTATGTCCTGTCGGATATGGATGTTCAGGCGCCAAGCGGTAGTTCGGAGACACTGCACAGATTCCTGTTTTTGCCACCAGCATTTTCAGAGACTCATCCACAACCTCCTGAGAGCCTCCAAAGAAACCGCCTCCATGAATATAGTAGAGAACAGGCATCTGTTCTGCCCCTTTTTCTTTTTTATAAATGCGCACCGGTATCTGGTAACCGTCCTCTGCTGCCACAGTGATATTTTCTATGTAAAGCTCCGTCTCCACACATGGAATACTTTTCTTTGCATTAAACATCTTCCGCAATTTCGCAATTCCCTTTTCGGAAGTATCCATTTTCATAAGTCCCGACGGCATCCAGGCAAGAAGCTTTAACTGTTTTTTCATATCCTCATAAAGCCGCGGATCCATGGCTCCTCTCTCATCGCAGTCCGGCAGATTTTTAATAAGAAGGGGCGCACCATGGAAGCTGGATGTCTCCTGCCTTTCTTTTAATAATTCTACCAATCTGTCATCGTACTTTTTACTCATCTATCGGTCTCCTCCTGTAAACAAACACATAAATAAATTCAAACAATACAAAGGATAACAAAATCCCAACCGTAACGTCACTTGCAAAGTGCGCTCCCATAAATACCCGGCTTGCCCCTACTACTATGCACCATACATAGGCAATGACACGCAGAATATTTTTCTTATCTTTCAGTGCCGGAATAATGTCCGGAAGCAGAATCGCAAGAATCACCCCTGCAGAATTCATGGAATGACCGGATGGGAAAGAGGCATACGCATCGTTAAAACCTCCGCCCCCGCAGATCTGATACCATCTGGTAAATTCCTTAGCCGGATCTGTCATTTCCCGGAAACGCATCCTTCCCCACATGGCTTTCATGAAATTCATGATTATGATCACCATCAGGAAATAGATCAATGCTGTCGCTGCAAATCGCAGGGCAACTGCTTTTTTCTCTGCCGGAACTTTAAATGCGATCCAGGAGGCTGCTGCAGCCAGAAGCACACTGATAATGAGAATCCATATTTTCGAGATTCCCCCGTAATTTCTGTTGAGATAGTTCCATGTCATAAAGCCGCCCATACTTGCAAACGCCACAAACAAAATCAGTCCGCCGATAAAGCCCACCAGCTTTTTCACCGCAAAATCACCGCCTGTAAATCGGATCACCATTCCACAGCCCGCCAAAGTCAGGATCGTAAAAGGAATCTCCCCTACTACCTCCAAAACCTTTGCAAAGCCCGGCTTTTTTGCAACAGCCATAGAAATCTGCAAATCAGTAAATGTAAAAATCAGAAGCAGTACCAGTCCTGCTGCAAACACGATTCTTCTTTCTTTTTTACCCATAAGTCACACCCCTTTTCCGTATTTCCCGCTGAAAATGCTTATTCTGTTATGTGTTTATCCTGTTATGCGTTTAGAGCCTCCACAAGCTTCTCTATCATCTCCGGTTTTATTTCGGGAGCAAACATGGAGATGGAGCGAAGGGGCATTCCATCCAGCATCGCCGCCAGCATCTCCTGAGTGATTACCCCGTCTCCGCCCTGGTCATCTGCCATAGAGGCCATGCCTGCCCCTACGTTCTTTTCTTTTCCCAAAGCTTCAAAAATCCTGCGTCCCTTCGGATCTGCCATCACATCTCCAAAGGTGGAATTTACTGTATAAACCCTCGGGATCACTTTCTCTCCTTCCACCAAAAGTTCTGTTGACAGAAGAATCTCCGAAGCAGATTTTCCAATCTGTATTTCATAAACACCGCTTTCCACAAACCAGTCGTGAATTTCTTCTTCCCAGTAGGCAAATGCGCGGCTTCCAAGAACAAACTCCACCGTTTTTGTCTCTCCCGGCTGCAGCAGGATCTTGTCAAAAGCCCGAAGCTCGCGGACCGGACGAACAGAGGTGTTGTCCTTCTTTCCAACGTAAAGCTGCACCACTTCCTTTCCTGAAATCTGACCGCTGTTTGTCACATCCACTGTGACCTTAACTGTCTCCGATTCTTTTATGCTGTCTTTTTCAACTCTCAGGTTGCTGTACTCAAAGGTGGTATAGGACAGCCCATATCCAAAGGGATATAAAACCGGCATTTCTTTTGATGTATAGTAACGGTATCCTACAAAAACACCTTCCCTGTATTCTGCCCTGTCCGGTTCTTTTCCATAGTTCAGATAACATGGGGTATCCTGCAGACGAAGGGGGAAGGTCTCCGGAAGTCTTCCGCTTGGATTTACCTTTCCGTACAGTACGTTTGCCACTGCGCTTCCCACTGCCTGGCCGCCCAGATAAGCTTCCACCACGCCTTTTACCTGAGACAGCCAGGGCATCTCAACCGGCGCACCGTTATGAAGGACAACCACTGTATTTGGCTGTACCTTTCCTACTTCTTCAATTAACCGGTTCTGGCAGTCCGGCATATGGAGATGGGTTCTGTCATAGCCTTCCGACTCAAAGCTGTCGGGAAGCCCTGCAAAAATTACGGCTGCCTCTGACTGCTTCGCAGCCTCCACCGCCTCCTGAAGCATATTCTCATCTGTGACGTCCTCCCCGTCCTCATAGCCCTGGGCATACACAACCTCTGCCCAACTGCTGATGGAGTCCAGCGCGCAGTCTACTTTACTGCTGTTTATGTGAGAGCTGCCGCCGCCCTGATAGCGCGGCATTTTTGCATATTTTCCAATAATCGCAATTTTTTTCTCCCTAGAAAGTGGAAGGATCCCGTCCTCATTTTTCAAAAGAACAATACATTCTTCTTCCAGTTCTCTTGCTGCTTCATGGTCTTTATCCCTGTCAAATACGGCGTTTTCATCTCTGTTTTCGGCATAGCGGAACACAATATTCAAAAGTTCTTCACAGGATTTATTTAAAATCTCCTCGTCCAGCTCCCCGTCTTTTACAGCCTTAACGATCTGTCCGTCTGTTATGCAGCTTCCTCCCGGCATTTCCAGGTTACATCCGGCTTTCAGCGCATCCACACGGCAGTTCATTGCGCCCCAGTCTGTCATAACATAACCGTCAAATCCCCAGTCTTTTCGCAGCACATCTGTCAAAATCTCTTTATTCTCGCAAAGATAGGTCCCATTCAGTCTGTTATAGGAGTTCATGATCGTCCACGGCTTCCCATGCTTTACCATACCTTCAAATGCGGCAAGATAAATCTCTCTCGCTGTTCTTTCATCCATTTCCGAGCTGCTTGTCATACGGCGGTATTCCTGATTATTTGCCATGAAATGCTTGGGGCTTGTACCAACATTCTTACTCTGCACCGCCTTTACATATGCAGTTCCAATCTCTGTTGCAAGGAGAGGATCTTCGGAATAGTATTCAAAGTTTCGTCCGCAGAGAGGAGAACGTTTAATGTTCATGGCAGGTCCGAGAATGGTGCTGACATTTTCTGCCTGACACTCATTTCCCAGAATCTCGCCCAACCTTGCTGCAGCCTCGCGGCTGAAGCTTGCAGCCAGGGCGCAGCCTGCCGGAAAACAAACTGCTTCCACACTTTCGTTTAAACCAAGGTGGTCTGCGTTCTCCTCCTGTTTGCGAAGTCCGTGAGGGCCGTCTGTTACCATTACAGAGGGAATCCCCAGTCTCTCAATTCCCTTTGTATGCCAGAAATCAAGACCGGAACACAGAGATGCCTTTTCTTCCAGTGTCATCTGTCCGATCCGTTCTCTTATTTTATCCATTTCCATAATTATCTCTCCTTTTCTCTTTTATTGCTTCTGCATCTTTTATTTTATTTTTGTAGTTTAATTTTGCTTATTCTAATTATAGATAATAATGACACATTTCCTCTACCGACTTTCTATACATTTTTTACATCTTTCTTGTACATTTTTTTTGGTTCCCTTTTTACCCCTCTGAAAAAGGGCACATTTTCGCAATAAAAAAAGCAATAATAAATGATTTCATTTACTATTGCTCTTTTTTATCACAAAATTTTTATCTTGATCAGACACACATCCTGGGGGTTCAGGCTTGCCTTGATTCCCAGAATGCCGTCTTTTACCTCAACGTTTTCCCTTCGGTATAAAGGTCTGGAAAGAACCCGGAGCATTTCTTCTTCCTCTCTGTCAAGAGGCTCCGGCGCACCCATTTTCACCCAGGCGTCATAGCTGCTGCCTCCTTCTCTGGTGATGCTGTACCGGCGCACCTGATAGCTCCCATTTTTCATGTTCTCAAGACGAATGTAAAACGCCTGCGCTTCTTTTGAAACAAAAACATTGTAACGCTTCGTCTTGCTCATATTAACCACATGCCTGTAACGGTATAAAAGATCATAATGGCTGTAATTATAGAGAAAGATCTGTATCTCTTCTTCAGACCGGGTGATATAATACCCCTCCCCTCTGCCAAGAAGTCTGTCTCCCATCTGGCCGAGAAGCTCCATTGCCCGACAGGCGCTTTTGGGAATATGGTTTTTTGTAAAAAGACCGAATCCTCCGTGAAAAGTGTCTGCAGAAGGGGGTACTTCGTCAATCCTGTCATTCAGGGTAAAATATCCCATTCCGTTTAAATCCTGATTATTTTCCAGAATGTTTTTAAATAAATATGCCGATTTATAACAGGTGTCATTGCACAAATCTCTCTGCCAGATATTGTTGCTCCATTCTTCCAGGATCAGAGGCATATCCGATAATCCTTCTTCCCTGAGAATGCACCTTATTTTATTTACCGTGTTTTGGATCAGGTTTTCATCGCCGCTCACAGCCAGTGGAAAGCTTTCATTGTTGCCGATAAGATTCATCTCATCTTTTTCTTCTTCTGTTCCCGTTGCAAAGGAACGGAAGGTCAGCACATCCGGCAGACAGTTTTTTCTCCTGCACATATCCAGATACCATTTCAGATAACGTTCCGGGTCTGTGGTTCCCGGCCCGGTAACGAGAAAATTAGGATCTATCGTTTTTATGACATTGCAGGATGCCGCATAGATTTCTTCATATTCTGTCAGACTGCACAAGCCGAATTCCGTAAAGTCCGGCGGGATCCACGGTGCAAACAGCCACTGGCGGACCCGCTCTTTTGTATAACGGCTCACCAGATGCTCCATCAGCCCGCCGATCAATTCCTTCCATTTCTCTATATCAGACGGAACGCCATAGATTCCTCTCCGCATGGAGGAAAGGGTCGGATTTTGCGCAAGCAGTCCGGGCATACAGCCAAGCTCCACCATGGGCTTCGCCCCCACGGAAAGAATAAAGTCCAGCGTCTCGTCAATATAAGCATAATTTACAATAATCTTCCCGTTCATATCCCTTCTCAAAAGGCACATGTCATCATCCAGTATCCCCTTCAGACGGATATACTCAAATCCCACCTTTTCTTTCAGATAACGGATCTCCCGCTGTACTGTCCCGTCAACCACGCTTCTGGCATAGCCGGCGTTGAGTATCCTCTTCCAGTGAGGAGTCACTCTCTGTTTTCTGCCGCCCGGTTCCACGCAGATTTCCTTCATATTCACAACTGCAGGCTCTGCTTCCACTGTTTTTGCGGCAAACTTCATCAAAGAGGCAAACATACCTCCTGTTTCATTTTCATGGAAATCATTTTCTTTCCCGTCAGCATTTCCCTTTGATCTTTGTTTTTTCCGATATTCTCCAGGCGTGATCCCCCAATGACGTTTAAAGGCCTGGATCATGGCATTGACATTGGGAAAGCCGCTCTCAAAGGCAATCTCTGAAATGGTGCTTTTCCCCTGAAGCATTCTTCCTGCGCAGGCAACCCGCAAGAGGGTCACATAATCCGTGAAGGAAATTCCGAAATATTTGGTAAAGCTCCTTGAAATGTAGGTTCTGCTGAGAAATGTTTCCTCCACCAGGTTTTCAAGGGTGATATTTTCCCTGTAATGGGACTGGATATAGCTGATCGCCGGTTTCAGCGCTTCCATGGTTCCTCTGCTGGCTGACACCTGATTTCTGTCAAGAAAGTACCTGACCAGATCCTCGAGAAGCGCCACTGCCTTACTGTTAAAATGGGCCGGCGGCTGATTGTCGCTTTTGTACTGTGCCTTAAAAGCTTTTGCAAAATCGATTCTCAGGGCATCAAAGGATTCCTGTTCTTCCTCTCCATACAGAAAGGAACGGCAGTTGATCGGATATTTCAGAAGCTCCGGATTCACGGCAGAAGCAAATCTTAAGGATATGGAAAAAGAAAGCGCCGCCGCATTTTCCTCCAGCTCCAGATTCCACATCTCAAAACTGTTGATAACGAAAATATCTTCTTCCTTTACCGTATATACTGTTTTCATATTTGTGAAATGAATCTGCCCGGAACCCTTTAAGAGAAACAGTACCTTAATCTGAGGACTCCAAAACTCCTGCAGGTCTCCTTTTCTAAGAAGGCCAAACCAAAATTCTTCCTGCTTTTCTTTTTCGTTTATTTTTTTCATAGTCATTCATTCGTTTGTCCCTGTTTTTCATAGATATGAAAACTGTTTTTCGTATCTTTTTTTACCTGATAGAGCGCGGTATCCGCCCTCCGGTACATTTCCTGGAAGCTCATTGTCAAGTCTGATACAAGCGCAACTCCTGCGGAAGCTGTAATCTCCACGGACACTCCTTCCGCTGAATAAGTCAGTTCCAGCTTCTTTAAGAGACTGGTCACATTCCGGCAGACCGCCTTTTCCGGAATATTCTTCATAAATACCAGGAATTCATCGCCGCCCAGACGGCATAAAATATCATATTCCCTGAAATGATGCTTTAAAATTTCCGCTACATCCAGAAGTGCCTTATCCCCCATCTGGTGTCCCAGGGTATCGTTCAGGGTCTTAAAATTATCCACATCCAGGATCATATATACATGGGAAACTCCTTTTGAAAGCTCTGAGGATGCCAGGTATTTCTCAATTTCCTCTATCGCCCTTCCCCTGTTATAAAGGCCTGTCAGAGGATCTCTGTCGGCCTTATCCCGAAGCTGCTGTTCCTCCGCATCATCTTCCAGCACACCGATGCATTTGCGGGCCTCCCCGTCCTGTCCCTCCATGGTTGTAAGCTGAAGATTCAGATAAATCATTTCTCCGTTTCTCATGAACGCAAGAGGAAACTCTCTTTTTCCCCTGTCCTGTTCCATGCTGATAAAAATTCTTCGAAGCTGCTCTTTCAGCATTTCGTCATCCGGTACATACTTCATAAATTCCACCGGAGCATTGTCTATCTGTTTGGGGAATTCCATGTCCAGAAGTGTATTGCTGATAAATCGAAGCTGTTTTGATTTAATCTCATAGCTCAAAATCGCAAAACCTGTTTTCTCTGAAGCAATCTGTACGATCCTCTCATCCAGTATCAGCTTTTCATTCAGTGTGCGGATTCTTTTCCGCTCCATCCAGAAATGGTAAATGATCATCAGAAACAGAAGGAAGATCACTCCGATTACTTTTAAGACCATAATATAAGCGTCATTGCCCAGAATGTACTTCACCTCGTCTGTGACCTCCGAATAGTCAACTACAGTAACTACACACCAGTCGTTCAGCTTCAGAGGGGTGAAATACGCGATCTCATGGGATTCTCCATCTGTGATCTCCGTATATACCTGTTCTTCGTTTTGGATCAGTTCCTTAATCTCCTCCGCGCTTTTCTGGCTTTTTACGCTGTTGATCCCGTCAAAAATATTCTCTCTTTTTCCGATCAGACTGGATTCTTCTTTTAAGATATATTTTCCATCCAGATCTACGACCTGAATATACTGTTCCTCATCCTCCAGGATCGTATTATCATAAATATTGAAAACATCTGTTTCCACAACCCCGTAAATAACACCCATGGATTCTTTTTCATTATTCAGTATAGGAACTGCAATGATACATATCTGCTTGTCAGTCAGTTCGGAATGCCGGATTTCCGAGGCTCCCCGCTTTTCCTTCATACAGGTCTGAAAATACTCCCTGTCACTGATATCAAGAGTCTGGCCGTTGGTGATCCTTGCATTTCCCTTCTCATCTGCAATTCCCATTCTCTGAAAACCGATTTCTTTCTTCGTAAGAAACTCATTCAGCCTCTTGATATTTGAGGCATCTGCAATTTCTTCTTCATGAAGGTATTCCGCCAGACCATATAAGGTATTGATATAGCCTTCCAGCTTCTTTTCAACCACTGCGCTTCCCTGCATGGAAAGTTCCTTCATGGTTTCAATCTGCTTGTTGTATACCCGCTGCTGTATTTCACCGTAAAAATCCGACAGCACAAAACCGATATAAAGTATAATTCCTATGGCAAGCAAAAAAACTAAAATATATTTTTTTCTCTCTTTGTTTTTCATGTACGATTCACCCTGTTTTTTATTTTTTTCATTAAAAAAATATTATTTTCAGAGGGAAAAAAACAATTCCCTGTAACACTATCAGTATACTATATATTTTAAGAATTGGCATTATAAATTTGAATAAAAGAAAAATTTATCGAAAAAACAGAACTGCCCCTTAGGGCAGTCCCGCTGATTTCTCAAAATATATCTATAACTCCTGCTGCCTGTGTTTTCTACAGGAGGATTTTTTTACTGGCCGAAGGTATTGCTGTCCCTTGCCGCAGCCTTGGCATCTATGGTATTGACAGCTTCATAAAGTGAGCTCGTCGGTGCAACCGGACACATCAGAACCCTTCCTGTTCCCCGATATACATTCACAAGACCTTCTCCGCTGACTGCGGATCCTACCAGGGTTTTCGTGGTACGTTCTACCGTGAAATCAAGATTTGAGGACCAGCAGACAGCCAGGTTTCCGTCGATTTTCAATTCGTCGTTCTCCAGCTCAATCTCTATAAGCTCCTCCTCCGGAACATTGCATTCCAGAGCCACCACTCCGCTTCCTGAAAGACTGAGATTGAACAATCCCTCTCCTCCCAAAGCTACGGAAGAAATGGATTTTCTTGCCACAACCTTACTTCTCACACCGGAGTCACAGGCAAGAAACAGTCCGTCTTCCATTGTCATTCCCGCAGTTCCCCATTTTGCCATATCTTCCAGGATAATATATTTATAAGTAGGTTCAAGAACAAGATACCCTTCCCCCGTATATTCCGGTTTTACGACAGACTCTTTGGTCATGGCTCCTTTGATCGCTTTTCCGAAAAAGTCACCGATTCCCTTCACCCCTGTTGTTGCCTGCACATGTCCGGCCATCCACTGCATCGAGCCTGCCTGAATCGTTGCAGAGTGATTCTTGTTTACCTCAATGACCACCTGCCTTCTTCTGACATTCATCCTGCTCATGAAATATTCATTTACCGCATTCATCGGGGACACGCTGGCATCCTGTGTATATTCCAGGACATGGAAATTTTCAACGCTTTTGACAAACCTTCTGTTTTCATTCTGTAAATTTATAATCCTCATATTCTCATCCTTTCCTGAAAAAATCATGTGTTTTTTTATAGCCAAAGTATAACACAGGATTTTTAAGGCTAAAACCATTATATTGGGGAAATAAAGCGTTCTATTCCTCTCTTTACGATAATGTCTTTCCTGTACAGAGCTGCCCGGCCGTCTGTATGTACGGCCCATTCTCGCAGAGATTTTTTCTGTGTTTTTTGCCCCCTGCACTGCAGCCCGGGCTGCCAGTGTAAACAGCTTTTCAAGATTTTCTTCCTCTGCATATTTCGTCCATGTATCGGCACAGGGCGCCAAAGCATTCTGAACAATTTCCCATTTTTATCACGCAAAATTCCTCCTTCTCCTTAGCCAAACTCCCCTTGTAAAATTACTTTTCCTATTATCATTATTCCAAATGATCATTGTTCATAAAAGAAAGAAGATGTCTGCTTTCATAAAAATGGGGCTGTCGGTAAATACCGTTTTTTAGCTTCTAAATCCTAAAATAAGAATCTCCCGTAGAAATCAGTGTTTCTTATACCTGATCATCTATGGGAGATTCTTATTTTTTCTTTTTTATATGTATTTTAGGGCGCAAAGACCCCTCAACTGCATTTTCGAAAGCACTCTTTTTTCTAAGCAGTCTTTTCTTCGGTTTTCCCTTCAAATTTTTGAATTTTATCATGAAGAAAACGGTGATATTTGTTTATATTTCTTCCGATCGCATACAGCATGAATTCTTTATATACTTTTTCTGCTGTTCGGTAATTAAACCGGCGAAAACTGTCATTTTCTTTGATGTCTCCAAAATGTCCCTCTGTCTGAATGGAACGGATCTGACGGTTTAAAATCCCTTTCTCACTTTGGATGTTTCCATGGGATTCTTCTTTCAGGGTTTCCCACTGCTCATTGATCTTCATGATCTTATTTTTGTCAGTATCTTTTTCTGCATTATACTTATAAAGACATTTCGCTTTATGTTCGCAGCCGCTGCAATCAGCACATCCATACACTTCATAAGTCTGTGTATAATCAGCCTGTTGTTTTGTTTCTGTTCCGATATGATGAAGTTCTCTTCCGTCATGGCAGACATAATAGAGTTCATCCTCGAACATCTGCGTTTTCATGTTGTAATACTTTCCGATATCTTCTTTATAAGCACGTGTTTTCCGTTTTTCATGATCCTGCAGTTTGATGTAACTGGATATTTTGTTATTTTTTAAATACAGAAGATTTTTCTCGCTGCAATAGCCACTGTCTGCCGTAACTTCTTCCAGGATATCTCCAAATGCATTTTTATGTTTCTCCAAGACCGGGATCAGGGTGTTATAGTCTGTGCGGTCATTACTTACATAAGCCTGAACAATAAAATAGTTCTCCACTGCTATCTGAACATTATATGCTGCTTTCAATTGTCCATTCCGCATGTGGTCTTCCTTCATTCTCATAAATGTGGCTTCTAAATCTGTTTTGGAATAACTGTTCCGGTCCTTTCCCATGATCTCAAAACACTCTTTATATCCCATGAGACGTTCACCGCAGCTTTCCAGTTCTTCATACAGCTGCTGGATCTCCGGTTTTTTCTTTCCTTTTCCATAAACAAACGTAATGTGTTCCTGTTCCGCAATCTGGATCAGATTTTTCTGGAGTTTCAGAATATCTAACGGAGAACTGTTGTCAATCTCGATGATTGTATTATTGGATAACTTTTTATGTTTTGTCAGTTTTCGTTTCCGGTTCTTTTCAATGATATCCCTTACTTTCTCCATTCCTTCGATCACAAACATATGAGCACGGGGAATCTTATATTTGATGCCATATTCATTTTTATCAATCAGAACATTATACTGCTGATACAACGAATCAATGGTGTCTAATAATCCTGCAAGATGGTAGTTAAGTGTTCCTCTCCATACAAACGTATAGCGGTTTGCATTGGCTTCTATTTTTGTTCCATCAATAAAAAGAGACTTTAAGGTAAGGAATCCTTCTTTTTGCAGACGACGAAGAAACTGATAGTTCAGTTCATCCAATACATCAGCGGTTAGTTTTTTATTCTTGAATTCATAAAATGCATCCCGCCTTGGTTTCTGTCCTTTGGTAAGCCAGATAAACGCAAGGTCTCTTTCGCATAATTCCACAATACGGTCAACAGATCTTATTCCACGCATGTTTGCGTACGTAACTACAG
>DXXQ01000087.1 GCA_019416265.1 Clostridiales bacterium | reverse complement strand
GTTGTTTTCTGAGATAATCTGTCGAATTTGTTCCTTTGCAACTGCCATAAAAATACTCCTTTTCGATAAGAATTGTCATATCTGAATTCTTACCAAAAAGGAGTCATTTTTTACCAGAAACACAAACTTTTTTACACTACCATCCTACTTATGAACTAATACAACATCTCCAGTTCCTCACTTGTCGAATAGGGATGCCACATTGTCAGATACCTTACCTTTAATTCTGCATTTCCTTCAAGTATTTTTTTATTTTTCCAATCAGTCCCTTATCTGCCGGTAACCACTCTACACTACATAAAGTTTCTTTTGTCAGCCATGCAGCTGCCTCATGCTCCTTCAATACCAAATCACCAGTTTTTACCTTACAGATAAAGCACTCCATCGACAAATGGAAATTTGGATAATTATATTCTACCGTATCTAATAATTCTATTATTTCAACTTCCGTATCAAGCTCTTCTCTGATTTCTCTAATTAAGGCTTCTTCAGAAGTCTCTCCTGCATCAATTTTACCTCCTGGAAATTCCCAACCATCTTTGAATTCCCCATATCCACGTTGAGTTGCAAATACTTTTCCATTTTCAATAATAATTGCTGCCACTACTCTAATTGTTTTCATTTTGCCTCCCTATTAAGTCAAGTCTTTTTTCCTTGAAAATCAAGGTTTTTTCGATATACTATCAATAAATATCTCAGAAGAAAGAGCCATTGGTATGGGCATTTCTCTGTATCTGGTACGAAAATAGCTGGTTTTGGGTACACGAAGTAAAACGTCTTGGTTTTCTGTTTTACATGGCCTTGTGTATACCCATCCATCTACGGCAGCGAACCTCCCGTGTCTACCAGGATCTCCCGCATTTCTGCAGGGTCCTAACTTCCTTCGTCCCGCCTGTCCATAACCAGGGTGTCAGCTTAGCTCCTTGTCAGGGTCTTGCCCTATGGAAAATATTCCTGCCGACTACTGGCTCATTCTTTGTCTTAAGTTTTACTAACCTATTCTGTATGCTCCACAAACCAGCACCTTGCGGTGGACGTTTTTCCGGCCTGTTCCTCATACCTTTCAGCTTTCCTGCTACAGCTGAATTCAACTCTCAGATTTGTTTTCTAAAGGCTCAATTCAACTGTAGCAGGAACATTACCTGTTTTGTCTCTGGTTGTTATGCTGCCTGCATCTGCGGTCTTCTGATATCTCCTATCAGTTTCTCCGCATCATAATCTACACCTTTTGTGAGGATCGCGTAGAATACCCTTATAACCTTGCAGGCTATCGCTACCACTGACTGCATCTTTTTCAGCGGATTTTCCTTTCGGCCCCGATAATACTCATGTATTTCCCGGAACTCCGCATTCTTTCCAATCAGCGATATCGCTGCCTCATACAGCACATATCTCAGGCGCTTTCGCCCGCGGTAGCTGATCCGACTTTCTCCGTTATGCTTACCGGAATCATTCGCCACGATCGCATATCCCGCCAGTTTCTGCAGTTGTTTGGGATTATCAAAACGTCCAATGTCCCCAACTTCTGCAATAAAACCACTGACTGTAACCAATCCGATCCCTTTGATTGCCATCAGCTTATCAATATATGGGATCTCCTTTAGTTTTTCTTCTATACTCCGGAGCAGTTCCTCCAGCCTTGCTGCATATACATCCATGTCATTCAGCAGATTTTTTAATTCGATTCTCGCTGCTTCCGGCGCTTCCTTACTCCCAATGCTATGCTCTGCAACGGATACCAGGGTCTTTGCCCTCTTCATTCCAGCGCCTCTCAGCTTCGCATTTCTCCAGATCTGGTTCACACCTTCTGCCCCAAGCTTTACGATATCCTCCGGCAGCGGAGCTGCCTTCAACACCATTCTTCCGCTGACCGCTTTCAAATCCACGTAGACATCTTTATATTCCGGGAAGTAGATGGAAAACCATCTTGCAATCCGATTCTTGATCCTTGTGAGTTCTTCCTGCGTCTGGAAACGCAGGTTCGAAAGGCTCCTGATCTCTGCATAAATGCCGGTGGGTATATATGGATAGGAAAAACGTCCCTCATTGACCAGTGCCGCAATTGTTTTGGGATCTTTGCGGTCATTCTTGTTGGGGTTGTTGTCGTCCAGTTCCTTCGATTTCTTGACATGATGGGGATTCACATGTACCGGCTTCATTCCGCTGTCCTGCAGGAATTTCCCTAACGCAAACCAGTAATGACCGGTCGGCTCCATTCCGGGAATCACAGCAGTTTTGCCATGTTTTTCTGCGATATCTTCCATCCACGCTTTCAAAGTCAGGAATCCGGATTCCGTGTTACTGAACTCCAGCGGCTTTTTGCTATACTCATAATTTCTCCAGTCAAAAGCCCTGGCGTAATGAGTTTCGCTTCCGACATCAATACCAACAATCAAAGTTTTTTCAGTAATGGATGCAATTTTTGCGTTCTGTGTGTTATAATTCATTTCAGATACCTCTCTGTTCAATAAGATTTTTACTAACCGGCAAAGTCAGTAATCTTATTTTACTCTGAGGTATTTTTTTCTCAACCTTCTTTCTCGGAATTCCCTATACTTGAATTATACAGGAAGCTCCTCATTCGTTCTATTATCCATTTACAATATATTTGTAAATATCTTCTCTCACCGGAGTATCTAATGCCCATTCAATTTCTACTGCTGTTTTATTAGTATTTGGCATTACAAATTCTTTAGCCACTCCAGTTGGCATCATTCTTCCAAGATAATAGAATTCTTTTGAAATTTTATCGTCTTTATTTTTTCTAACAAAGAGTTGTACATCTATTCCTCGTTCTTTTGCCTTTAAAAAATTCTGTACATCCTCTGACTCAATACTACGTCCGCTTTTCGATATTGCAATCAAACGGTTATAACTCGTAAAATGATCTTCGTATTTTGTTGTATCACTGATATCTTCTTGTTTATCATAGTTAATAAACACTGGAAATGTCTTTGTTTTTTTATCATATTTATAACCACTAATATTCAATGGTACCTCATTATGCTCCCACTTTAATAAACGACAAGCATCTTCGTATGTATATTTCTGATACAAAACCAGATCTGTGTCTTGATAACGCCTGCTGTAATTTTCTTTATAGCGGGAGATTCCAAATTCCACGATTTCTTCCAAAATCTTATAGAATTCTTCATTCTTCAACATTTCTCCAAATGATTTTGACACCCTATAATCTGCCCCTTCTTTCTCCAAGAATACGCATTGGGTATATGATTTCTTACCTGTACTGGTAGGAAATTCATTGGTCATCATATTTATAACACTTTCTGCACAATTATCATCCATAGAGCAATTGTAATTATTGTACAGTGATTTTTTTAACAGAGCCATGATTCCATGTTGGTGCGTAAGTAACCGTTTTAACATTTCCAGTTCATGAATACGCTTTCCACTAGCCAGCTTTTTGGAAACAAACTCTATTACAGTTTCTTCATCTTTCGATAATCGAATTGTATATTCTTTTTCATATTTCACAAGAAACTTATAATAAGATCCCAGGCTATTATTGTCAAAAATTCTCAGTACATCCATTTCCCCATATTTGTCAAAATCTGCAAGCGCCGGAATATGTCCCAACTTATTTTTCAAATTAATATAATTCTCACGAATTAGTTTAATATCACTAAAATTCGCATTATCGATTGCTTGAAATATTCTCTTTCGAGATATTTCATCAAAATGAATTGTACTTGCCCCTGGAATAATCCGGCCACCTTCTGTTACAAAACGCCGGATATTGTCTTTGTTGTAACTTCTGTCTCCGGAAAGTGCAATTGGAATCATAAAGTTGTTACGATAATTCCCAATAAAATCAATTACAACCACATATTCTTTGTCATAGGCTTTACGAAGTCCCCGTCCTAATTGCTGTATAAAAATAATCGGAGATTCGGTTGGTCGAAGCATAATTACCTGATTAATTTCCGGAACATCCACACCCTCCGAAAAAATATCAACAGAAATGATATAATCTAATGGATTTTCTGCTTCATCACCTGCTAGCCGCTCAATGGCCGCTGCTCTTACCGCTTCCGAGTCGCTTCCGCTTAACACCAGAGTTCTCCAACCTCTTTCATTAAACTTAGCTGACAGTTCTCTTGCCTCGTCAATTCGACTGCAAAAAATCAAGCCTTTGACTCTTTCTCCACTATATCCAAAAAAATTTGCTTGCTGCATTACATGATATACACGTTCATCCGATGTCAAATGCTTGAAATTCCCAACCTTATCTTCAGGTGATTTACCTGCATCTGCAACAACATCCAAGTCTGTAATACCAAAATAATGAAACGGGCATAATAAATCCTCTTCCATTGCATCTTGCAAGCGAATTTCATATGCTATCTGATGATTAAAAATCTCATAAATATTTCTTCCTTCCAGATTATCATCGCGCTTATCAGGAGTTGCAGTCATTCCCAACCATAATTTAGGGGTAAAATAATCCATGATTTTCTTATAGCTCTCTGCCGCACTATGATGAGCTTCATCGATAATAATCAAATCCCAATGATCTTTTCCATACTTTTTAAGCGTGTCCTCCTTGCTTAATGTCTGGACTGTTGCAAACACAAAGTCCGCATCATAGTCCTGGTACTTTCCTGTAACCATTCCCATTGAAACTTTGCAATCAAAGACTTTCTGATATGATTTTAATGCCTGTTTTGCAATCTGATTACGATGTACCAAAAAAAGTACATGTTTAAACCCTAATTCTCTAGCGGCAAATGCAGAAGCATAAGTTTTTCCTGTACCTGTTGCAGAAATTAATAACGCTTTATCCTCACCAGCCTCATAGATCTTTCGCAAATTTGTTATAAAACCAACCTGCATGGAGTTCGGCTGCAAACGATATGCATCCAGATAGGTAACTTCCGCTTGTTTCGCTATTTCCTTTTGACGCCAAATAATTTTATTCTTTGTATATACATCCGTATATGCTTCAATAAACTGTTCAAAGGATAATGACTGCTGCGCATTCCATAACTGTTCGAATTCAGCTACAATATTCTGTGTATATTCTCCTTGTTCTGTAGAAACAATTTTTGTATTCCACTCCTGATTTATCGTAAGAGCACTAAGAGTCATATTAGAGCTTCCAACAATAATTCGATACATCTCCTCTTTCCTAAAAAGATACCCCTTCGTGTGAAATCCTTCTTTTGCATTCTCTGTCACATACATTTTCAGTTGAATATTTTTAAAATCAGCCAGAATACGGAGTGCTTTAGGATCGCTGAAGGTGAGATAATCTGTTGTAAGAATTTTTCCTGGTATGCCTCGATACTCTAATTCTCTTAGTGTCTGAAGGAGTGGTGTGATTCCACCCATAGTAATAAATGCAACACTTATTGCAAATTCTTCACATGACAATAGCTCATCTTCAATAGCTGAAATAACTTTACGTCCCTCTTTATAATTGTTCGATACAAACTGTGGCTTATATGCCAAATTTGACGTATTACTATGATTTATAAAAGCATTGATTAAGCCTTCCTGTAATTGAATTATTTTATCCTGATCCATAATTTTATCCTGATCCATAATTTTATCCTTTATTTTATGAGCTCAAAAATTCCTGACTCTGCTTTTCAGCAGCGTCCTATGCCTTACGTTTCATTGTAATACACTTTAAAGCTCTTTTCTTATGTTTCCATTCTAATGTACAAAGCAATAAATATTATTCTATCTCTGAAAATCATACCGAATCACATCACAATTCTTCACTCCCCATGCAGCATATTCTTCGTTGGTCATGTCTGTGAAGTATGACTGTACCACTCTGGCGATTCCGTTATGTGCAACCAGAATGTAAGTTTTTTGATCGGATTCTGCCTTAATATCATCGAGCAGATTATAGATTCTCTGTGCCAGGCGAAGCGTAGATTCCCCACCCTCATGGCTGCAGGCAAAATATTCCTTGGCTTTCTTAAAGTCCAGTCCGTCACGGGGCGTAGACTCCCATTTGCCAAAGTTCTGCTCAATTAATCTTGGTTCCACTCTGCATGGGATTCCCGTCATTTCGGAAATTAGCCGGGCTGTATCTGCAGCCCGACTAAGAGGTGAGTACAATATTTCATCCGCCTTAATTCCCTCTGCAATAATCCTGCGCCCGGTTTCCCTGGCCTGTTCCCGTCCATATTCTGTAAGGGGACTGTCGGTAGTCCCGCAAATTTTATTTTCAACATTCCACACAGTCTGTCCGTGGCGAACAAAATAAAAATGTCCCATCATTCAATCTCCTCATGTAAAAATCTGTTTCGCATTATCTCATTCCATCTGATGTTTGCTTCTTCTGTAGCTTTTTTGTCCATAATACGATTCCGATCATTTAAAATTGCCAGAACCTCATCTGCGATATCCTCCAGACGCAGTTTTTGATAATGTGACAGATATCCGATCATCCTCTGTGCTGTCCAGTCTGTATTTAAGTTTTTTGTCACCTCATCACAAAATACTTCCGGGTATCCGCGTTTCATCATCAAATGATAAAGCTCCATACTCTTTTCTGATCTCGGCTTCATTTATTTCCATCCCTTCCAAATATCCGGCTGATACCCTACCGTTGCCTGCTTCCCATTACGAACAACAGGAATTTTGATAATCTTTTGATTTTCCAGAATCTTTTCAACTTTATCCTCTTCAGCAATATAGGTAATCAATGCAAGAAGATCCTTATCCTTACAATTTTGATCAATCAGTTTCCGGTATCCGCCGACTGCCTGACAAACAGAGTTAAATTCCCCCTTGCTCATACCCTTTTCCTTCATATCGATAAACTGTGCCCTGATCCCACGCTCCTTAAAATACCGTTCTGCTTTTTTGTATCAAAATCCTTCTTACTTCCAAAAATCTGTATATTCATAACCCCTCCTGCATTACACAGCTTCTGCCGTTTTCTTTCTCCATATCTCCCTTAATATAACGGGAATTAAATTCCATATTGATCTCACGAATTTCCTTTTTTCCATCTATGTACTCCTGGTACATTTCTGCCAGTCCGGCCATACAGCCGTCGCAGTTTGCCGTTATATTCCCAAGAGATTCCGCAACAATCTTCTGTCTTTCTTCTTTTGTTGTATCTTTGATCAAATATCCTGCCATAATTTCCTGCCTCTTGTTTCTTCAGCCTCATAACACAGCTGTTTTCCAGATATATTATCAAAATTATACCTTTTCTGACTCATTCTTTCAACAAAAAATCCTGTACCAATATCATATCGACTATCCGGATCCAAAAACAGGCAGGCCCGAAAGCCTGCCTGTCTGTTTTACGTCATAATCTTAACCTGATAAATTTTCTATTACTTAGTTCTTATTACAATACGCCTGTATCGCCTGATCCGCAAATTCAGCAGTTCCGTCTCCTCCTGCTTTATCAATATTAACGGTAAATTCTTCACTTCCTGAATACATGGAGCCAAGTCCTCGCAGAATCTCGTTTGTACAGGTATAAAAATGCTCTGTAATGAAATCCTGCAGCTCTTTTACCAGCTCTAACGCTTTTTCGCTGTCAGGTTTCTGATCTTTTATTTTTCCGAATTCTGAAAAAATTTCCATCATTTTTACATTAAGCATCTGATTATCCTCTCTGCTTCTCCCCTTTGATTTCTGTTCATATTCCTGATATGCCTCTGTTTTGCCCCAGGATTCTTTTGCCTGTTTTGCGTATTCATCCATTTTTCTTGTGTCAAATGCTTCAAAATTCATATGCTTTACTCCAATCGCTTTTATTCCACAGGCGAGATCTATCAGCTTCTGTAAATGTTCCCTGCGAAGCTTAAGCAGTTGTATCTGCTGCTCCAATGCTTTATTCCGGTCAAAATCCGGACTGTCCAGAATAGCTTTAATCTCTTTCAGGGAAAATTCCAGTTCTTTAAAAAGTAAAATATGCTGCAGCCGTTCTAATGCTGTTTCATCATACAGCCGATATCCGGCATTGGTGACTTCTGTGGCCGGCAGAAGTCCTATTTTATCATAGTGGTGAAGAGCACGTATACTTACTCCCGATATTTTACTTACCTCATGTACTGTCATCATTGCACTCACCTCTTTCTCTGTGGTAGGCATAGTATAAACTATGACATAACGTCAGAGTCAACATCCAAAAGATATTTTTCTGTAAAAATCGCAATTACTACAATTCCGTATACTTTTCCTTTCTCCCATACGCTTTCTCTACCGGATATTTTTCATTATTCTTTTTTATTTTTTCAAGAACTATTTCATCTATATTAAGATTGCATATATCTGCCATTAACACACAATAATTCACAATATCCGCAAGCTCTTCTTTTATTTTTTCTATTTTTCCCTCACTGGAGACATCGCTTCCGCTCCATTGAAAAACTTCAAGTAATTCCGCTGCCTCCAAAGAAATCGATATTGCCAGATCTTTAGGATTGTGAAATTGTTTCCAATCACGGTCATCTCTGAATTTTATTATTTCTTCTATCATCTTCTGTTCCAACTTTCATCCTCCATTCCCCGTAATGTTGGTTTTATATTATTATTCATATTATACTCCAAACATTTTTCTGTGAGCCTCAAAATAAGCTTTCGTATTTTCATTATAATACTCGCATACTCTGCCGTTTATTTTTTGCAGTTCTGTCTTTAAATCATCTGTGCACCATTTTTCTCTGTTTATTTTTACAATTCCGCCATCAACATAAATATAACCTTTTTCATACAAATCATCACATCCAAATTTACACATCGGCATTACAATATTCTTATAATCCAGTTTTTCCTGTCTGCTGCACTCGCTTCTTTTTTTAATATGTGAAGTTATCATCATACTGACAGGCAGCGTCCTTCCGCAAATCCCGCAAACACAGGAACTTTTTCCTTTAAACAGATAATTTCGTAAAAAATCCTGTTCTCTCCTCCTGAAGCTCTGTTTTTCTATATCCAGAGCCTCTCCGTCATCCCATTTAAAAATACACTCTATGTATTCGCGTTCTGAAAGTTCTTCACAGGTTTCTTTACTAAACAAGTCATATTCCATATTCAGTTTTTCACTTTGTTTATCATCCAAAACACTAAATCCCTGAATAACATTATTTTCTTTATACCCTAAGATCTTATTTAGCTTTTTGTATGGAATACTTATATTTTTTATATCCTCAAGTAAATATATATTTTCCCAGGTATTTCCCTTCTTATCTACGCCCCACAGCTCCTGTGCCAGTTTTTTATTATGTAATGTCAAAGTTGTCACTGCACTGGCAAAAATTCCTCCTTTTTTCGAAAAAAGAGTAATATCTCCCCGAGCTATTTTTTCCCACTTTTTCTTATTAACGTCTTTTACTCCATTCATAACTCCCCAGATATATGCATATCCGTTTGGATACTGAGCTGCTATTTTCTCATATATTCCATCGTCAACATGTCTCTTTAACGTTTCGATAGGAACAGCATGTTCAATAGTATCCACATAATGTTCATACGCTATCTTATTTGATGTTGGCTGTAAAATAACTTTTCTCATTTATATAACCCGTCTTTCTGCGAAAGACACCAATGCGTCATGAAACAGTTGCACTGGTTTTCGCTTTCTATTTTAGTTTCCTTCTGATACTATTTTTATAAGACTGACATACTACAGAACACGTGGAGGTGAGTGGC
>DXXQ01000086.1 GCA_019416265.1 Clostridiales bacterium | reverse complement strand
GATATATAGTCTTCCAGCTTTTTTAATAAAATCTCCAGACTTTCCCCCGAGTCTCTTACTATGTTTCCATTGCTCATAAATGCTTCCGTATCCAAATAATCAGCATCTACCAGGCAGGAATACAACATCCTGATAAATACACTCAAAGAAAAATCTCTACTCTTTACTTTTTTAGGATCAAATGGCTCTGTTACTATTTTCGGGATTTCAATTTCCTGTTTGTAAGCATGATAATCCGGTATTTTTTTCTTTTTCCTTCCCATCAAGGTAGAATCACCACTGTGATCAGGAACACCTGTATCCGGCAGTCCTGCATGATGGCCGGCAATACAATAGCCAAGAAATCCATACAGCCCTCCTTTATCCATACAAACCTGCGCTCCGGCAGTGGAATGGTCTACCCTCTGATTTCCGTTTTCCTTAATTTTTTTCTGGAATTCCAGAGAATATTTTCCTATGTCATGCAGCATTCCGCTGCAATATCCCCAGTCCCCTTTTCCAAATTTTACTGCAAACTCTTTCGCTAATTCTGCTGTTCCTTCTAAATGCTTCTTTAAAGTCTGCTCTCCCTGTTCATTAATATGTGCTACATATTTCATATCCCTTCCCCATTCATTCTTCATTCTCTGTCAGCCTTTTGGCTAAGACAGCACTGTTTTATTTTTTCAAGGGCACAGAAACATGCTCTAATACACCTTCTCTATTTCCCCCTCTATCCCATACATTTCCCTGAATCTTTCAAGGTCTGCAGGACAATTCACCAGCATGATTTCCTCTATCTTACCTGTGTGAATATCCCGAAATCCTGCAACTGCCTCTCCGGTGCAGATACTTGATTTAATTACCGGTTTTTTATTTTCCCGGTCATATGTCAGCACAGCGTGTTTCTTTTTAAACAATCCCATATCTTCACCTCATGTCATTCTCTCTGCCAAAGCTTTGGCTATGTATCCATTCTCATGAAAAATATCATCAAAAAGTTACATCATGAAATTACCATAATCAGAGTGCCGGCCACTATTGCCGCCAGTCCTGTCCCTGCCTTCTTTGACAGGCGCTCTCCAAAGACAAGATAAGAAAATAAAACCGTTACCAGGATACTTAACTTATCGATTGGAACAACGACACTTGCAGGCCCATCCTGTAATGCTCTGTAATAGCATAACCAGGATGCTCCTGTTGCAAGTCCGGACAGAGAAATAAAACCGAGTTCCTTAGCGGAAATATTTTTTACTGTCTTTTGTTTTCCGGTGATATACACCATAGCCCACGCCATCACAAGAACCACTCCTGTACGTATTGCAGTTCCCAGATTGGACTCCACATTACTGATTCCCACTTTTCCGAAAATAGAAGTAAGACTTGCAAAAACCGCAGAGCCTACTGCATAAAAGAACCACGAGCCGCCTCTCTTCTGTCCTTCTGCTGACGTTTTCTTTTTTTCAATCATCAGAAACGTTCCCACTCCGATCAAAATAACTCCTATTCCTTTAGGAAGATCAATTTTCTCGTGCAGAAACAGAAACGCCAAGAGAATTGTTAAAACCACACTTGATTTATCAATGGGGACGACCTTATTGATATCCCCAAGCTGCAAGGCTTTAAAATAACAAAGCCAGGATGCTCCTGTGGAAATTCCTGACAAAATCAGGAAAACCCATGTTTGTCCTGCAATAGAGCCGATCTGTGGCTGAGAACCGGCTATAAAAACCATCACCCACGAAAAAATCAGCACAATGATGGTCCGCAGCGCAGTTGCAACTGTAGAGTCTGTCCTTTTAATTCCGCACTTTGCCAAAACAGAGGTGATTCCTGCAAACAACGCAGAACCAAACGCATAAATAATCCACATATTATCCCTCCTCATAATCATTGTAACATTCCTGTTATCCATTGTAACACAAAATTCTGACAGTGGCTTAACAAAATACCTCTATCCGTGAAAATATTAAAAAAAACAGAGGACGTTGCTTTTGTCCTCTGTTGTATTCTTTATTCTGCTTTTTTCAAAATCGTAAATAAGTAAATCCATACTCCAGCCATTGCAATATGGGTCAGTCCCGCCATTCCGGAAATTGCTGCATCCATTCCTCTGGAAAGCTCAGTTCCGAGAGTCTGGAGAACTCCTCTCCAAATCATCACAGCCATCATAAGTGGCAAAATGATATTATACAGTTTCACAAAAACAGGAAATCCTTTCTGACCGGTCAAATTTGTAACTTTTGCAATCACACCCAGCAAAAGGAAGGCGAAGGTTCCCAGTACCATGAAATGCACATGGATATAGGCAAGAGCCGTTTCTCCTGTATAGCCCCAATATTTGGTAAACTCCCTGTAAAAAACTCCCCCTGCCATAGCTGCCAGAAAATATCCAAAGGCAATGTTCCATAATTTTTTCATTCTGTATTGTCCTTTCTGTAAAAGTCGTCTCTTAATGGTAAGATCCCAAAGCTTTGTTCAGGCTTCCTGAAACAGGCTTTATTCCTTAATTTGAACAAAGTTCATTTTAACAGTATCCTGTCTCTTTGTCAAGAAAAAACAAGCCCCTCTAATTTGCATCCACGCAAAAAAAGCCATGATATTTTTTCCATAAATACCATGGCTTTCCCCCTGTCATCTTAGAAGCCTGTCAGTCTGAAAAACATAAGCTCATTGGCTGATTCATCTACCCTTTCCTGTGTTGCCAGAATTAATATAGACCCGTCATCCAAAAGCTGCATATCCTCCAGCCACGGATAATCGGTGCCAAATATATCCTTTGCCCCGATGGCACCAACGTGTACTCCTTCTTTGTTCCAAAGCTGTATACATCTCATATTTCCGTCTATCGCTACAAATCCATTTTCCGTTTCTGCCATTCCGGTAATATAACCCAAATTATCCGGATCGCTGATTTCTGTTCCTCCTAATTCCAGAAGCTGATTCCCGTCATAATCATATACAATGATCTTCGTATTACTGTCTTCTGATGCAATCTTTCCTGCTACCAGAATATGCTGACTGGATATTTCCACATCATCCAACATGGAAAACGGTCCCTGTCGTGCAGCGTCATCATTTAAACCTGTTAAAATCCATGGAACGGATGTCAGATTTCCATCTTGATTTGTTATTTTCTGAGTATCACTGTTCACCCAGAAGCTGATTCCCCATTCACCGGAAGGATGCATGGCCAGATTGCCTTTGATCGTTGTCTGGAGCGCCTGTTTTCCCTCTTTCACTCCAATCACTTCAAAAATCCCCTGGGAAAGGTAGAACATTCCCGTTTCGTCTGCTGATATGTATTCATAGTCGTCTTCCAAATCCATGGTTGAAACAAATTTAAGTCCGGTTTCCGTGTATTCATAGGTATCCAGTTTATCTTCTATCAAATGAAATACCTGATTTCCCTGTTTGTAAAATTTATGATCCATAATCTTCATAATTCCCTGAGGGACTTCAAAAGGAATATATTCCGGATTAATCGTATACGTACCTGCCATTTGCTCCTTCAATACCGGCTGGAATGCCTCGCCTTCCCATGGCCACGGCGCATCCTTTTTTCCTTCGTCATTTAATTCCAGAACAACTCCCTCCAGTAATTCTTTCACTTTGTCATCTTCCTGTCCGTCATTGATGTGAACCGTATAGGATATGCCGGATGGTTCATGCCGGTACAGATAAAAATAGCTTCCTGAATCATTCTTTGGAATCAGCGTATACTCTGCATTTCCTATGACTGATTTTTCCATAGTTCCATCTGCATAAGCTTTTAATTCCACCCCATATGCATCCAGACTTCTCCGATAACTATAGGCCGTTTCACTTTCCGCAGAAATAATTACTTCGTACATAGAATCGTCCCGTGTTTCTCCGTCAAAAAACAGCACGTTCGCATAATTCTCTTCCTTATAAATATTTTCTTCATCATACTTCCAGGCTTCCGGATAATACACTTGAAAAAGTCCCAGATCTACCTGTTTACGGTTTTGAAATTTCTCTTCTGCAGACACTTCTTTCGTTTCTGCTGCCGCCTGTTTCTGGCCAAAAGGAAGCATCAACAGCATACACGCCATCATAGATACCATATACCATTTTTTCTTCTTCATCGAATCTTTCCTCCTCTCAGATTCCGTATTTCTTTATATCCCTACTTTGATTCTGTGCTGTTTTTTATGCAATGGAAGGTATAATAGTCCTCCTCGTCACTATAGTCCACATCCAAAGTCCCGTCCTCATTGATCGTCACTGTAAGAGACGGCTTTTCCGTATCGATCATACAGTAACCCAAGGCTACAGACCATGGAAAGGTACCTGTTTCCTGCCCTTTGTAGGAAACTTTCACACTTCGGTCATTTTTAAAATCAAGCCGCAATGCATCATGAATATCAGCGACACCTTCCATAGAGGTCTGGGGACCGTCTCCCAGAAGTTCTTCCACACTCTCAGACATCCACTCGCCCACTACCGCACGCTCTTCATCTGTCAGATACAATTCCGGATTCATGGCATCTGTTCCTTCTTTTGCAAAAATGATTTTTGCGCCCATCCCCAGCATATTGTCAAAAGAAATTGTATTTTCTCCAAGAACTCCGACCATGTCTTCTCCTTCAATGGTTAATGTAAATTCATCATCTTCCACTGACCATTTTCCGCTCCCTGTTTCCTCTCCAATGAGAACGTTTGCTTTTCCGCCGCCTTTTGCCTCAAATTCAAATGCGCCTCCCAAGCTTTCTTCCACTCCTACGGACATTCCCATCATTTGTGCCGAAACAGCTACCCATTTCCCTTCGTATGGGCTTTTTTCTGAGCTCCCTCCGCATCCTGCTGTAAGTAACAGGCTCACCAGGCAAAGGGAAATCGCAACTATAATACTACTTTTTCTCTTCATAATTTTTCCCTTTCTGTATCTTTATTTTTTATCCGGAAAAAAAGGCACCAGCAGCACTGCAACTTTACTTATTGGCATCGTCTGTAAAATAACCTTTCCCGGTCCCCTGACAACCGTATTAAAAACGCCTTCTCCTCCAAGCAGCATATTTTTTGCCCCTTTTACGGCTTCCACATCCATCGTACAGCTTTCTTCCATTGCCGCAAGATAACCTGTGCTGACAAGAAGCTTCTCTCCAACGTCCAGATCATATTCCATCGCACTGCCGTCAATCTCAATAAATGCAGTTCCGTTTCCGCTTAACTTCTGCATAATGAAGCCTTCTCCGCCAAACATTCCCTTTCCCAGTTTTTTCTGAAAATACATAGATAGTTCCACACCTTCTTCAGAAGCCAGAAATGCGCTCTTTTGCACAATCATGGATTTCCCGGGCCGGATATCCAGCGCTTTGATCTCTCCCGGAAAGCTGGATGCAAATGCAACCATGCCATCCATCCCTTCTGCCGTAAATCTGTTTTGAAACATGGAATCTCCGGATACAAGCCTGCCAAATATTTTCTTGACACCGCCTCCGGAAACTGTCTCCATTTTCATATTCGGACTCATCCAGCTCATGCTTCCGCTTTCTGTGATCATGGATTCCCCTGCTGCTAATTCGCATACCACAACAGGTAAATTTTCTCCTAAAATGTCGTATTTCTTCATTTGCAATTCCTCACTTTCCTGATGATATTTTTTCTTTTAAACCTGTCTGTTCAATGACCTCTCCGAAAAACTCCCGCTAACCTCCTTTCGTCTCTTTATGTCTTGTACCCTTACAGTACCATATGAAAAACTCCCGTTCTATGGAACCAGGTCTACTTTTTCCCGGGAAAAGCAAAAAGTAGACCTGGTATACCATGCAAAAAGCACAAAAGATACCTGGATCTTTTGTGCTTTTTTCCTAATTTCCTATTTATTTGTCATCTTTCCGTTCCAGTCGTTCCAGACAGCCGCATCTGCGGAAAAGATCGATATACATCATCAATTCATCGTTCGATGAGATTCCCAATTTGCGGTAAATATTTCCATTGTGCTTCTTTATGGTACTCATGCTGACACAGGCAATTTCCGGAATCTGTGCAAGTTCATATCCATCCATATAATAATGAAAGACATTATACTCGGCTCTTGTTAATTCTTTTATATTTTCTGCAAATTGCTTTAATAGCTCTTCGATCTGCGGCGGAAGGTCATTCACAGAAATGGCTTTATCTTTTTCGCTGATATATCGATATAGGTCTTCCAGTTCTTTAATATTTGAGTGCCAGTTTTCCAATTCTATCCCTTCCTGTACCTCCTGGAAGCTTTTTAATATGGGGCGGACAAAACGTCTCGACAAATACATGGCAAACAGATACATCAACAGGATAAAAGAACCAACCCCTATCATGATATAGAAACGGTTTCTCAAGATACGCCGGTCACATTCTTCCTCAGGTATCAGAACTGTTGTCACCCAGTTATCGCTTCCCTGCATCTGAAATTCTACAGGTTTACTGATTCCATAGTAATCTTCCTTTTGCCCATGGTAAACACAGTACCCTTTTCTTTCTTCAACAAGAAGCTTCTCTGTTTCATCCAGCCAGGTTCCTTCCGTATTTC
Organism: Clostridiales bacterium; assembly: GCA_019416265.1. Classification (GTDB taxonomy): domain Bacteria; phylum Bacillota; class Clostridia; order Lachnospirales; family Lachnospiraceae; genus Blautia_A. The sequence goes on along the minus strand of DXXQ01000086.1, from coordinate 2,331 downwards.
CAACCATTCCTTTACTCACACTTAAATAATTCTCTTCCATAGGAGCGATCAGAGAAATCACCGCCCCGTAAGTGCTTTCTTTGGAAGGGTATTCCAATTTAAAATGTACGTGATTCAGCTCCACTCCACAGACACCGTAGAATTCTTCGTTTCTCCCCAGGATCGGCACTGCAAGGATCATGACATCTTCCCATGTGTCAGGCAGCCTCATCCGGTAAGACCAAAAATAATCTCCCTTTGAAATTGTCTCTTTTTTGCTGTAGTTATCCCATCCGGGTAAAACTTCTGTGTTAAATTCCATATCCCATCGATTATGAAGTTCTAATCCATACGCTCTCGCTATTTCGGGGCTGCCTCGAAACAGAATGGTTTCCGGATTCAAAACCACATTGCTGCTCACATTGATCAGCCGGAGATACACACCGCTGCGGGAATGATCTGCATTTGGTATTTCTGTATTTACAGTGGCATCCACTGCCGCAAAGACTCCACTGCTTCGCCCCATGCGGATCGTTGTATTGATCTCTGTATATAAAATATCCTGCACTTCCAGTAAAGGCTCTGACTGGTTATTCAGATCTGAAAGAGATAATTTCTCTCTTTCCAGATAATCGTCTATTTCCTTTCCCAGCCTTTTCGACATCTGGAGCGCATAGCCGGTATACTCTTCAAGCTCTTCTTCCGCTTCTTCCGAGGACTGGTATAATTGCTGCTCCAATAATCTGGTAATTTTTTCTTCCGTTCCTCCCAATCCGCCGATTGCGATCAGGAGAATGACCGCTACCCCAAGTCCGGACAGAATCAAAGAAATTAAATAGAGCATCATTTTCCACTGCAAAGATATCTTTCTCTCAGAGAAAAGCTTAATGAGCCTTTTTGCTTCTCTTATTGTACGCTTCATCCACTTTGTCCTCTGCCTATTTTTCCATAGCTCTTTTCAGATAATCCAATGCTTCATCCATCAGGATGTCCTCTTCGTTTTCTCCTGTCTGCCATTCTTTATTTTTCTGGCGGAGAACACTTCTTACATTCTCTTCAAAGGATGTTTCTAATTCCAAATAGGTATCAAGCTGCGGCGGCGTATAAAACTCATAAGAATTCTGGGTTTCTATAAAAGCTTCATACAGGCTTTTATATTTGGGATCCTCCAGTTCCTCCAAGGCTTTTGGAAGAATCTCAAATGCCTCTTCCATCACCGGCATATAGCCGACCTGTGTTACAAAGCGGACATTGTTCTCAGATTCCGTCAGCCATTTTAAAAAGACTGCTGCCGCCTGTTCCTTCTGCGGCGTGGATTTGACTGTACAAAATCCAGCCCCTCTCTGCATCACCATCTTATTTCCATTTTTAAAGTGAGGAACCGGTTTGGCGATCACCTCAATCTTCTCGGAACGATTATCTTCATATGTTACAATGTCTTCATAATAAAGGACACTTGCAGAGGAGGCAACGCTTACCACTGCATTTCCCGTTCTAAGCGGTTCTGTTGCGTAGCCTTCGTTCAGCCATACGCCACCCTGTATCGCAGCCTTCGCATACGGTTCCCATGCTTCTTCAAATTTCTCTCCAAAGGCAAGCTCCTCATTTTCAAAAAAGGCTTCTCCCATGGATTCTGTACCAACCTGGAAATAATTAAAGTGATAATCATGGACAAAGAATGTTTTCCCGTCTCCTTCTATTTCCGGTGTCTGCTCATCTGTCCACTTATTATACTCTGTGGCAAGCTCAAACAATCCTTCCCATGTGTTCAGCTGTTCCATCTCTGCACCTGTCCCATCAGAAAATCGGTCAAACAAAGTTTTGTCAATAAACATAATTTCCGTTGATTTCGCAAGAGGAAAGGAAACCAGTCTTCCCTCAATAGTTCCTTCCTCCAAAAACGACGGAATATAGGCAGATAATTCTTCTTCCGAAAAATAATCTCTGTAATCTACCAGAATATCAGGATCCGGCATAGCCAATATGGTCTTCGGATAGGAAATAAACATATCCGGCAGCTCCGATGCCCCCGGCTCATCATTGGCGGCCCTCAAAACAGCATCGTGAATATTGTTTGTATTGGAAACCACCGTCACCTGTAATTTTATTCCTTTTTCCCCGCCCACTGTACGATTAAATTCGTCGATCATATCATTCAACGGCGAATCTGTCTGACCTCCGTAAACATGCCATATCGTCAAGGTAACCGGTTTTTTCTGCTTTTCTTTTATTCCACAGGCAGAAACCATTACGGTCAGGATACAAACAACGATACCCGCCATTGCAGCTTCTTTTTTCCAAAATCTTCTCATCCCATCCCCCCAATCGTCTTTCAACTATACTATCTTATAT
>DXXQ01000085.1 GCA_019416265.1 Clostridiales bacterium | reverse complement strand
TTGCAGGGTGGTCGTTTACTTCCAGGATTCCCTGCTCCAGAATCTCTCCGTTCAGGGTCAGCTCCCAGTGTATATCCAGCGTTTTTTCCATTGAGAGGACATCCAGCCAGCTTTTAATGTAAACTTTGTTTTGATTTACATTTGAAATTCGGGCGCGAACAGGGCGGATCACGTTTTTATACTCCAGAAGACTGGGGGAAACTCGGCGGTCAGGGTAGACAAGGCCGTCTACACAGAAGTTTCCGTCATCCTCCTCCTCACCGAAATCTCCTCCATAGAGAAATCTCGGTTTCCCTTCTTCTGTCTCCCCGTCATATACCCCATGGTCGCACCATTCCCACACACAGCCCCCAAAGGCATTGTCGTGGTTTAAAAATACCTGCATATACTGCTCCAGGTCTCCCGGGCCGTTCCCCATGGCGTGACTGAATTCACAGAGCATATAAGGACGTCTGTCTCCTGTTTTTAAATACTCCAGGATTCCCGGAATATCCTGATACATACGGCTGTATACGTCAAACATGGTAGTGTCAAACGGGAAGTCATCATTCTGATAGATACTTTCATAGTGAACCAGCCGGCCCGGATCATATTCCTTAACCCATTTTCCCGCAGCCTCCACATAAGGGCTTGTTCCGGACTCATTTCCAAGAGACCACATGATCACTGACGGGCGGTTCTTATTTACCAGTACATTTAATTTTGTTCTGTCAAGGATAGCTTCTGCAAACATGGGATTTTCCACAGTGCCCGCAATCCGCTTCATGTAATCCAGATTTTCGTCCTCCCACAGAATCTCGCTGCTTCCATGGGCTTCCATATCACTTTCACTGATCACATAGAAGCCGTATCTGTCACAGAGCTGATAAAACCAGGGTGCGTTGGGATAATGGCTGGTACGGATGGCGTTTACATTATGTTTTTTCATAAGAAGAAGGTCTTGTTCCGCCTCCTCCACAGAAACGGTATATCCTGTCTTGGGGTTACTGTCATGGCGGTTTACACCTTTTAGCTTCACAGGAATCCTGTTAATGTAAACCACAGAATCCCGAACTTCTATTTTTCGAAATCCTGTTTCCTCCCGGATGTGCTCCTCTCCTGCTGTGATCTCCAGTCTGTAAAGAGAAGGACATTCCGGACTCCAGAGCGCAGGATTTTTTACGGAAAACGAAAGTTCACACTCCTGCTCTTTTGTTCCCCTGGCAAGAAGCTGTCCGTCTCTGTCAAATACCATAACCGATACCGGCTTCTTTTCCCCCTTAAAGTCCCAGGAAATGCGGATGGTTCCCTCTGTCAGCGTCTCATTAAGGCTACTCTCAATACGAAGGTCGCGCACATGGTCTTTTGGCCGTTCCAGAAGATAAACGTCCCGGAAAATACCGGACATACGAAGCTTATCCTGATCCTCCAGATATGTGCCGTCGCACCATTTCAGCACCAGCACTGCGAGAAGGTTGTCCCCCTCTTTTACAAAGGAGGTAATGTCAAACTCACTGGTGGAATGGGAAACCTGGCTGTAGCCCGCAAACTTTTCGTTTACCCAGACATAGAAACAGGAATCTACGCCCTCGAAATTGAGATATACTTTTTTCCCGGCCTCTGTACTGCTCCAGTTGAAGTGCCTCCTGTAGGCGCCGCAGGGATTTTCCACCGGAACATAGGGCGGGTCATAGGGTATCGGATAACGGATATTGATGTACTGATGGGAATCCACTCCGTAAAACTGCCAGCATCCAGGAACCAAAACCGTCTGAAAGCCTTCGGCGCTTCCTTCTTTCCGGATAAAATCTTCCGGCACCTCATACGGAGAAGAAAAGAAAGCAAACTCCCAGTCTCCGTTTAAAAAAATCTGTTCTTGTTCTCCATTTCCGTCTGTGGGCAGATAATATGCTCTCGGCTCCTCTGTCCCAACATGAAGCACGTTTGGATCTTCATAATAATTCTTCAGTCTCATAAATCACGCAATAAGTCCTTTCACTGTTTTCACTTCGATTATCTGAAATCGCCCCTGTACTCTCTTACGATCTCGATCATGTTTAAATATCCCTCCGCCGGCACATAGGCTGGGATGGAGTTTCCGGTTCCAAAGGCAAAGCCTCCGTGACCTTTTGATTTTTCGATCACATCCACAATATATTCTCTTAATTCCTGTTTGGAGCAGTGGCAGACCATGTCCACATCTGCGCCGCCGAAGTTTCCGATCTTGTCTCCGTACTGTTCTACCCAGTAAGGGAATGGCGCAATCTGATCCTCATTGGAGTGTTTTGCGTCGATACCGATCTTATAGATCAGATCGTCCATCACATCAAATATTTTTCCGCAGGAATGAAGAAGGAAGGGCTTATTGTAGCTATGTACAAGGTCTACAATCGGCTTGTACTGCGGCAGGATCAGTTCTTTTACATCCTCAGGGGAAAGCATGGTACTTGTCCGATAGCCCAGATCATCGCCAAAACGCAGCACACAGTAAACATCGCCGAATTCTTTCATGAAACGGTTCCAGATTTTCAAATTCGTCTCTCCAACCTTTTTAAAAAGGTTATGATACAATTCCTCGTCATCTGCAGAAATATAGCATAAGCCCTGGAAGCTTGTCAGATCCTGAACACACTCAAAAATACCGTTTCCCACACCGCCGATGGCTTTCATTCCCTCCGGCATTTCCTCACGCAGGGCGCGGAAATATTTGGAATATTCCTTGAAATAAAGCTCCGGGATCTCCTCCCATGGATAATGATTGAAATCATCCTCATCCTGGATCACAGGGATCACACGGCTGTCTCCAAGAGCTCCGCTTCCGGGCATAACCTGTCCGATACAGCCCTCAAAGGTAACCACATCATACCCCTGATCCTTAAAAAAGTTACAGTATGAACGGAAAAATTCCCGAATCTCCCTCTCATCTCCCTTATAAAGAGACACCAGATCCTTTCCTATGATCTCTCCGATCTTGCCGGCATCTACGTTATGCTCATAAAGAGGAAGCCTTCCAACCTCTATATTTCTGGCGCTGTCCACAATGTTTTTGTAATTCGGTTCAAACTTCATAATATCCCTCCTGTTGTCCTCTGACTTGTTGACTTTCTATGAGTTCTATTATACAATCATTAAAATAATATTGCTATCAGTTATATACACCGTACAAATTCAAACAAAACAGCAGTCAAACCAGGAACTACCCGATTGGAAATCAAAGAAATTCCACAAAAGTCCGAAAAGAAAGGCGGTTTATAAAATGGAGACAGCAGAAAACTGGAAAGATTCCTATACGATAACGAAAAACGGGATTATCTATACACAGGAGCAGCATCACGTTCCCGGTGTCCACACCCTGGCCCACTATATTATGAAAGACTCCATCCCCTCTTTGGGCTGGCATTACCACGAAAATTCCTTCGAATTTACTGTTTCCATAAAAGGAGCCTTTTCTTTCAGCACAGACACATCCACCTACCGTTTTTCCGGCGGAGACGTATTTATCAGCTTCCCCAATGAAGTTCACGGGACAAATGATATTCCCATTTCCCTGGGAGAGCTCTACTGGTTTCAGCTTGACATCAGCAATCCCCAGAATTTTTTATTTTTAGAGGAAGGCGCAGCCCGGCGCATGATAGGGAAGCTGAAAAGCCTGCCTCATCATGTGGTACAGGCAGATGCAAAAGAGATCCAGCCTCTGATACGCCAGGCCTTTGACCAGGCTCAGAGAAATGCAGAACCGGAGCTTATCGCATCCTATCTGCTTCTCTTTCTTCATCTGGTACTGCTCTCATCGGAAAATGAAAAAATCGCACTTTCCCCTGATATTGGCAGAACTTTAAACTATATTCTCGACCACATTACAGCAGAGCACTCCCTGGAAGCGCTTGCAGAGCTGGCAAACCTTTCCTGCTCCCAGTATAAGCAAAAATTCAAAAAGCAGCTCGGAATCTCCCCCAGGCGTTTTATTAACCAGCAGAAGGTCGAACATGCAAAGGCCCTTCTTTTAGAGGGAATGTCTGTAACAGACACAGCCATGCTCCTTGGCTTCACCACAAGCAGCTATTTTTCCACGGTGTTTAAAAAATATACCCTTTATACCCCTTCCCAGTGGGTGGAAAAACAGCATGTATAATATCATTTGCAATAATAACGATTTTTGCCAAGACTCTTCTTCCCATACTCAACCGCTTCTTTGGGACAGGCCGAGATACATGCCATACAATGGGTACAGGTTTTCCCCCAGACGGGTTTTCCGTCTTTTATGCTGATATTGTTTAACGGGCAAAGCCCTTCACACTTACCGCAGCCGATACAGGTTTCCTTTGCCCAAAAAGAATCTGCCTTTACAAACAGAGGATAAAATATCTGATTGACAATCCCGCTTAAAAAACCATCCTGTAAATGATGTCCGGGTTCCGGAAATTCTTTTTCACACTGAATACAGGTAATTGCGCTCTTTATCACAGGAACTGCTGCCTCTATGATTCTTTTGGACTCTTCCGGATCCGGCACCGGAAACATGGCAATATAGTTTTCCGGCATGGTAATCTGCATGGTTCCCATGTATGTCCACCCTTTTTCCAAACAAAGCTTCCGGTTGTATTTCTCCGCGCTGCCAATGGAATCTCCGCAGTTCATTACAAACCACACCCTTTGTACATCAATGAATTTCCTCTGTAAAATCCATTCTCTGACCAGCTTTGGAATCCTCCACGCATATGTAGGCGTGACAAGGATCAGATTGCCGGACACTGTAATATCGTCCGTTTCTCCGGCTTTTATCTTTTCATTTATACAAACCAGCTCTTCGCCGGTTTCGCCGGCAATATTTTCTGCAATAAATCGACTGTTTCCTGTTCCCGTAAAATACAAAATCATAAATTTTCTCCTTAATTATAACCAAAATAACAGTAACCGCTCCTTTTCCCCAAAAGAACCGGAGCTGCTGACCTCCTTATTATATCGTCAGCCGCCCCATAAATCAACGATAGCTTCATCCACTCTTACATTAGCTGATGCATTAAGGCATCTCAATGACTTACTTCATCATTTCTTATTAAAAAAATCCCGGGAACACAGAATACTCTGTTTCCCGGGGGATTGTATAAGAACCATACTTAAGCTATTAATTTTATTTTATAAGCATTTTGAAACTGCATAGGATAACTCTCCTGAATCCCGCCCTTATACAAAACATAAATTTTGCTTCCTTTCTTTAACTCAGATGCAGAAATCACCTTATTATTTTTGTCTACAATTTTCTTTAATGTCACATCATACAGGCCTCCGCTGGAATCTTTTCCCACAACAGAATCTTTATATTTTCTTTCAACATTCATAACCTTTACAAAGTTTACCATATGACCCTTCGTTTTGCTGAAGTATACTTTGTCATTTTCTGAAAAAGTAATAAGTCCTGTACGCATTCTTCCTTTCGAATCAAAAGAATAATATTTACCGTTAATTTTCACGTATTTTTTGGTGCAGAGTTTTCCGTTTTTCATTCGATAATACTTGTATTTTCCCTTTTTAAACCAGCCGCTTTTCTTTGACTCATTGGTTTTTTTCTGATTTTCAACAGCAGCCGTTTCCTTATTATTTTGGTTATCGGAAACTTGAGATCCTGCTGCTACAGGAGACACCATCGTCATGCAGATCATAAAAATCGTAAGTAAAAGGCCATATACTTTTTTTGATTTTTTCACAATACCACTCCTTTTCACATTTATAATATAATTATAAGTTTTCCAACTATATTTGTCAATATATTCATATGTTATATACAGATTAATTACATTTATGACATTATTTTATTATTTTTTCTGAAAATACAACATACCAAAACGTTTCATTCATCATCTGCCTTTATAGG
>DXXQ01000084.1 GCA_019416265.1 Clostridiales bacterium | reverse complement strand
CAATAGCGCCTGCGACACCTGCGACATTACCGGTTCCTACTGTGGCGGCAAGGGCCGTACAGACTGCCTGAAAAGGTGTAAGGGAGCCGTCGGAGGCTTCTTTCTTTCGGAACATTCTGCCAATGGTGGTCTTGATCGCATGGGGGAATTTCCGGATTTGGATAAAACGGGTTCGAAGGCTTAGATAAAGCCCTACGCCGAAAATACAGATCATGGCGGGAAGGCCCCACACAAAACCGTTTACGGCGCTGTTGATAGATTCGATCATCTCATACATAATAATTAACCTTTCTCTGCTTAGTGCCATTCTAGACGCTTTTTTGCGTTAGAGTGTTAATAGGTATTTTATCACAGTTTATGCAAAATGTACAGAAATAGATGCAAAAAACAGGAAAAAGGAGTTCGTAAAAATGAAAATAATAGCAAGGATAAAGAGTGATTTTCCCACAAAATTCGGGATTCCCCATCAGAGCGGCAGAATAGAATCTCTGCAGGCAAAGATTATTTTTGAACCGGAATTCAGAAATCCGGATATGCTCCGGGGACTGGAGGAGTATTCCTATCTCTGGCTGATCTGGGAATTTTCGGAAAATAAGACCTGGTCGCCTACAGTCCGTCCCCCAAGGCTCGGGGGAAATGTGAGAAAGGGAGTGTTTGCCACACGTTCTCCCTTCCGCCCAAATCCCATTGGGCTGTCCAGCGTAAAGCTTGAAAAAATCCAGAATCATCCGGAGCTGGGGCCTGTGATATGGATTTCCGGCGCAGACCTTATGGACGGGACGCCCATCTATGACATTAAGCCATATCTCCCGGGATTTGACGTACATCCGGACGCCAGGGGAGGGTTTACGGAAACCATTGAAGACCACAGTCTGAAGGTCTGTTTTCCCGAAGCCCTTCTGGGGCAGATTCCCCGGGAGAAAAGGGAAAATCTGATCAGGGTGCTGGCAGATGATCCCCGTCCCGGTTACCAGAAGGATCCGGAAAGAATTTACGGGATGCCTTTCGCAGGAAAGGACATTCATTTCAAGGTGGAGGGGGATACCCTCACAGTTGTTAAGGTTACAGATTTTTATAAGAAGAAATGACACAATCCCACGGAAAATTCTGTTCTGCCTTGTATAAATTTACGATTTTTTCACAGAAAGAAAAGAAAGGCTTGCAAAATCTCCGTTTTTTTCATAAAATGGTAACCATACTTTATGACGGTAAAGAGAAAAAGCTTTTACAGCGAGGAGACAGACAGATGAAAAAAGTAGTGAAATTCGGCGGAAGTTCTCTGGCCAATGCCCAGCAGTTTCAGAAGGTGGGCGAAATTATCAGAAGTGAGGAAAGCAGACGTTTTGTGGTACCCTCTGCCCCGGGAAAAAGATTTGACGGGGATACCAAGGTAACGGATATGCTGTATGCCTGCTATCATACCGCAGAGGAAGGCGGGGATTTCAGCAACCAGTTAAAAGCCATTAAGGAACGCTACTACGAAATTATCCGCGGACTGAATCTGAGCCTTTCCCTGGAAGAGGAATTTAAACAGATCGAAACAGATTTTAAGGCCCAGGCAGGTACAGAGTACGCGGCTTCCAGAGGAGAATTTTTAAACGGCAAGGTGATGGCTGCTTATCTGGGATATGAATTTGTGGATGCAGCCCTTGTTATCCGCTTTGACAAGAACGGAAATTTTGATGCGGAAAAAACAGACAAGCTTATGGCGAAGAGACTTGCCAAATGCGAAAATGCAGTGGTACCGGGCTTCTACGGCGCATGTGAAGACGGAACAGTAAAGACTTTTTCCAGAGGCGGTTCGGATATTACAGGTTCTCTTGTAGCGAAGGCCATCAAGGCGGATATGTATGAGAACTGGACAGACGTTTCCGGTTTCCTGGTAACGGACCCGAGAATTGTGGAAAATCCCAAGGCCATCGAAACCATTACCTACAGAGAGCTTCGTGAGCTTTCCTATATGGGAGCTACGGTTCTCCATGAAGACGCGATTTTTCCGGTTCGCAAAGAGGGAATTCCCATCAACATCCGAAACACGAATAAACCGGAGGACAAGGGAACTCTCATTGTGGAGAGCACCTGTAAAAAACCGAAATATACGATTACGGGAATCGCAGGCAAAAAAGGCTTCTGTTCTATTAATGTGGAGAAATCTATGATGAACAGTGAGATCGGATTCGGACGTAAGGTTCTCCAGGTATTTGAAGACCAGGGAATCAGCTTCGAGCACATTCCTTCCGGCATCGATACGCTGACAGTATATGTACACCAGTCCGAATTTGAAGAGAAGGAACAGCAGGTAATTGCCGGTATCCACCGCGCCGTTCAGCCGGATTTCGTGGAAATGGAATCGGATCTTGCCCTGATCGCAGTTGTGGGAAGGGGAATGAAATCCACAAGAGGAACAGCGGGAAGGATTTTTTCCGCCCTTGCCCATGCAAATGTAAACGTAAAAATGATCGATCAGGGTTCCAGTGAGCTCAACATCATCATTGGAGTGGAAAACAGGGATTTTGAGACGGCAGTGAAGGCGATTTATGATATTTTTGTGATTACACAGATCTGACAGGGTCTGACAGAAGGCAGGTTTTTCAGTGGAAGAACCTGCTTTTTTTGGCTGACAGAATGGAGTCGTCCATGATATACTGAAATAGATTTGAAAAATCTCTGAAAAGAGCAATGACACAAATGGGGGCAGAAGAAAATGGAGAAACCGACCGTTCGTATTTCCGTAAGAAATCTTGTGGAATTTATTATGAGAAGCGGTGACCTTGACAACAGAAGAGGGAGCGCGGATAAGGAAGCGATGCTGAAAGGCGGCAGACTCCACAGGAAGATACAGAAGCAGATGGGAAGCAATTATCTGGCAGAGGTGCCCCTGAAAGAAGAAACGGAATACGATGACGTTGTGATCGTGGTGGAGGGAAGAGCAGACGGGATTTTTACAGAGAACGGAGAGACTTCCATCGACGAGATCAAAGGAATATACGGAGATGTGGGAAAGCTCAGTGAGCCGGCAGCTGTGCACCGGGCCCAGGCAATGTGCTACGGCCGGATTTATGCCCGGAAACAGGAGCTTGAGTCCATAGGGATCCAGATGACCTATGCAAACCTTGATACGGAAGAAATCAGAAGATTTTATGAGAGACTGACCAGGGAAGAATTAGAGGTATGGTATGGGGAGCTTCTGGACGAATACCACAAATGGATTTCCTGGCAGCTTCAGTGGAAGAAGGAGAGAAATGCTTCCATGGAGCATTTGGAATTTCCCTTTGTCTACAGAGAGGGACAGCGCCAGATGGTGAGCAGCGTGTATCACAGCATTTCCGCAGGAAAACAGATTTTTATACAGGCGCCTACAGGAGTGGGAAAAACCATGTCCACGATTTTTCCGGCAGTGCGCTCTGTGGGTGAGGGAAAAGGTGAAACTATTTTTTATCTTACTGCAAAAACGATCACCAGAACTGTAGCTGAGGAGGCTTACGGAATCCTCAGGGAGAAGGGACTGCAGTTTAAGGTGCTGACACTGACTGCAAAGGAAAAGCTCTGCGTCTGTGAAAAAGCGGAATGTAATCCCCGGAACTGTCCGCGGGCAGAGGGGCACTTTGACCGGATCAACGACGCAGTATATGAATTGTGGACAACGAAGCATATCTACGACAGAGAGACTCTTGAGGCGCATGCGGAGAAATGGAAGGTCTGCCCTTTTGAAATGAGCCTTGATCTGGCGCTCTGGGTGGATGGGGTGATCTGCGACTACAATTACGTCTTTGATCCGAATGTGCATCTGAAGCGCTTTTTCGGAGAGGGAGTAAAGGGAAATTATATTTTTCTGATAGACGAGGCCCACAATCTGGTGGAGCGTGGGAGAGAAATGTACAGCGCTGCAATCTGTAAAGAGGATGTTCTGGAGGTGAAAAAGAAGGTCAGAAATTACAGCCCCGGGCTTGCGAGGGCGCTGGAAAAGGTAAACAAACAGCTTCTGGAGCTGAAAAAAACCTGTGAAACGTACGAGGTTCTGGAAAATCAGGGAGCCGTTTCCCTGGGAATGCTTCAGGTTATGGGGGAACTGGAAAAATTTATGGAAGAGCCTCCAAATGAGGACATTGCAAATGAAATCCTTGATTTTTATTTCTGCGTCAGGGATTTTCTGAACATTGACGAGCTGGTGGATGAGAATTATGTGGTCTATACAGAGAACGGAGAGGATGGAAAATTCAGGATGAAGCTGTTCTGCGTAAATCCGGCGGCGAATCTGAGTGCGTATCTGGGGAAAGGGATCAGTACCGTGTTTTTTTCTGCAACTCTTCTCCCCATGATCTATTACAGGAAGCTTCTCAGCGTGAGAAAGGACGATTACGGCATCTATGTGCAGTCTCCGTTTGACAGGGAGAAACGCTGTATTTTGACAGGATATGATGTGAGCAGCCGGTATACAAGAAGAAATTATGAGGAATACCAAAGAATCGCAGAGTATATTGCCAGAACGATCTGGCTGAGGAAAGGCAATTATATGGTGTTTTTTCCCTCCTACAGACTGATGGAGGAGGTGCGGGAGGTATACGAGAAGGAATTTTCCGCAGACTGGGTCAGGTGCATTGTCCAGACCTCCGGTATGAATGAGAGGGAGAGGGAAGAATTTCTGGAGGAGTTTTCCAGTCAGGAAGGAACGCTGGTAGGATTCTGTGTGATGGGAGGCGTTTTTTCGGAAGGAATCGATCTGATGGGGGACCGGCTGATCGGAGCGATCGTCGTGGGAACCGGACTGCCCCAGGTCAGCAATGAAAGAGAAATCCTGAAAAATTATTATGACAGACATGGAGAAAACGGCTTTGACTATGCCTACCGCTATCCGGGGATGAACAAGGTTCTCCAGGCGGCGGGAAGAGTGATCCGGACCCAGGAGGATGTGGGCATGATCCTTCTTCTGGACGAAAGATTTCGAAACACAGATTACAGGAACCTTTTCCCTGTGGAGTGGGAGGACAGGAAATACTGTACCATCGGAAATGTGGAGAAGCTTCTGGGGGGATTCTGGGACTCCCACAGGGAAAAACAGGAGCCGGAGACTGAGAATTTACAGGAAAATTTATAAAATCATTG
>DXXQ01000083.1 GCA_019416265.1 Clostridiales bacterium | reverse complement strand
GATATTGACAAATATCCCCATTGGCCGACTCCGGACATGATCGATTACGATAAATATATTGAAAAAATGAAAGAGTCAGAAGGTTACGCGGTGTTCGGCGGAATGTGGAGCCCGTTTCTGGAGCAGGCAACCATGTTGATGGGTATGGAAAACCTTATGATCATGATGTATGAGGATCCGGAGCTGGTGGAATATCTGCTTGATAAGATTGTTGATTTTTATCTGGAATGTAACAGAAGAATGTTTGAAAAGGCGGGAAATCTTATGCAGATCTTTTTTATGGGGGATGATTACGGAACCCAGACCAGCCTTTTGTACGGACCGGATCTGTTCCGCAGATTTATCAAGCCAAGGCTGAAAAAGCTTTATGATCTGGCAAAAAGCTACGGCTACATTGTGCAGCAGCATTCCTGCGGAAGCGTGGTGGGAATCATACCGGATCTGATCGAGATCGGGTTGGACGGCCTCCATCCTATACAGGTATCAGCCACAGGAATGAATCTGAAGGATCTGAAAGCGAAATTCGGTGATCAATTATATTTTGCAGGCTCTATGGACGCCATGCATCTGCTGATTGACGGAAGTGACGAGGAAGTGGAGACAAGGATTAAAGAAACCATGGAACTTTTTGACGAAGGCGGCTTTATTTTCGGACCTTCCCAGGGATTCCTGCCGGAAATCCCCACAGAGAGGATCCTTATGATGTATGAGCTTGGATATCAATATGGTGTGAAATAAAAATGATATGAAACAAGAATGATGCGAAATAAAAATGGCGTGAAATAAAAAAGAAGATAGGACAGGGAAAAGAAATATGACAAAAAAAGAACGTATGCTGGCAGCGCTTCGCCGCCAGAAGGTAGACAGGATTCCGAGAGGAGAAATTGCTATTGAGAGCGGATTTATTGAAAAATTCCTGGAAGGCGTGGACGAGCCGATGTCACCCCTTCAAAGAGAGGTTTATGTGAGAAAAGCGCTTGGGATTGACTTCGTTGATATGCATGAATTTCCAAGAAAGCTTTTAGGGTATGCAGATGACGGCTATCCAATTTATGAGAGTCCTTACGGAGATGTATTTAAGGAAACACCTCACAGCTTTCAGATGTTAAAGCCTGCGTTGGAGGACATAGAGGATGTGGAGAAATATGAGCCGGCAGATCTTTCCGTGGCGACGACTCATCTTCTTGATTTTTACAGGGACAATACAGATTTCTTTCTTATCTCCCAGATTAACGGGCCTGTGAGCGCGCTGGACTGGTGTCTTGGAATGGAAGATTATATGTGCTACTGCATGACAGATCCGGAGCTTGTGGCAAAGCTTGCAGACAAGCTTATGGAGTTCGAGCTTGGGCGTGCGAAGCTGTTTCTGGATAAAGGCGCGGAGGCAATCCTGATGACAGACGATATCGCCTTCAACACAGGACTGCTGCTCTCTCCTGAAACCATGAAGATTGTGGCGTATCCGTTCTATAAAAAGGTTGTGGCCCAGATTAAGGCATATAAGGACGTACCCGTGATCTTCCACAGCGACGGGTATCTGTTTGATGAGATCGAGGAGATTATTGCCTGCGGATTTGACGCGATACAGTCTCTTCAGCCGTCTGCGGGTATGGACATTGCGAAGATCAAGGAAACCTACGGTGACAGAATCTGTCTCATGGGAAACGTGGATCTGAACTATCTGCTTCCTTTTGGCGAGCCTGAGGAAGTGAGGGAGGAAGTAAAAAAACTTGTTGAGACGGCAGGGCCGGAAGGCTTTATCCTTACAACATGTAATATTATTACCGAGGCGGTAAAGGTGGAGAACGCAAAGGCAATGTACTATTTTGACAAGTAAAAAAAGTGCAATAGAAAAAGTCATTTTTATCCGTTTAAAAAAAAACATCCCTGTGTTACCATGGATTTATCAGATAACGGAAAAGCTTTTCGGAATATTAAAAAAGTTGGAGGGTTAATATGAAAAAAACAGCAAAAAGAATGATTGCGGTAGCTATGACAGCATCTATGGTATGTGCGCTTCCGGTAACCTGTATGGCGGATGATGGAAAAGAAATCACATTAATGGCATCCCAGAACTGGATCAAGGACGTAGACAATGAGTTATTTGCAAAATTTGAAGAAGAAACAGGAATTAAGGTAAAGGTTTCTGTAACACCTGACAACGAATATAAGACACTGCTTGGAACAACCTTATCCGGCGGAAGCGATGCAGTGGATATGTTTATGTATCCTGCAGGAACGGAAATGGCATCAGCCGGAATCCCGGATGTGGCAGAGGATCTTTCCGGAGAAGCCTGGATTGGCAATCTGGAGGACTGGGCAAAAGAGGCAAATACCTACGATGACAAGCTGATCGGCTTCAGTACATGGGGCATTGATTACGAAGGCGTTCTTTATAACAAGACATTCTTTGAGGAAAACAACCTGGAAGTACCGGATACATGGGACGGATTTATCGCATTGTGTGACCAGATCAAAGAGCTCGGCGTATATCCGCTTTATGAGGGAATTAACGGAACATGGCATACACAGTCCTGGGTATATGGACTTACACCGAAGATGTATGAAGAAAAAGCTGATTTTGTAGAGTACCTTAATGAGAGTAAGGATAATAAATTTGCAGATATTGCCTGCTTCAAAGAAGGACTGGAGCAGATCGGACAGCTTCTTTCCGCAAAAGACGGAGAGGAACCGAAATATTTTGTAAATGACGGACAGGCAGAGGACTGGTTCGGAAGCTATACTTCCCTTCAGAACAGAGAATCCGTTATGATGTTTACCTACTCTGCATACCCGGCAGAACTGGAAGCAAACGGCTGTGAAGACGAGTTTGGAATGTTCCCGGTTCCGCTTCTTGATAACAAGACAGCAGTATCCAACGGCGGCGGTATCTCCAAGTTCATCAATAAGAACAGCAAACACATTGACGAATGTAAACAGCTTCTTGATTTCCTTGCAGAGAAAGAAAACCTTGAGACATACTACGGAGCACGTACAGACCTTGTTACAGCTTCCTTTAAAGATGTTGAAAGCGTAAAATCCACAACTGCAACAACAGAAGTTCTGGAAAGAAG
Organism: Clostridiales bacterium; assembly: GCA_019416265.1. Classification (GTDB taxonomy): domain Bacteria; phylum Bacillota; class Clostridia; order Lachnospirales; family Lachnospiraceae; genus Blautia_A. Next base: position 29,319 of record DXXQ01000083.1, on the reverse strand, counting down.
CCCGGAATCCAAGGTAATGTTCATTAAAGACGTTCTGTACTGGGATACAGACGTATACAAATATCTTCAGGGAATGGCAGACGGAAGCTTAACAGCAGACGAGTTCATTTCTAAGGTAGACGATTACAGAGCAACCATGTTTGATACAGTTGCTGAATAAGAATGAAATCTGAATAAAGATGAAATAAGGATGAAAGGATTGGAGTGGAATGTATATTTCACTCCAATCTTGGTTAAAGAGGAGGAAACACAGTGTACAGGAAAAAGATATATAAAGGCTATTTTGCCGTTCCTGCTGTTTTATTATATACACTGCTATTTATGGTTCCTGTTGTCTTGAACTTTTATTATTCGTTCACCAACTGGAATGCCATAAAAATGACAGGGGAAACTGCAAAATTTATTGGTTTTGACAATTATGTAAAGATTTTTCAGAACCCGGAGCTGGTATCTGTAATCGGGCGTACCCTGGTATTTGCCCTTGTGACTACAGTATTTAAAAATGTGATCGGCTTTCTTCTTGCTCTTGCATTCAACGAGGGATTGAAAACGAAAAATATACTTCGTGCTATTTTTTTCCTTCCGGCAATGCTTTCTCCACTGATCATTGGCCTGATCTTTGGATCTATTTTTATGAAAAACGGATTTGCAAACCAGCTTCTTACTGCGCTTGGCCTGGAAGAAATGACGAGAGCCTGGCTTACAACGAAGAGTACGGCTCTGGGAACGACTATGTTTGTAGAAATCTGGCGACAGGTTGGATTTAACATGGTGATTTATCTTGCCGGTCTTCAGCTGATTGATAAGGGATATTATGAGGCGGCAGCCGTAGACGGAGCGAACAAGAGACAGCAGCTTTTTTACATCACACTGCCCCGTATGATCCCGTCTCTGATCATCAACCTTCTTCTTGCACTGTCTCAGGGATTAAAAGCCTTCGATATTGTATTTGTATTAACAGGCGGAGGCCCCAACGGAGCTACAGAGTTGATCAATACCCTTGTATTCCGTGAATTTGGCAAGAAGCTTTATGGAATGTCCTCGGCATATGGAGTGATCCTGTTTGTGATCACGGCAGTGGCAGGACTTCTTGTTCTGAAGATAAAAGATAATAATGACGATTAGGAGGAAAGAAATGAAGACGAAAAAACAAAAAATCGGACTGATATTTAAAGAGATTTTCTTCTGGATTCTTTCTCTGATTGTGATTGTTCCGTTTTTGATCGTAGTATTTAACGCATTTAAGACGAAACCGGAAGCAATCAATATGGCGTTAAGCCTGCCGCAAGTGTGGCATTTCGAGAATTTTAAGACCGTGTGGGAGCAGGGAGACATCCTTCATTCTCTTGGAAACAGCTTAGTGCTCAGTGTGATTTCTGTTTCCATCACAGTGATCGTTTCTGCAATGTGTGCCTATGTGATAAGCAGAAACAGAACGAAGATGAACCGTTTTATCTATATTTATTTTGCAATGGGGCTGATGGTTCCTGTCAGCATGGTATCCATTGTCAAGGTACTGCGGGTGATTGGGCTTTACAATACGCTGCCTGGTACCATCCTCGTATTTATTGCTCTGATCATGCCCTTGAGTGTCTTCCTGTACTATGGCTTTATCACAGGAATCCCTCAGGAACTGGATGAAGCGGCAGTTATTGACGGAGCAGGAGCTCTGCGTATTTTTACACAGATTATTTTTCCGCTTCTGAAACCGGTAACAGTAACTGTTATCATGATCAATTTTTTGAATGTATGGAATGATTTCCAGATTCCGCTGTATACACTCCCGGATCCGGATAAAGCAGTGATCGTACAGAAGGTTTATAACTTTTATGGAACCTATACGGCAAGCTGGAACCTGGTAAGTGTTACGATTTTATTTGCGATCCTTCCGATTCTGGTAGTTTATATTTTCGGACAGAAATATATTATCAGCGGTATGGTGGCAGGTTCTGTAAAAGGGTGAAAAAATGAAGAAGTGTTCGTTGTCAAAAAAACTGTTCCGGACATATGCGGGCTGGTTTCTGCTCTGTCTGCTCATACTGGTCTGCCTGGCGGTGTGGTATGCGGGAACCGCATTCAGCCAGAATGAAGCAGACGCTCAGAGAAGGCTCATCGCAAGTATGAACGAAAACGTGGAAAGTTATTTTAAGGAAATGAATGATTTTTCCATGAGGCTTCTCAACTCATCGGAGTTTAAGAAAAACGCCATTGTCCGCCTTCCGGCCGCCTATGAGGAAAAGAAGGGAATCTCCGATATTTTTTCCAAAATGTATCTGGAATCCTACCAGATGATACAGAAGGACTATAATGTGGGGGTTGTGGTGGATAACGAATACTACATATGGATGGGCAGTGATTACTATATCAGCCGTATTCCTGATTCTGATATTTCCGTTTATAAAGATATGGAGAAAAATGAAAAGCCCTATATCAAACATCTGGATAAGAATGAATATATGGCGTGTACGGCAGGAAAGCGTTACGAACAGTATAAAGAAAAAGAATATATCACATTATCCAGAAGTATGGATAATCAAAAGAGGTATGAAAACGGCAGGGCGATTCTTGAGGTTATGGTGGAAGCACAGTCGTTCAGAGAACATATAAAGAAAATCTCCGGAAATGATTCCGGAAATGGGATGACACTGGATCTTTATGATTCGGAAGGAAAATCCTTATATCGGGAATCTGAGCTTGATGCATCCTCTTATGTGAAAAAAGGAGAAAGGCTCAGCTATAAAACAGGCAGAAACCGTGTGGATATATATCCTGTTTTTGACGGAAAGCTGACAGCTGTCTACGCCATTGACACAATGGCATATTACAATAAGCTGCTTTCCTTTTTGGGAATTGCCGCAGCGATCAGTCTGTTCTTTTGCTTGGTGATTATGCTGATTACTTATAAAATATCGGAACAGATTTCAAGACCAATTCATAAAATGTGTGAAAATGTTGGACGTATGAACCTGGAGAAGGGAATTCATTATGAGGAAGTCGGGACAGATATTGATGAAATGGAGATTTTGTCTCATTCCCTTCGGAATATGAGCCTTCAGCTTGGCGAATCGCTGGAGCGGATCATTGTATTGAAGGATTACGAGATCCATGCCAAAATGCTGGCGCTCCAGGCACAGATGCAGCCGCACTTTTTGTTTAATACGCTGACAACCATGGGAACAATGGCAGAAGAAAGCGGAAACAGGAATGTTGCAGCCATGTGCACAAATCTTACCGCTATGTTTCGATACATTTCAACAGAAGACAGCGGTGGAGTGAAGATGTTTGAAGAAATCCGCTATGTAGAAAGATATGTAGATATTATGAAGGAGCGATTTCCGGATGCGAGAGTGGAAATCGATATTCCGCTGGAACTTATGGGGTGCGTGATCCCGAAGCTTACCATTCAGCCTCTTGTGGAAAATGCGTTTAAATACTGCAATCGAAACAAGCCGGAAATCCTTGTCCGCGGATGTGCGGTGGAGGGGGATAGATGGAAGGTAGAGGTGCAGGATAATGGCGATGGTTTTCCGAAAGAAAAGGTCGAGGAGATCATGTACAAGTGCCGGGACAGTCTGAAAGAGGAAAAAACCCTGTCAAATAAGATTGACGGAATGGGACTGGTGAATGTGTATGTCAGGATGAAACTGTTCTATGGAGATTCTGTGATTTATCATATAGAAGAAGGAAGCAGCAGAATTGTAATCGGAGGCAGGCTTTGATTGGAGGAAAAGGAAGTGGGCTATAAAACAGAAAAGATAATTCGGACGCTGGTGGTAGAGGATGAGAAAAGAATCGCGGAAGGAATTTGTGCGAAGATTGAGGAACTGGATTCGGATTTCGTGGTTGTGGGGCAGGCGCTGAACGGAAAAGAGGCTTTGGAAAAAATAGAGTCTCTTCATCCCCATGTGATCTTTACGGATATAGCAATGCCTGAAATGGATGGGATGGAGCTTTCCAGGCAGATCCGTAAGATCAGTCCGAATACGATCATTGTTATTATATCGGGATATTCAGATTTTACCTATGCCCAGCAGTCCATCCGGTATGGCGTTTTCAACTATCTGTTAAAGCCTCTCCAGGAGGATATGCTTCTGGAAACTATGTTTGATATTAAAAAGAAGCTCTCTTACTTTTCATCAAGGGAAAGGCGGCAGATTCTTTATTCAGATAAATTCGAAATCCTGTCAGGCAGAAGAGAAGACTTTCTTTTGACAAATATCTGCATTGGTAATGTTATATATAATGTTCATGATGAAACGGTGATGCAGTTCTATATGCAGCAGATAGAGGGGATTCCGTGGAGAAAGATCATGGCAGAGCTGTTTGAAGATGAGATCGAATGGTTTCTTGCGGACGAATATGCCGTTAATCAGCGGATGCTCGCTGTTAAGGTGAAATATGCCTCAGAAGAAGAGCTTTTTGAAATGCTTAAAAGAGTTCCGGAACTGATTCAGGAGTATACAGTGCTTTCCGTAAGTACCTGCAGTACAAAGCATGGAGTGGCGCAGTCGGAAATAGGAGACTGTGCAAAGCGGCTTCGAAATATCTTGAAACAGAGGCTGATTGTGGGATACAATAACTGTTTTTACCTGGAAGAAGATGAGGATTTTTCCAATGATATGCTGGAAATCGTGAAGATGAAGCTGAATATTTACATAAAAAATTATTTTATCAGCACAAATCTGGAAAATTTCCTTAATGAGATGCAGGTGATTTTTAAATACATGGAGAGTAACCACGCTTCGCAGGAAAATATTGAAAAAGTCTGTCTCTATGTTATTCGTCTTTTGGAGCTTTCTTCTCCGGAGTCCGGAAAAGAAAAACTGGGAGAAATCCAGGAACGTCTGATTCAAAGCATTAGCATGTCTGTTTCGGAGAAAAATCTTTTTGAAATGCTTCTTATGGAGTTTCAGAAAGTAAATTACTATATGGAAGCCATATATGAGTCCAATGTGGAGACTCGCCTTCTGGAATATGTGGACGAGCATTACCTGAGCATAGAAAGTGTGGAGAGCGTGGCAGAGGAATTTGGCTACAATTACGCATACCTGTCCCGGCTTTTTAAAAAGAAGGTTGGGGAATCCATGAACCGGTATATCACGGAAAAAAAGATAAAACTGGCAAAGGAGCTTCTCACCAGTCATCCGGATATGTCTCTGACAGAGGTAAGCGAAATGTGCGGCTACAACGATTATCGTTATTTCAGCCGTGTGTTCAAGGCAGAAACCGGAAAAGCACCCAGTGAATATGCAAATAAGGTTTAAAAAGATACAGTAACATTAATAGAGAGAGGGTACACCATAATATATTTTTAATGAAGGTTTTAAATGGAGGTGTATTATGCCCGATCAGAAGCTCGACAATCTTTTAAATCTTGCAATGACATCTACAGAACGAGAGAGGGAAAAATCTCTGAATCTCAATGTGGGATTTGATTCTCAGGAAAAATTATGGGACGTAATCGTAAAATACAGCGGAGATGCCGCAGGCCTCAGAGCCGAAGGGATCACTGTGGTGGAGCTGCTTGGTGGATTTGCCATTGTTACGCTTCCCGAAAGGAGACTGGAGGAATTTTCCGGTATGCCCCAGGTGGAATTTGTGGAAAAGCCTAAACGTATTTATTTTGAGGTTTTTGAGGCAAAGCAGGCATCCTGCATCAGTTCTGTTCAGGTGGGGGAAAAGGGGCTGTCTGGCAAAGGCGTTCTTGTAGGGATTGTGGATTCAGGAGTGGATTACCGACACCCGGACTTTAGAAATGCAGATGGAAGCACCCGGATCCTGAAGCTATGGGACCAGAGTGCACGGCAGGGAAATCCGCCGCAAGGCTATGCGGTGGGAACAGAGTATACACAGGAAGAAATTAATGAGGCGCTGTCTCTTTCGGAAACGGAGGGACAGCGCCTTGTTCCGCAAAGAGACTTCAGTGGACATGGAACGGCTGTCCTTGGAATCACCGCAGGAAACGGCAGGGCGTCGGATGGCGTAAACAGAGGAGTAGCCTATGAAAGCGATCTTTTGGTTGTGAAGCTTGGAATCCCCCGTGAGGATTCTTTTCCCAGAACTACGGAGCTGATGCAGGGGATTGATTATCTGGTCCGTCAGGCTTTGGCACTGGGGAAGCCTATGGCCATCAACCTCAGTTTCGGAAATAACTACGGAAGTCATACAGGAGACAGTCTTCTGGAAACCTATATCGACAGTGTGGCAAATATCGGAAGGCTGGCAATTTGTGTGGGGACAGGGAATAACGGAAATGATAATCTTCACGCAGGCGGCAGGCTCGGTAAGGGAGAGATGCAGGAAATCGAGTTTGGAGTGAGTCCTTATGAGCCTGTGCTGAATGTCCAGCTTTGGAAATCTTATACAGACCAGATGGATGTTTATATCGAAAGTCCGGCAGGCGACAGAATCGGGCCTTTGTATGAGGAACTGGGAGCCCAGCGCCATCGCCTGGAAAACACGGAGCTCCTGATTTATTATGGAAAACCCGGGCCCTTTCAGATCACCCAGGAGATTTATATAGATTTCATTCCGGAAGGCAATTATATTGACAGCGGCGTATGGAAGATCATTCTGAGAGGAGTGAGGATTAAAGAAGGGGAATACTACCTCTGGCTCCCAGGAGGGAATGTCCTGAATCCTCAGACCGGATTCTTTTTGCCAAGAGCTCAGGGGACTTTGACGATTCCATCCACCTCCGCAAGGGCAATTTCAGTGGGAGCCTACGATTCCCGACTGAATGCCTACGCCGATTTTTCCGGTAGGGGAGGACGCCTTCTCACTTATCGAAAACCGGATCTTACAGCTCCCGGCGTAAACATCACAGCCCCCAAAAGCGGCGGAGGCTACGGCCGGTTTACAGGTACTTCTTTTGCAGCCCCTTTCGTCACCGGAAGCGCCGCTCTCCTTATGGAATGGGGAATCATAAGAGGAAAGGATCCATTCCTCTTCGGTGACAAAATCAAAGCCTACCTCCGCCGCGGCGCCCAGCCCCTCCCCGGTTTCGAGGAATATCCGAATCCGGAGATTGGGTATGGAGCGCTGTGCCTGGGGGAGAGCCTGCATGGATAAAATGAAAATTATACAGAAAAAAGCTCCGACAGGCGTCAGGGCACCATGAATATAAAAGGAAATATAGAACAGATGCCGCTCTGTGAGAAAAATGCAAAATTATTACCAGGTTTCTAAATAAAGTACAATACAGATTTTGGATTATTTACTATATTACATACAGAAGACGAAAGCAGAATCTGGCGGAGGATTCTGACAAACGGATATTTACATATGCAGGAGGGTAAAAATATGTCCATTATCGAAGAAATTTCCGGCTTTTTACAGAAAGGTCGGGCAAAAAATGTAAAGGCGCTGGTGACACAGGCATTAGAAGAAGGAGAAAATCCAAAAGTAATCTTAAACGAGGGACTTCTTTCCGGAATGATGGTCATCGGAGAAAAATTTAAAAATAATGAGGTCTTTGTTCCGGAGGTGCTGGTTGCAGCAAGAGCGATGAATGCCGGTCTTGCCATTCTGGAACCGAAGCTTGTGGAAATTGGAAATGAGCCGGTTGGAAAAGCTGTAGTAGGTACAGTAAAAGGCGATTTGCATGACATTGGTAAAAACCTGGTAACAATGATGCTGAAGGGCGCGGGCTTTGAAATCTGCGATATGGGCGTAGACGTAGAGCCGGCTGCATTCGTAGACAAGGCAGAAGAAATCGGAGCAGATATTATTGGTATGTCTGCATTGCTTACAACAACCATGCCGAATATGGAGGCTGTGATCCAGGAACTGAAAAACCGCGGTCTTCGCGATAAATACATAGTTATGGTTGGCGGAGCTCCTGTAACAGAAGCTTTTGCCCAGCAGATCGGCGCAGATTACTGTACGCCGGATGCAGTGACCTGTGCAGAAGTTGCAAAGAAAGCTGTAGAAGAAAGAAGATAAGAATACAAAAACTGCCTGATCCGAAAGGATTCGGGCAGTTTTTGGGGCTTAGCATGAAAACGGAGGATTTTTTAAACAGTCAGAACGGGAGTTTTGCGAAGACGACATATAGAAGTTTTGAAACCATATGTAAAAAAATTACAAATAATAAAAAAGAAGTCATAGAGAAATTCATAGGGATTTTTTATAATGCTTTTAGGATGAAACAGGAAGAAAAATATTTTTGAATATGAAAAAAAAATAACTCATGGGGAGAAAGCGAGGAAAAATATGAAACAGAATATGAATCAATGGTTGAAAGAAACTTTACAGAACGAGAAGAAAAAGCCAATGCCGATCTTATCCTTCCCGGGAACTCAGCTGATTGGAAAAAACGTGGAGGAGCTGGTAAGAAGCGGTCATGAGCAGGCTCTTTGCATGGAAGCCATTGCAGAGAAATTTGATACAGGAGTGTCTTTCAGCCTGATGGATCTTTCTGTGGAAGCAGAAGCTTTTGGAAGCTCGGTAATCTACAGTACAGATGATATCCCAACCCTGCATGGAGCGCTGATCCATGACGAGGAGGAAGCAGAAGCCCTTGTGGTGCCGCAGGTGGGAGCCGGACGTACCGGAGAATGTGTAAAAGGAATCAAGGAAGCATGTGAGAAGATCACAGACCGTCCCGTTTTGGCAGGTATCATCGGGCCATATTCTCTGGCAGGCCGTCTTCTGGATATGACAGAGATTATGGTTCTCTGCTATGAAGAGCCGGAGCTGGTAGAGACTGTGTTGGAAAAAGCTACAGAATTCCTGATCGCCTATGTAAAAGCCTTCAAGGAGGCAGGCGCAAACGGAATCGCCATGGCAGAACCGGCGGCCGGACTGTTATCCCCTTCTCTGATCCGCGAATTTTCCAACCCTTATGTGGAACGTATCCGGGAAGCAGTGGAAGATGAGAACTTCCTGTTCCTTTACCACAACTGCGGAACAGTAGAACCGCTGATGAAGGAAATGAAAGAGTTAAATGTGCGGGCATACAGCTTTGGAAATGCCATAGATCTGGAAAATGCTTTAAAGGAACTGCCGTCCGACCGTTTGGTTATTGGAAATATCGATCCGGCAGGGGTACTGAAGAACGGCACTCCGGAAATGATCCGACAGGAAACCACAGCTCTTCTGGAACGCTGCAGCAAATATCCTAATTTTGTTCTGGCAAGCGGATGCGACATACCGCCTCAGACATCAATGGAAAATCTGGAAGCATTTTTTGAAGCATCCAGAGCTTTTTATGAAAAATAAAAACTCCTGTTGAGTATCCCAACAGGAGAAAGGGGGCTTTCACCGATATTGCTTGGGTGTGAGCCCCGTGTATTTTTTAAATACTTTGGAAAAATAACTTTGGTCTTCAAAACCAACGGCCAGGGCAATATCAATAATAGAATGCTCGGTGGTGGCAAGAAGCCGTTTGCTTTCCTCGATCCGTACCATATTGAGGTATTCCTTGAAACTGGATCCTGTAGACTGCTTAAATAAGGTGGAAAAATAGGCGGGATTCAGATGTACATGCTCCGCTACTTCGTCTAAAGTCAGGTTTCGGATAAAATTCCTGGAAATATAAAGGATCGCTTTTCGGGTGATCTCATTGCTTTTGTTTGGAATGTAGTTAAACATACATTCTGTAAAGACATCGATACTTTCCTGGAGTTTATAACACAGATCATCCAGGGTGTTAATGTTCTGCAGGTCTTTTAGAAACTGATTGTTGATTTTCAAAATACTGTCGCTGGTGGCTCCGCCCTCAATAGCTGCGCGGGACAGCAGGGAAGAGAGCTCCAAAGAACGGGATTTGATCACTTCCAGATTGGTCCCTTCGGAAAAAAATACATAGCCAAGCAGTTCATTGAGAAGGGCTTTGGCCTGCTCTGTATCGCCGGCTTTTAATCTGGCAAACAGCATTTTTTCGGTGGCATAGGGATAAGAACCGGAAGGGCTGTCTTCTTCCGCTTTGTACATCTGAATAGATTCGTTGATCCGGGACTGCTGATGAAGCTTATTATGATTCATGATAAACTGCTGTTTGCTGTCCGTTACCAGACCGGAGCACATATAATAAAGAAGACGGCTGATATGAGTGACTTTGGCTGGTTCAAAGATGGGAAGCGTATTGGCTTCCTCATACATTTCCAGTATACTGACAGTAGGGATTTTATATTTTTCCGCAATATCCGAAAGAAGAAGAGAGTCCGGCGCATCCATTAAAAAAGGTCCTGCCAGTATGGAACCGAGAAGCTTTTCATGATTGGTAAGCGGAAACACAATATGATTGAGGTTGGAATGGCAGGAAAAGATATAGGTTTCCCCAAGCTCCATGGCGAGCTTACTTGCTTTGGAATGGAGCTTTGTACAGGACTGGGTCTTGGGCAGAAAGCGCTTGAAAATCTTGCAGTAGCTATGTACACAGCCAAAGCTGTCAAGGATTTCACCGTGCTCATCCAGAACCTGTACCGGAAGACTGGTACACTGGTAAAAGGTTTCCAAAAGCTGATGGAGAGTCTGCTGGGGAATGATGGAGTATAAAGAGCTCTGCATAAAAATTCTCCTTTCGGAAGTAAGTGATACTGCTATTATACAGATAAAATTAAAAAAATACTATAAAAATTCGTAAAAATTATAGAATAAAAAAGAAATACCAGGGAGTGGAAGAACTATATGAAAAAATTTTATGAACTTCAAGGATTACAACCGAATTTAAATAAGGAATCTGTATTAAAAGCGATAGATTGTTATGAGGATTCGCCGATCTATCAGGAAATTTCAGAAGAATATGAGGAAATTAAGGAGGAAATACCGGAGCTGATACAGCCGGAGGGGATTTTGGGATTTGCATCTCTGCCGGAAGTCCTTTCCTCCGAAACCCTGAAAGCCGGGACGCCTATTGTCTATGCGGTAATGACCATTGGGAGAAAGGTATCCCAGTGCAGTACAGAAGCTTTTCGCGGAGGAGATTATGTGAAGGGAATGCTCTATGACGCCATGGCAGATGAAATGCTGTTTTCCTTGGAAAATAGCATGATCCATCAGTTAAGGGAGGCCTGTCAGGAGCATAAAATGGGAATTTTGAAACGGCTGGAAGCGCCGCATGATATTCCCATGGAAGTGCAGAAAGAGGCCTGGGAATATCTGGAACTGGAAAAACGTTTTGGAATCGGTATCAGCAGCGGATTTATGTATGATCCCCTGAAAACCTCCTGTCAGGTTTTTGTACTCACAGAGGACGAAAAGACTTTCAAGGCACAGCATGACTGCAGGAATTGTCCGAATGTGAACTGCCGGATGCGGAATATCCCGGAACCGGAGATCCAGGTGACAACGGAACAGGAAACCAAAAAGTTTTTTATGAAAAAGGGAGAATCCCTGATGGAGGCTCTGCTTCGGGAAGGAGTGTATCTGAGCGCACCCTGCGGAGGAAATGGACGCTGCGGAAAGTGTGGAGTACAGGTGCTGAAAGGAAAAGCTCCTGTTACCGGAGAGGATGAGAAGAGCTTTTCGGAAAAGGAGCTGGAACAGGGATGGCGGCTGTCCTGCAGGCTGTATCCGGAGGAAGATCTTCAGATTGCCTTAGGAGTGCAGGAAGAAAAATCCTTTGAAATCCTCAGCCGGGAGCAGGAGGAAACAGAAAAGATACAGGAGAAAGAACTGGAATATGAGATTGCAGTAGATATAGGTACGACCACTATTGCCATGAGTCTTCTGGGCATCAGCGGAAAAATTTATGGAACAGCAGCCCGTATCAATAGCCAGCGGGCCTACGGCGCAGATGTAATTTCCCGGATCCAGGCTTCTGTAGACGGGAAAAATAAAGAATTAAGAGCCTGTATCCAAAAGGATCTTCTGGATGGTATCCGGCAGCTGATAAAAGAAGCAGAGGTGGGAGCGGAAAAGATCAAAAGAGTGATTCTTTCCGGAAATACCACAATGGGCCATCTTCTGATGGGGTATGACTGCAAAGGGCTGGGAGTATATCCTTTCCGTCCGGTGAATATCGGGCTGATCCGGGGAAGCGCAGAAGAAATTCTGGGAAGCAGCGAGCTTTGCGCGGAAGTGCTTCTGCTTCCGGGTATCTCTACCTATGTAGGAGGAGACATTGTATCAGGGCTTTATGCCTGTGGTTTTGAGGAAAAGGAGGAGGTCAGTCTGCTGATCGATCTTGGAACCAACGGAGAGATGGCTATGGGAAATAAGGAGCGGATTTTAGTGACCTCGGCGGCTGCAGGACCTGCATTTGAAGGAGGAAATATCACCTGGGGAACAGGAAGTATAGCAGGCGCCATCTGTTCAGTGGAAATCTGCAACGGACAGGCCAGGGTTCAGACGATTCAGGAAAAGCCCCCTGTTGGAATCTGCGGAACCGGGGTGGTGGAAACGGTTACAGCACTGCTTGAAGAAGGGATTGTAGAGGAAACAGGCACTATGGATGAGAAATATTCTGAAGAAGGATTTCCTCTTGGGGAGACAGAGGACCATCGCAGGATCGTGTTTACAGGAAAAGACGTAAGAGAAATCCAGCTTGCCAAGGCAGCGGTGCGTGCAGGGATAGAAACTCTGCTTCTCCGGTACGGAATTACAAAAGAAGAGGTGTCCAGAGTGTTTCTGGCAGGCGGCTTTGGATACAAGCTAAACAAAGACAAGGCCATAGCCCTGGGGCTTCTTCCGGAAGAATTCCGCTCCAAAATTGAACCTGTGGGAAACAGCTCCCTTTCCGGAGCCATACGGTATCTGAGAGAAGGCAGAAAGGAAGAAATCCTGAAAGAATTATGCGGCCGTTCCCGGGAGATTAATCTGTCTGCAGACAGGGATTTTAATGAATTTTATATGGAATATATGATGTTTGGAGAAGAATAAAGAGAAAATAATGCATTATTCATAGGGAACAGAGGAAGTCTCCGTCATATTTTAATAAATTGTGCAGAATGTTCGGATTTTGTATTGATTCTGCTCTTTTTCCTATGTATAATGATAGTGCAATGGTGTTCGGAACGAGTTCCTCATCATTGGCTTGTAAAAAACGTAAACTTAGATTGTCTGATTTTGTCAGTTTTTCAATAATGTGCAGAGGGTGAAAAAAGGAGGGGTCAGATGATGATAATGTTTATAAATCATTTCGTAAGGAAGGTGAGCAATTGGAAAACTATACTAAGTATAAGTTGAAAGAGCATGATGAGCTGGTATCCTTACTGGCCGATAAGGATAATCTGTTCGTGATTGCCTGTAACAAATGCTTCAAGGAATTTGAGTCTGTTGACGAACCCGACTGTGATGAGTTTCTGAAACTTGCTGCGGAACAGGGAAAGACAGTCACAGGCAGTGCAAAGGTTGATTTTGTGTGCAACAAAGTTCAGACAGAAAGGAAACTGAAGGACATGATTTCGGAAGGTACGGAAAATGTCGTTGTAATTTCCTGTGGTCTTGGTATTCAGACCATTGCAGAACTGTCAGGAAAGCCAACTTATGCTGCAGCGAATTCTCTGAACTATAGAGGACATCATGGCATGGCTCTTACCAAGAAGAGCTGTGACGCATGTGCACAGTGTTATCTGAATATTACCGGTGGAATCTGCCCCATCGTTGACTGTTCCAAGAGTCTTGTAAACGGACAGTGCGGCGGTGCGAAGAACGGTAAATGTGAAGTGGATCCCAATAAAGACTGTGCATGGGAAAAAATCAACAAGAAACTGGAAAAACAGGGCCGCCTGAAAGAATTTTTAAATCAGCCGATCCAGGTCCGCGACTACTCCAGAACCGATGTGGAAGTGATCAGCAAGTATGTGAAGGCAGTGCGTGAAGAAAGATGTGCAGGCTATTATGGCGGTGTTCATCCTTCTGAGCATAAAGAGTTCAGTGAGCATCTTGCGCTTCAGAAATTCCCGGATCCGAAGACAGTAGTGATTCACATGTCCCAGCATCTGGGCGCTCCGGCCAATCCTATCGTACAGGTAGGCGACACAGTGAAGGTAGGACAGAAGATCGGTGAAGCAGCAGGCTTCATCAGCGCTCCGGTTCATTCCAGTGTCAGCGGTACTGTTGTTGCAGTGGAACCGCGTATGCATGCAACAAGAGGCTGCGAGATGACAGCTGTTGTCATTGAATCTGACGGAAAAAATACTCTGCACGAGTCCGTACAGCCGAATAAATCATATGAAGAGCTTACTCCGGATGAAATTATTGAAATTGTTAAAAATGCAGGTATCGTTGGTATGGGCGGTGCAGGCTTCCCTACCTGTGTGAAGCTGAAACCTGCCAAACCGGTAGATACGATCCTGTTAAACGGCTGCGAATGTGAGCCAATGCTGACTGCCGACCACAGAGTGCTTCTGGAATACTCCGATGAAATCATTTATGGTCTGAAAGCAGTTCTCAAAACAACAGGTGCAGAGAAGGGAATCATCGTAATCGAAGATAATAAGCCGGATGCTATCGAACTTCTTCAGTCGAAGGTTGCAGACCTTGAAAATATTGAAGTCTTTGTTGCAAAGACAAAATATCCACAGGGCGCTGAAAAAACTCTGATCAAACGAGTTCTTGGAAGAATCGTTCCAAATGGCGGTCTTCCGGCAGACGTAGGAGTGGTGGTAAGCAATATCAGTACAGTGAAAGCCATTTCTGATGCGATCCAGACAGGAATGCCTCTGATCGAGCGTGTTGCTACCGTTACCGGTCCGAAGATCAAGAACCCGGGCAACTTCGTGGTTAAGATTGGTACCAATGTACAGGAACTGATCGATTACTGCGGAGGAACCACAGATGAAGATGTTCAGATCAAGATGGGCGGACCTATGATGGGATTTGCGCTGAATGACCTGAATGTTCCTATGATGAAAGGTTCCAACGGTATCATTGCCATCGATACCGATGAAACAGAACCATTAGAATGTATCAAATGCGGACGTTGTGTTGATGTCTGTCCGATGGAGCTGTCTCCCCTTTATTTCTCCAAATATGCGGATGAGCAGAACTGGCAGGGCATGAAAGACATGAACGTTATGAATTGTGTTGAGTGCAGATGTTGTGAATTTATCTGTTCTTCCAAGATTCCGCTTGTATCCAAGATCAAAGCTGGAAAACTTGCAGTAAGGGAGCTGAAGTAATATGTTAATTACCGAATTAAAATCAAAAGAAGCAATTGCGTCCCTGGTGGAAGGAAAGAAAGTTTTCATCATTAACTGCCATGGATGTAAAGAAGTTTATTTTCCGGAAAAAGAAGCAGATGAGTTCCAGAAAGAAATGGCGGCTTCCGGAAATGTAACCGGAATCATGACAAAAGATTATATTTGTAATCCGGAAAATCTGAAGCTGCGTCTTCAGAAATACGCAGATCAGATTGAGGAAGCAGAGGTTGTTCTTGTATTCTCCTGTGGTGTTGGAGTACAGACCGTTGCAGAATATCTGGAAGACAAAATTGTCTGCGCAGCATGCGATACATACCCGCTGCCGGGATTTCAGGGAGTTACTCCTCTGGAATGCGATTGCGACCAGTGTGGAGAATGTTATCTGAATATCACCGGCGGAATCTGCCCGATCACTGCCTGCTCCAAGAGTCTTGTCAACGGACAGTGCGGCGGTTCCAAAGACGGAAAATGCGAAGTAGACAGTAATATGGAGTGCGGCTGGGAACGTATTTACAGACGTCTGGCACAGGTTGGCCGTCTGGATCTGCTGAAATGCCCGGTACAGATCCGTAATTACGCAACAGATGATGAAGTGTCTAAATAAATCTGTATAAGGAACTGATAAATAAATTAAATTTATAATGATTGGAGCAATGTGAAATGAGAATTACTGAGTTATTTGATCGTGGTGAGTTTGTAGTAACTGCAGAAGTAGGACCGCCAAAAGGGATCCATATTGAACATCTTCTGGAAGAAGCAAAAGAATATTTAAGCGGAATCACAGCAGTAAACGTAACAGACAACCAGTCTTCTGTTATGCGTCTTGGTTCTCTTGCAACATGTAAGGCTCTGAAAGACGAAGGTCTGACCCCCATCTTCCAGCTTACATGCCGTGACAGAAACCGTATCGCTCTGCAGTCTGATATCTTAAGTGCCGCTATGCTGGGAATCGATAACATCCTGTGCCTGACCGGTGACCACACAAAGATGGGTGACCATAAAGGTGCGAAACCGGTATTTGACCTGGATTCTGTATCCCTGCTTCATACCATCGGATTACTGGAATCCGGCGTAGATCTTGGCGGAAACCCTCTGGAGGGAGAGCCGCCGAAATTTGCAAAGGGAGCCGTAGTATCTCCATGCAGCGATTCCATCGATGCACAGCTTGCAAAAATGGAACGTAAAGTTATGGCAGGTGCAGAATACTTCCAGACTCAGGCTGTATATGAGCCGGAGAAATTTGCTGCCTTTATGGAGAAAGCAAAACAGTTCGGCAAACCGGTACAGCTTGGTATCGTAATTCCGAAATCTGTTGGAATGGCAAGATTCATGAACGCGAATGTGGCTGGTGTCCATGTTCCTGAGGAAATGATCGAAGAGCTGAAAGCAGATAAAGAAAAAACAAAAGCAGGAATCACAGGTGTAGAGATTGCCGCACGTATCATCAGAGAATGTAAGCCATACTGCCAGGGTGTACACATCATGGCTCTGGGCTGGGAAGCTAAAGTGCCGGAAATCCTGAAACTGGCTGGAATCTGATAACTTTCTGAAATAAGAAGCATCAAAAAGAGCCCCTTCTATGGAATGGTGAATGAATTCACAAAAACATCCATAGAAGGAGCTTTTTTATATTGTTTCGGTAAGACGATCTGCAAGCTTCTCTGCCTGGAAGGATACTCCGTCCACGATCGGGTGGACATGATGGCAGTTTCCGCAGAGATGGAGCCATTTGGGAAGAGCATTTAAGTCAGGAGCAGCTTCCCACAGAGGCGGGAAGAAGTTCTGGATCAGGGTCCGGTCCGGAAGCAGTCCTGCAGCGACGATCAGAAGAGAACACTCCACACGGCGGAGGGTATTGGTGGGGATATCCAAAAGAGTGACTGCCTCAATATGTGGATAACCGTGAACTTCAGTCAGTCTGGTACGGAGAAGCAGGGGAATGTGAAAAGCTTCCAGACAGTTTATGCGGTTTCTTGAAAGAGCGGGACTTTTGTCTGCGATTTCTGTCATGCAGATGACTTTTTTGCCGCATAAAGACAGGCGTCTGGCAAGAATCATTCCAATGTCGCCGCTTCCTATGATAACGGCCCTGTCACCGATGTCCTGATGATGGACATTTATAAGCTTCTGAGCTTCTCCGGCTGTAAAAATTCCGGCGGGTCTGGTCCCGCTGACGCCCAGACTTCCAAGGGCGCGTTCCGTACAGCCGGAAGCAAGGATCAGATGACGGAAAGAACAGGTCTGGATGCCCTGGACATTGGAAAAGGTAAGGGTTTTGTCAGGAGACACTTCAAGAACCTCTGTACAGAGAAGAACTTGTACAGAAGCGTTTTTCACCTGTTGTTCCAATCGTCGGGCATATTCTGTACCGGTGAGATCTTCGCCGAAATAGGAAAGACCGAATCCGTGGTGGACACACTGACAGAGAACGCCGCCAAGAGTCTCTCCCCGGTCAATAAGGAGGACCTTTGCCTGTGGACTGCCCTTTCGGATACGGCAGGCAGCGGTCATTCCGGCGGCGCCGCCGCCGATGATAATGAAGTCAAACTGCGTCATGTCAAGTCTCCTTTGATGAAGTCGGAATTGCTGCTGTCTTTGCAGATTTCGGAAATCGGTTTATGAAGCTCTCGGGAGAGAAGTACGGCGATTTCATAAGTGCACCGGCTGCCCTGACAGGGCCCCATTCCGGTTCCGCACCGGCGTTTCACACCGTCCACTGTTTTGGCACCCCGGGAAATCGCATCCAGAATCTCCCCCTCGGAAATCTGTTCGCAGCGGCAGACGATTTTGCCATAGGAAGGATCTTTCTCAATGCAGGAAGCTTTTTCCGAAAGAGAAAGACGGCGCATACATACCGGACTTTTTCGTCTGGGATGGAAATCCGGGTTGAGAGGGGGATTTCCAAGAACAGGAAGAAGCCGGCTGACAACGTAATCTGCCAGTTCCTCACAGCAGGTAAGCCCGGGAGTCTTAATTCCGATCAGACTGATAAAGCCGGGGCAGTCTCTGGGCTGGTCGATCACAAAGCTGTGGATACTTCTGGGACTTCGGATGATCTCCAGATCTTTCCCCTGAGAAACCTCGAAGGGATTGGGGCGTATGGAGGCAAAGCTTCGGATGACTGCAGAGAGGGGAAGCCCGGGAAGGAGCTCCCCAAGACGTTTTTCCAGGAAGGCAAGACCTTCAGAAGAGGTTGAAACGTCATCGGGGGCACAATCTCCCTGAGCGGAGGGGCCGGCTAGAAGATTTCCGTTTACAGTGGGAACAAGGGTAAGACCCTTGCCCTTTTCTTCCGGTTCCTGGAAAATAATATGGGAGAGAAACCCCTTTACAGCTTTGTCGAAGATGAAATAGTCGGCTTTTTCCGGATAAATCCGCACAGAGGGAGAGAGCAGAAGCTCACGGACTCTGTCTGCGTACACCCCTGCACAGTTGAGGATCCCTCCGGCTGTCAGGACTTCGGTTTTGCCTCCCTGGGGTACAGAAGTGTCAGCGATGGTAATGCGAAATCCGTCCTCTGTTTTCTTAATATCTGTTACCTTTGCGGAGAGACGGACTTCACAGCCGTTTGCCAGGGCGTTTTCAAAGGCTGCGATCCCGATTTCCCAGGGCTGTACAGTGGCGGTATTGGGACTGTACAGTCCCATATAAATCTCTCCTGCAAGGTGAGGCTCCAGAGCGTGTACTTCCTTTCCGGAAATCAGTTCCAGCCCTGAAACGTGGTTTTGCAGTCCGTTCTGGTACTTTTTTTTCAGAACTTCGGCGCCCCGGGGGCCGTGACAGATCATCAGAGAGCCGCATCTGGAAATGGGAACTCCCAGCTCCTGGCACAGAGAAGGAAAATTCATATTTCCTTTTACACAGAGGCTGCTTTTCAGTGTGCCGGGTTTATTGTCGTAGCCTGCATAAATAATGGCAGTATTTGCTCTGGAAATACCCATGCAGACGTCGTTTTCTTTCTCAATAAGAAGAACTTTGAGCTGGTACCGGGTGAGGGTCCGGGCTGCCATACAGCCCAGCACACCGCCTCCGATGACACAGACGTCTGCATGAAAGGGACTACTCATATCGAATGGTTCCCGGATGCGCCAGAGTATATCCCCCAAGCTTTTCCAGACGTTCCCGGAAAGCGTCGCTTTTCAGGATAGAAAGCAGTTTCTGAACCATAGGGGTATCCCATGCATAATCCGGAATCAGGAGGTCATACTGCTCTGTGCAGACCGGTACGAAATCCAAATCGTAAAGCATAGCGGCAGAGTAAATACCAAGACCTGCGTCTGCGGAGCCGGAAGCAATCTGGGCCGCAACGGAGGTGTGGGTAAATTCCTCGCGCTCATATCCGTAAATAGAAGCTGTATCAAGGTTTTCTTTTTTGCAGAGGTAGTCCAGAAGGATTCTTGTTCCGGAGCCTTTCTGGCGGTTTACATAGCGAAGACCGGATTTCTGAAGATCCTTCATGGAGGAAATGCCAAGAGGATTTCCTTTGGCAACCATGATTCCCTGAGTACGGCCGACGCATTCCACTAGCTTTACCCCGCCCTGGGGAAAGTATTTTTTCAGGAAAGAGATATTGTAGGTTCCGTCTGTTTCGTTGAGAAGATGAATTCCGGCAATATGGTTTTCCCTGCGTCGAACAGACATGATTCCTCCCATGGAGCCTACATGGGAAGAACTCATATAAAGACTGTTGTCGGCGGTATGTATCATGTCGCGCAGCTCATCGAGAAGAGGATCGTGGCTTCCGATGGCGACCAGAGTGTGTTCCAGTTCATTTTTGCTTCTGAGGAGCTTTACTTTTACAACGGCCCCTGTTTCATAGCCTTCTGTTTCCTGAGGAATTTCAAGCATTCCGTCTGCCTTCATAAAGGAACTGATCACACCGCTTCCGCGGCCGAGAGGGGAGGCGATCAGCTCTCCGTTTACATAGCCAAGGCGTACGCGGACAAATTCTTTATACTTTAATCCGGAGACAACGGCTCTTGACAGTCGGGCCTCTTCGTAGACAGGAGAGTCTGCTGCCGTGTGATTCCATTGTTCCAGTAAGGGTTTCAGGATCTGCTCGATCACAATGATTCCGGAAACAGGATATCCGGGAACACCCAGGATCGGTTTGCTGCCCTGGCATCCGAGAATCGCGGGTTTGCCGGGCTTCACGGCGATTCCGTGATAAAGGACAGTTCCCAGTTCGGCAATGACTCTGGAACTGAAATCCTCCCTGCCTGCGGAGGAGCCTGCGTTGAGAAGGACGATATCACACTGGGAGAGCGCTTTTTCCACCATGGCCTTAATCTCTTCGAAGTTATCTTTTACAATGGGGTACAGAACAGGAACTGCAGACCATTCTTTCAGCATAGCGGAAAAAATAGAACCGTTGAATTCCAGAATATCTCCGGGAGCGGGATCTGTCACAGGAGAAACGATCTCATCACCGGTGGGAATGATTCCCACCACAGGCTGTGTGCAGACATCGACCTCCGGAATACCGCCGGCAATCATGGCGCCGATGGCAGAGGGGGTGATTTTCTGATAGGAGGCAAGAATCATTTCCCCTGCGCAGATATCTTCTCCTATCTGGCGGATATGCTGCCAGGGAGCGGCTGCACCATACAGGCGGACAGAACCGTCCTCCTCCCATACAACATCTTCGATCATGACAACGGCGTCGCAGCCTTCCGGCATTAAATCTCCGGTGTCTACAACGATAAACTGTTCTTTTGTAAGGCGGACAGGGGTTGTCTCCGTAGCTCCAAACGTATCTTTTGCGCGAAGTGCAATGCCGTCCATGGCGCTTGCGTGATAATGAGGTGCGCAGATATGCGCGTAGACAGCGTGGCTGGTAATACGGCCGCAGCTTTCGGTTACAGGGATTTTTTCCTGTTCGCAGCCGAAGCCGTTTTGGGAAAGCAGTTTCTTATATTCATTAAGTGCCTGTTCCAGCGGCACATTTGTTAAAAAATCAAAAGCCATATAGATATCCTCCGGTATTACTTAAAAATAGATCATCAGTGGTACATATAAACCTGAATTTTTGAGCCTGCGCTGAGTCCCTCACAGTCTCTGTCAATTCCGAAATATCCGTCAGAGGCGGACAGGGTAGAAATGAGCCCCGATTTGCTGCGGATAGGTGACGCATAAATCTGACCGTCTTTCCAGGTCAGGTGTACGCCCATGTACTGCGCCCGCCCGTGATTGGCGCTGACAGATTCAGAGAGGACTGCCTGTACAGGGAAAAAGGTCTTCTCAATCCCCATAAGCCTGTTCAGGGTATGGGTGACAAAAAGCTTTGTGACAAAAAATGCTGCGGCAGGATGTCCGGGAAGACCAAAAACAGGTTTGTTTCCCGCCTTTCCCAGAATGGTTGGTTTTCCCGGCTTCATGGCAATTCCGTGAAACAGGATTTCTCCATATTTTTCAATGATATCGCAGGTCACATCTTTTGTACCGACGGAGCTTCCGCCGGAAATCAGCACTGCATCACACTGGGAAATGGCGCGGTTGACAGCCTCTGCCAGAAGCCCGGGATCGTCCTTGACCCGTCCATAGCTGACAGGGTCTGCACCCAGCTGCCGGATACAGGCGGCAAGAAGAGAGGTGTTGATGTCACGGATCTGTCCGGGTTTCGGTGTTTCCGTAATATCGATCAGTTCATCCCCGGTGGATATGATTCCCACGCGAAGGGGAAGGCGTACCTTTATTTCACTGCGTCCCATGGCTGCCAGTGCGCCCACTGCCTGGGGGATAAGAACCTGTCCGGCAGAGAGAACTTTTTTTCCGGGGAAAATATCGTCTCCGCGGTAAATAAGGTTTGCACCCGGAGCGACGGGCTTTAAAATCCCAATGGTTCCGTCTCCGTAATCTTCGGTGTATTCCACCATTACCATGGCATCTGCCCCATTGGGAAGAGCGCCTCCTGTGGGAACTTCTGCACAGCAGTCATTTCCAAGGGTGAAATCTGCATTTTCGCCCATAAGCACTTTTCCGGACAGGGAAAGAAGGGCGGGGATGCTGTCTGAGCAGCCAAAGGTGTCGGCGGCGTGTACGGCATAGCCGTCCACAGTTGAGCGGTCAAAATCGGGAACATATTCCTCAGACAGAACGTCTTCTGCCAGAATACGGCCGAAAGCCCGGTCAAGGGGAAGGATTTCTGTCCGGCTTTGGACGGAAAATTCCTTATCCACCAGGTCTATGACTTCGTCAGGGGTTAATACTTTCAGCATAATTAAATTTCTCCTATAATTTGTCCAAGATTCCTGTAATCATTTCCGGAGATTCCCGCAAGCTCGCAGAGGAATTCCGAAGAATTTAAAATATTCATAATGCACTGTACTTCTTTTGAATAGAAGGCATCTTTTTTTATGATCATATCGTAACGCTCCTCCTGTAGAGGAATGAAATCGAGATTTTCAATCTGGCGGGTTACCCGTCCTGTTCCCAGCCCCACATCTGCCTGTCCCTGAGAGATGGCGTTGGCAAGGGTGAGATGAGAGCCGATTTCCGTCTGGTATCCGTTGATGGCGGAAGAGGGAATTTTCAGCTTCATAAGCTTCTCGTCCAGAAGAATACGGGAGCCGGAGCCTTTCCGCCTGTTTAAAAAGGTGATATCAGGCCGCGTCAGATCTGTCCAGCCGTGAAGCTGCTTGGGATTACCTTTCTGCACATAAAAGCCCTGCATACGGTAGCTGAGATTGACAAGTACCGCGTGGGTTCCCGGCATCAGACGCCGGACATAGGGAAGATTATAATCCTCAGAGTCCCCGTCCCAGAGATGGGAGGTTGCAATCTGTACATTATCCTGATAGAGAGATAAAATACTCTCGAAGCTTCCTACATAAGCCCGGAGCGCACGGATTCCATACTGGCGTAAATAGTTGGAAAGAATGTCAAGGATGACATCCTGGCCGCTTAAAATAAATTCCGGTTCATGGGAGACGGTTCCGTTTAAAAGGCTGCTCTGGGCAGTGACGATTTTTGGCGGAGCCGTCTGCTTTTCGTGGCGGGAACGGGAGATATAGCTGTTGATGTCTTCCTGGGTAAAACGTATTTTTCGTCCTACCTTGAAATGGTTCAGTTCTCCCCGGCGGATCATTTCGTAGACTGTATTTTTACTTACATGAAGAAGTTTGGCTACTTCAACTGCAGATAGGGTGTTGGAAGTATCCATGTTTTCCCCTCCTTTCGTACAAGTATAACTCATTATATACCATTTCGTACAATTGTGCTATAAAAAAACGGATTTTGGTTGAGTTTCGCACAAATTCATACTAAAATAATGGTAGAGATACAAACAAAACGTGATAAATATATAATATTTCAGAAATACTTCCGCACTGTCATGTGCAATTTGTGAAAAAACAGGAAGGGTTTCTGAGAAGGTTTTCGGGAGGGATGATTATGGCGAACAGTTATTACGAAAAAATGGCGAGAATCAATCTGACAACAGGTGAGATCAAGGTGGAGAAGCTGGACATGGAGCTTGCGAAAAAATTTATCGGAGGCCGTGGTCTGGGAACAAAAATGCTGTACGATGAAGGTGTGGCAACGGTAGATCCGTTATCTGCAGACAACAAACTGATTTATATTACAGGTCCTATGACAGGTACCACAAGCCCGTCCTCAGGACGTTATATGGTTTGTACCAAATCTCCGCTTACAGGCATGATCGCCTGCTCCAACTCCGGCGGTATCTGGGGCGCAAAGCTTAAATATGCAGGCTGGGATGCCCTTATCGTAGAAGGAGAGGCTCCGGAGTGGACCTACATTAATATTGAGGACGATAAAATCGAGCTTTTGAATGCAGAGCAGTACCTTGGTATGATGTCCGAGGCTCTTGATGAGGAACTGAAAAAAGTTCACGGAGATAAGGCTTCTGTATTAAGCATCGGCGTTGCAGGAGAAAAACAGGTTCTTCTTGCGGCAATCATGAATGACAAGGACCGTGCTGCAGGACGAAGCGGCGTAGGCGCTGTTATGGGAAGCAAGAAGCTGAAAGCGATCGTTGTGAAGCCGTCCAGAAGCAATCTGGAAGATATCATTTACGATATGGATGCTCTGAAAGCGGCAAATAAAGAATGTCTCTCCATTCTGAGAGCAAACGGTGTTACAGGAGAAGGCCTTCGCGCTTACGGTACAGCCGTTCTTGTAAACATCATCAACAACACAGGTTCCTTCCCTACAAAGAACTGGCAGGAATCCTATTATGAAAAAGCAGACGATACCTCAGGCGAGACTCTTGCAGATACCTATCTGGTAAAAGCAGGCGCATGTCACCGCTGCCCCATTGCCTGCGGACGTATTATTAACGTAAACGGCAAGGTTGTTGGAGGGCCGGAGTACGAGCCACTGTGGGCATACGGCGGAAACTGTGACAACAATGACCTCAATGCCATCGATGAAGCAAATATGTGGTGTAATGAATATGGTCTGGATGCGATCTCCACTCCATGTACCATTGCAGCAGCTATGGAATTATATGACAAAGGCTATATTAAAGAAGAAGAGTGCGACGGTATTCCGCTGAAATGGGGTTCCACAGAAGCCATTATTGAGTGGACGAAACGAATGGGTAATCCGGAATCTCCTCTTGCATGGCTGATGAGCTCCGGTTCTGCACGGCTCTGCGAGCACTACGGACATCCGGAAATCTCCATGAGCGTAAAGAAACAGGAAATGCCTGCATACGATGCCCGCGGTATTCAGGGTATCGGTATTACTTATGCAACCTCCAACCGAGGCGGCTGCCACGTTCGCGGATATATGATCAGCCCTGAGGTTCTCGGACTTCCGGAACAGCTTGACAGAACATCCATTGACGATAAGGCTACTTGGGCAAAAATCTTCCAGGATCTCACAGCTGTTATTGACTCCATGGGCAACTGTCTGTTTACTTCCTTTGCTCTTGGGGCACCGCAGTACGCAGCGCTTCTTAATGCGGCAACAGGCACAGAATACACACCGGAAGAGCTTCTTGTAGTGGGCGAGAGAATCTATAACATTGAGCGTATGTTCAATAAAGCGGCGGGAATGAAACCGGAGGACGACAGACTGCCGAAACGTCTGACAGAAGAGCCCATTGTAAACGGACCTTCCAAAGGACAGGTTTCCCAGATTAAGATCACACTTCCTCAGTATTATGAAGCCCGCGGCTGGGTAGACGCGTTCCCGACAGACGAGACATTAAAGAGACTGGGACTTGATGAGTGTGTTGGCAAATAACAGGAGAATAGGATGATTGAGGTACGTTTGTTTGCGACCTTGAGAAAAGACAGGGGAAAGATTCTACATCTTTCCTCTGCTGATTTTCATACAGGTTCAGAGATTCTGGCACATCTTCAGATTCCGGAGGAGGATGTGGCGATTTTTCTTATTAACGGTTTCCACTCGAAACCCGATGCAGAAGTAAAAGCAGGGGATGTCCTTGCTGTTTTTCCTCCGGTGGGAGGCGGCTGATATGAGATACAGCAGAAATATGGGAGCGATTACGCCAAAGGAACAGGAGAGACTAAAGAACAGCCGTGTCCTGATCGTCGGCTGCGGAGGCCTTGGAGGGAATCTTTTGGTGTATCTTGCCAGAATCGGCGTTGGCCATATCACAGTTGCAGATCCGGATGTTTTTGAAGAATCGAATTTAAACAGACAGATGTTTGCAACAGAACTGACTCTTGGGCAAAAGAAGGTCAGGGCAGCGGCAGAGGCTGTCAGAAGCATAAATCCGGAAGTGGAAATTACCTGTTACGAAGAAGCTTTTACAGTGGAAAAGGGGATGGAATGGGGAAAAAATCAGGATTTACTCATTGACGCGGTGGATAACATAGCTGCGCGCAGAGATATGGCAAGAGTCTGTGAAGCCTTAGAAATACCCATGATTTACGGCGCTGTCCGAGGCTGGAATCTGCAGGTCAGTGTCTTTCCTCCTCAAAAGGCTGTGCAGAAATTGCAGCTTCTCTATCCGAAAGACACGCTCCCGGAAGATAAGTCAAGTCTGTCCTTTGTGGTGTCTGCCTGTGCCTCCATTCAGAGCGCAGAAGCAGTAAAGCGCCTTCTGGATAAAGAAAGTGAGCTGGACGGTCAGCTTTTATTTGGAGATTTACTGAATGGGGAGTGGGAGACACTTCCGTTGTAAAGAAAATAAATGGTAAAGAAATCCCCCTGTCCGGTTCATGGGGACAGGGGGAAGGTTTTTAATCAAGACTGTAAAAATCAAGGAATCTGCGAAGCTCCATAGTAGAAGGCTCATTCAGGACTGAGGCTGTGCAGCCCTGCTCGATCAGCTCTCCGTTTTCCAGGTAGAGTACAGTATCGGAGAGGCGAAGCGCCTGTTTAAGACTGTGGGTAATCAGCAGGACGGAGGCTTTTGTCCTGTCTGTATATTCCCGAATGACCTGTTCTGCACGCAGCGTATTATTCATGTCTATGGCGGCTGTGGGCTCGTCCAGGATCAAAAGGGAATATTCCTTCATCATTAAGCGTGCCAGAGCCATTCGTGCAGTTTCGCCGCCGGAGAGACTGGAGCCGTTTTTTTCCGCCAGAGCTGTCAGCCCGAAGGCGTGGATCAATTCCTCTGCCCTGGCCTTGCTGTCAGAGGAATTTTTCTCTTTATTGAGAAGGATATTCCGGCGCAGGGTCATGTGGAAGGCATAGGGTTTCTGGGGAAGATAGCCGATATTTACGGAAGAAGGCAAGGGCATTGGGGCAGAATCTGCTTTTTCGGCCCCTGCGAGCACCCTGGCCAGAGTGGATTTTCCGGAGCCGTTGCTGCCTATGACTGCATAAATGCGGGATGGCTCAAAGGAGAAGTCCGGAAAAGTCAGTACAGTTCTTCCGTGATAGCTTTTGGTAAAAGGGGAAACGGTAATCATTGAAACCTCCTTTGCAGCAGGATTCCCACAACATTGAGAATCAGGGAAATTCCCAGAAGGATATAGCCTAGGGAAAGGGCGATAACGAAATTTCCCATATTTGTGTAATTCATGATCGCAGTTGTCATGACATTTGTTTTATAGGCAATTGCGCCGCCTACCATGGAAATCGCTCCAACCTCGGCGAAAGCCCGTCCAAGTCCGAAAAGATAAGTGGCAAGAAACTGATAGCGGCTTTCGTTGACGAGAAGGAAGAGGAGCTTGAGCCTTCCAAGTCGAAGTCCCCGGGCAGTTTCCCGTATACCCGGCGCTATGGTGGAAACATAGGTTTCCACATTTCCGATGATCAGCGGAGTGATGAGGATGATCTGGGCGATTACCATACCCTGTACGGTATAGAGAAGATGAAGATGCCGCAAAGGCCCTACTCCGCAGAAAAGCAGATAGCAGATCAGGCCGCAGACAACAGGGGGCAGACTCATCATAGTACGGTTTATGGTAATAAGAATGCTTTTGCCCCGAAAAACACTGCTTCCCAGAAGTGTGCCCACAGGGGCTCCCAGAAGCAGGGCAAAAACGGAGCTGGTAAGCCCCATCCGCAGAGTTACGGAGATAATGTTCATCAATTCATCGTCTCCGGATAATAAAAGCTGAAAAGCCTGAAGTAATGCAGTTTTCATATTTAAACTCAATCCATGCGTCCCGGGAGGACGCGTTATTCTTTTTATTTCAACAACAGCCAGACAAAAATGTCTGGCTGTGTTTTTTCGTGGAATTATCCGGGAACAGCAGCGAAAAAGCTGTTATTCCATGACACCGTTATTTGCCTGGAAGGTTAAGAAGGTAGCCTTGTCGGAAAGGATGTAAGCGCCGGTTTCTTCTGCCATTGTAAGACAAACACCCATACCTGCATTGGAGGAGGTATACCAGCTGTAATCCTTTACGCTTTCTGCTTCAGCAGTGATTCCCAGGTCTTCCGGCCACAGGGAAAGTTCTTTTGTGTGAGTTCCGGAGTTGTCACCGCGGGATACGAATGGGAATTCTCCTTCAGCGATGGCTGCGAAGGCATCTTTTACAGTAGCTGCATCTTTTGCCTTTGCAGGGTCAGCGGATGGTCCGCATAATACGAAGTAATTGTACATATAAGTAAGACGTTCTGTCTCCTGTCCGTCGAGAACACGGGCAAATCCTGCGTTTACAAATTCCTCCTCCTGGGATTTGGAATGAACAAGAATCAGGTCTGCATTGCCGGACTGTGCGTTTGCAATGGCTTTACCGGTACCTGCGGAGAAAACCTCTACTTCGTAGCCGTATTTTTCTTCAAATTCCGGAAGAAGATAGTTTAAAAGACCGGAATCGTTTACAGAGGTGGTAGTGGACATACGGACAGTTTTCGTTTCGTCTGTAGCTTCCGGAATCTCCGCTGCGGAAGAAGGACCGTCCTCTGAGAGATAGAAAAGATATTCGCCGTAATCATCGAAACCAAAGTTCTTGGTCAGTTCTTTCGCTTCGTCGCTGATCATCCAGTTGATCAGAGCGTCAGCCCCCGCTGTGTTAAGGGCAACGTCAGTTACTTCCTTGCCGTCAGCGTCAACGAAAGGAGCCTCCGGATTTACAGCCAGTAAAGAATAATTGTTGATCATGCTCTCATCTTCTTCATATAAGATGGTCAGATCCACGTTTTTTGCCTCTTCCTCGGCATATACGGGAAGTGCAGTTGATGCCAGCATTGCGGCAGCCATGAATAAGCTTACAGTTTTTCTGTTTTTCATTTTTTTCCTCCTTGGGATTTGCGTAATTTTGAAAATCAGAATGATTACAATGCATTCAGATATCAACAGGAGGCTCGTCCACCGCATGGAGCTATCTTTGTATATTTCCATAGAATATACAGGTGTAAAGATTCTGGTTATCAAGTTATAAAGTATGAATAGTATAGCATGAATTTGCTTCTGTGACAATAGAATTGCGTATACAAAATAGAAAATATATTCTGTTTTGAATATGCTTTTGCTGAGGAGACAGGATAAAAGTGAGCCATTCTATTGACGGGAAAAAAACGAGGTGCTATAGTGGGAAAAAAAGTTTTTCCGGAACGGGAAAAGCGAGATGAGGAGTAGATTATGTCAGAAAAAAAGAGTGTCCCATCTATGGATGAATGGCTGAGAGAAGCAAAAAAAGATAAGGATTTCCGGGAATGCGGAATGTATCTTTTTCATAATGGCGTGGTCCGCGGCACAGCGAAAGCGAAAGTGCGGATGGGAGAGGAAGATACGCAGCCTGTGACGGGAATGGATTTTGCTTATGACAGGGATAAGGTTGAAAAAGCAGTGGAGGAGGCCCGCAGCTTGCCGGGAATCCACTATGTCCGGGCA
>DXXQ01000082.1 GCA_019416265.1 Clostridiales bacterium | reverse complement strand
CGGTTGGAAAGGGTTTGGAAAAAAGATAACATGTGGTCTGCGAAAAACCTAAGGTTCCGGATAAAAAAAAAATTATGGAAATGGGAAAAATGGCAAAAAAATACGGACGTATTCTTATGATCTGTCATGTACTTCGTTATTCTGCCTTTTTCTCCAAAATCAAGGAGTGTATTTCTCAGGAAAAAATCGGAAGGCTTATGAGCATTCAGCATATTGAAGAGGTGGGCTTCTGGCACCACGCCCACAGCTTTGTCAGAGGAAACTGGCGCAGGGCAGAGGAGACAAGCCCTATGATCCTTCAGAAATGCTGCCATGATATGGATATTCTTCTGTGGCTGGTGGACAGCCCCTGTACGAAGGTGAGTTCTTTCGGAGAGAGAACCTTTTTCCGTGAAGAAAACGCGCCTGAGGGAGCGCCAAACCGTTGTCTGGATGGCTGCCCGCACAGAGCAGACTGTGCTTTTTATGCACCCAAGTTCTATTTCGAGCACCCCAAGGCAGAGGAAGACGGCCTGATTTATGCAGTTTCTTCCGATACAGATACAGAGACAGTTCTTCAGGCATTGAAAGAAGGGCCTTACGGAAGATGTGTGTTCCACTGTGATAATACAGTTGTGGATCACCAGGTTGTGAACCTGGAATTTGAAAATCAGGTTACCGTGAATATGACCATGAGCGCATTTTCCACCCACTGCTCCCGTATTATTAACATTATGGGAACAAAGGGACAGTTAAAGGGAAATATGGAAGACGGTATCATTGAAATCGATAATTTTGTTACCGGAGAAAAAGAGACCATTCAGCTGAACACTTCTCCGAAGGGACACAGCGGAAGTGATACAAATATGATGCGGGATTTCGTGAAGCTTGTATCAGGCGATGCATCCTGTGGGAAATCCAGCGCTGAGATCTCTGTGGCAAGCCACCTCATAGCTCTGGCAGCAGAAGAATCCCGCGTAACCGGAAAGACAGTGGATTTCCGGGAATATCAGGAAGAGAAGTAAATAAAAATGAGACGGATCCCGTACGGGAACTGACCCCTAAAATATAATAGATTCTGGATATTTTGACAATGACAAAGCTATGATATACTAAAGTGAATTAAAAAACAACTGGATGAGGAAGGATTTCCTGTTAACAGTAAAGATAGTAACTATAAATATTGTAGTAGAGAGGTGTTTCATATGTCATATCCAAGAATTTTAACAGTACAGGATATTTCCTGTCTGGGACAGTGCTCCCTGACAGTGGCTCTCCCGGTAATTTCCGCCTGTGGAGTAGAAACCTGTGTATTGCCGTCAGCGGTACTTTCCACTCATACTGGAGGCTTCAGCGGCTATACCTTCCGTGACCTGACGGAAGATATGCCGGAAATCAACAGACACTGGCAGAAAGAAGGACTTTCCTTCGACGCTGTGTATACAGGATATCTGGGAAGCGAAAAGCAGATAGAATATGTCTGCGGTCTTCTCGATACCGTAAAAAAAGAAGGTGCGCCAGCAGTGATCGACCCTGCAATGGCAGATAACGGTAAGCTTTATGTCGGTTTTGACAATGCTTTCGTGGAATCTATGAAAACGCTCTGCGCCAGAGCAGACTATCTCCTTCCGAATATGACGGAAACATGTCTGCTCACAGGTCTTCCCTATCGGACAGAGTATGACAGGTCATTCATCGACACAGCTCTGAAGGCACTGACAGAGCTTGGGGCAAAAAATGTGATCCTGACAGGAATTTCCTACAGAGAAGGCTATACCGGCGTTGTGGTTTTTGAAAACGGAGAGTATCATTATTACGAGCATGAAAAGCTCCCCAAAGGCTGCCACGGCACAGGAGATATTTTTGCATCTTCCTTTACGGGAGCTCTGATGCGCGGCAAAACAGCTTTTGAGGCTGCACAGATTGCTGCAGATTTCGTTCTTGCCTGTATGAAAGCCACCGCAGAGGAGGAAAATCACTGGTACGGCGTTAAATTCGAGCCTGTGCTTCCGTATTTAATGGAGAGAGTGAACAAAGCGGGCTTTGAAAAATAAGGCGATATAGCACAACATAGCCAGACCGCTTAAAAGAAGCCAGATTACCGAAAGGTCTGCATTGGAAAGAAACGCACCTGTAAAAGCAGAAGCTGCAAGAGCTCCTAACTGGAAGATCAAAGAGAACAGGGACATAATACCGGCAAGCATTTCCCGGGGAGTATTTTGGGACAGGAGCGTGTTCTCCACAGTGCTTCCTCCCCCGTGGAAAAAGTAGATAAGGAAATAAGCCAGTATAAAGAAGGCAGGATGCAGGATACGTCCCAGAAGAAAGGCGCCTGCAGCGAAAAGCAGTCTTACGGCAAACAAAAAATACCACCAGGGCCGCCTGCTGTCTGGGAATATATGCAGCAGAAGCTTTGGCGTAAGAAAACTGGCAAGAGCAGTCAAGCAAAAACCTGAAAAGGAAACGAAACCGAATACCCAGAGTTCCCTGTCAGCCATAAGGCGCAAAAGTCCCGGCTGCCAGTAGGTTTCCAGAGAGAACAGAACGATTCCTGTAAAGAAGACCTGAATAAGTAAAATACGGATCGGAGCAGATTGCATGGAAAAGCGAAGACTTCCTGCCATCTGTCTCCGGAATTTTTTTGCTTCTGAAAAAAGGAGAAAGGGTTCTTTGGAAGTACCAATGTGGAAGTCTTTTACGCCGACAATCGTAAGAAGAGTGATAAGGAGATACAACAGAGCCATTACAAAAAGATTGGCAGAACAGGTATTTCCGATACTTCCAAGGAATCCGGCAAAAATACTTCCGACAGCAATTCCCAAGCTTTCAAGAAAGCCCAGTTCACCGCTTGTTTTGGCTGCGGAAGCGTCCCCGCCTGAAAGAAGGCTTTTTTCCATCACAAGAGCATCCAGACTGCCGGAGGAAAAGGCTCTTCCCGTTCCCTGAATGGCAAAGGCCAAAAACAAAACAGAAACATCGGACGTTTCCATGATGAGAAGAAATAAAGAAAGAAGCATCAGAAAACAGGAGATAAGAAATGTTTTTTTGCGCCCAAACAGATCGCTGAAAACACCGCTGGGAAATTCAAAGAGAATCGCAGTCAGAGAGTAAGTTCCTACGATGAGCGGAAGAAACTCTGTTCCGGCGCCTCTGGAAATGATCATAAGGCTCATGATCGGAAGCATCAGCCCTGTTGAAAGACTTTTCAGCAGAAAAATTGTTCGGAAAATATTATTCATCGGTATCCTCCTTCATCTTGTAAGCAAGTAAGCTGTATTCCCATGGATAGGTGTCCGGGCGTTTTTGGGTGTGAGATTCCAGAAAATCAAAGATGTTTTTCCGAAGCTGTTCTATTTCTTCTTCCGTTAGAAAGGCGATGCCTGTAAAAATGTCCGCTGGAATATTGGAAACAGGGTTTTCAACAGCATCCTTCGGGCATTCATAAAAGGCTTTGCAGCATCCCTGAAAAACATTATGAACCATATTTTCCAGTACGATTTCCCTTTCACGGCGAAACTCATCCAGATGACATCCGATACTGATATCAACGTCAGCAGGAACATAAAATTTGGCGGTAATTCCGTGAATCAGCTCCGTGTGGTGAAGACTTACGATTCCCAGGGCTTCCAGCTTCTTTAAATGGAACTGGATGGAAGAGGGAGAGATCTTCAGTTGGTCTGCGAGAAACTTTGGCGTTACCGGTTCGCCTGCCAGTCGAAGCTGACGAAGAATTTCCTGACGACAGGGGCTCATATAAATTTCCAGTTCTTTTTTGGTAGATAAAACAATTATTTTTTTCATGCAGAATTCCTCCCGATTTATATTGAAATCATTACATGAATTATAACATTACATAATATATAACGTCAAGGGGCTGAAGATAAAAAGGATGACAGGATTGCTCTTGCATGACAGGGGAAAATTCGCTAGAATAAGCCTTAAAGTAAAAGAATCGACGGGAAAAAGAGAAGAAGCGCCGATTTATGGGAGAGTGAACAAGGATGAAGTACATTGAGAAATCAGAAAGGAAATCTCTTGGGGAAAAAACAGAAGATGAGCTGATGAAATATATTCTGGAGCAGCCGGTGGAACCGGGGGAAAAGATCCCCAATGAGTTTGAGCTTGCGGAGAAGTTCGGCGTGGGAAGAAGTACGATCCGTGAGGCGGTGAAAGGTCTGGTATCCAGAGGGATCCTGGAGGTACGCCGGGGTTCCGGAACTTATGTGATCAATACCAACCCTTTGGACATAGATCCCCTTGGTCTGGGGAAAATAGAAAATAAATATCAGCTTGCCCTGGATCTTTTTGAGGTGCGTCTTATGATTGAGCCGGAGATTGCTGCGGCAGCCTGTAAAAATGCCACAAGAGAAGATCTGATCCGTCTGAAAAAGCTCTGTGACCAGACAGAAGAGCTGTACATGAGCGGAAGAAACCATATCAGCAAAGACATAGAATTTCACACCTGTATTGCGCAGTGCAGCAAAAATCAGGTTGTGGAAATCCTGATCCCGATTATTAACAAGGCAGTTCTGACCTTTGCCAATATTACTCACAGGCTGTTAAAGGAGGAAACCCTTGAGACACATCGGGCGATCACGAAGGCGATCATGAAAAGAGACGCTGTAGGAGCCAGATGCGCAATGATCATGCACCTGACTTACAACCGCCAGACGATTATGAAACTGATAGATGAAAACATCTGATGACTTCATAGGGGGAACAGATGACTTGAAAAAAATAATGGATATAATGCACAAAAAGGCACATTTATACACAGATATAAATGTGCCTTTTTTGTGTAAAAGATAGAAAGGGAAATAGATACGTCATATGTATTGAAAGGAAAATATGGGGCATATATAATCAGGACATGATAACAAAAGACGTCAGATGTTATGGAACGAAAAAAGAAAAAGAATGCAGATGCAGCATTTATTTAGGAGGAGTTTTTTATGAGTAACGAAACTGCAACCCTGGACCCCACCCGCCTGGTTCTGGCTGCAATAATCGGACTTGCCATTCTGCTTGTTCTGATTATTAAATTCAAAGTACAGGCTATGGTAGCCATTCTTGTAGGCGCTATCGCAATCGGATTGATTGCGGGAATGCCATTTAACGACATTGTAACTGCCGTAAACGACGGTATCGGAAACACGTTGAAAGGGATTGCGCTTCTTGTAGGACTTGGTTCCATGTTCGGCGCAATATTGGAAGCCTCGGGCGGCGCCCAGACGCTGGCTGTGACAATGGTCAGACGTTTCGGTGATAAAAAAGCAGCCTGGGCACTGGGAATCACAGGACTTGTTATTGCAATGCCGGTATTCTTTGACGCAGGACTGATCATCTTGATCCCACTGGCATTTTCCCTTGCAAAAAGAACGAAACGTTCTTCCCTGTTTTATGCAATCCCGTTACTTGCAGGACTTGCAGTAGGACACGCATTTATCCCGCCGACACCGGGACCTGTCTTAGTAGCAACTATGCTTGACGTAGAGCTTGGATGGGTAATCCTGGTAGGTATTTTCTGTGGTATTTTTGCCATGATCGTGGCTGGACCTGTCTGGGGTTCCATCTGCGGAAATAAATTTATGGTTCCTGTTCCGGATCATGTAGCTGAACAGGAGGATATTGATGAGTCCAAGCTTCCGAATTTCTGGACGATCGTTGGAATTATCCTGATTCCTCTGGTACTTATCATTCTGGATTCCGTTTGCAGCGTAGTGCCTGCTTTAAGCGGAGCAGCTCCGATCTTTGCTTTCCTTGGAGAGCCTTTCGTAGCCCTTCTTATTGCCACTATCGCAGCAATGCTGATTCTTGGCCTGAAGCATGGTTACTCCATGAAAGAGCTTGAAAACATTATGACGAAATCACTGGAGCCTACAGGACTGATCCTTCTTGTAACAGCCTGCGGCGGTGTACTTCGCTATGTACTTCAGTATTCCGGACTTGGCGAGGTGATCGGAAATGCCGTTGCATCTGCAAACCTGCCGATCGTAGTGGTAGCCTTTGTGGTAGCTGCTCTTGTAAGAATCTGCGTAGGTTCCGCTACGGTTGCTATGACAATGGCTGCAGGTATCGTAGCTGCACTTCCTGGTATTGCAGAGCTTTCTCCATTATACCTGGCATGTGTGACTGCAGCAGTTGCAGGGGGCGCAACCGTATGCTCCCACTTTAATGACTCCGGATTCTGGCTGGTAAAATCACTGGTAGGAATGGACGAGAAAACAACATTAAAGACTTGGACGATCATGGAGACACTGGTTGGTGCCACCGGATTTTTAGTAGCCCTTGTAATCTCATTCTTTGCATAAAAAGAGTAAACAGAGTTTTCACAATGAACCTGCGAAAGCAGTACAGCAGCGCCGCTCTGGAGGGTGTTTGAACAGAGACGGCGGAAAGGAGAATTTCTATGGAATTAAAGAGTCAGGAAATGCGAAGACTTGCACCGGAGCTGGATCCGCTGAGAATCGGTACAGGATGGAAGCCGGAGGATTTATCCAAGACACAGGTTATGATCGAGAGTACCTTCGGAGACAGCCATCCGGGAAGCGGACACCTTGACGTTCTTGTTGAGGAGGTAAGAAAAGGAATTGAAGAAGCAGGCGGACACGGTGCCCGCTATTACTGCACAGACATCTGCGACGGCGAAAGCCAGGGAACAGACGGAATCAACTACAGTCTGGCAAGCCGTGAGATGATTGCAAATATGATCGAAATACACGCAAATGCCACACCTTTTGATGCCGGAGTTTATCTGGCAAGCTGTGATAAGGGAATGCCGGCAAACCTGATGGGACTTGCAAGAGTGGATATTCCGGCAGTTGTAGTACCAGGAGGAACTATGAATGCAGGACCGGAAATGCTGACTCTGGAGCAGCTGGGAATGTACAGCGCCAAATATCAGCGCGGTGAGATCGATGAGGAAAAGCTGAACTGGGCGAAATGCAATGCCTGCCCAAGCTGCGGCGCCTGCTCCTTTATCGGAACAGCTTCCACCATGCAGATCATGGCTGAGGCACTGGGACTTGCCCTTCCGGGAAGCGCCCTGATGCCTGCCACAAGCCCGGATCTCCTTACCTTTGCAAGAGAGGCCGGAGCCCTGGCAGTGAAGCTTGCTTCCATGCCGGGAATGCGCCCAAGTGAGATCATCACAGAAAAGAGCTTCGAAAATGCGATCCTCGTTCATGCGGCAGTTTCCGGAAGCACCAACTGCCTGCTCCATATTCCGGCGATTGCTCATGAATTCGGTATTGAGATTACGGGAGACACCTTTGACAGACTCCACAGAAATGCCCGTTATCTCCTTGATGTGCGTCCGGCAGGAAGATGGCCGGCAGAATGCTTCTACTATGCAGGGGGCGTTCCGGCGATCATGGAAGAGATCCGAGAGCATCTTCACCTGGATGTAATGACAGTGACCGGAAAGACTCTTGGAGAAAACCTCGACGAATTAAAGAGAAACGGATTCTACGAAAGATGTGGCAAATGGCTGGAGGATTTTAATGCCCGCTACAATGTGAATCTGAAAAAAGAGGATATTATCCGTTCTTATGACAACGCAATCGGAACAGACGGAAGCATTGCCATTTTAAGAGGAAACCTTGCGCCGGAAGGCGCTGTGATCAAACACACGGCATGTCCGAAGGAGATGTTCCGGGCAGTGCTCAATGCCAGACCTTTTGACAGTGAGGAAGAGTGTCTGGATGCAGTTCTGAAACATAAAGTAAAAAAAGGCGATGCTGTATTTATCCGCTATGAAGGTCCGAAAGGAAGCGGAATGCCGGAAATGTTCTATACATCCGAAGCAATCAGCAGTGACAAAGAGCTTGGAAGAAGCATTGCCCTTATCACAGACGGCCGTTTCTCCGGCGCTTCTACAGGGCCGGTGATCGGACACTGCAGTCCGGAGGCTGTAGACGGCGGCCCGATCGCTCTGGTGGAGGAAGGCGATCTGATCGAGATCGACGTACCTGCCAGAAAGTTAAATATCATCGGTATTCACGGAGAACGCAAATCTATGGAAGAAATCGACGCTGTTTTGAAAGAGCGCCGCAAAAACTGGAAAAAGCGTGAACCGAAATATAAAAACGGCGTTCTTCGCCTGTTCAGCCAGCATGCGGCCAGCCCGATGAAGGGTGCGTATCTGGAATACTGATTTCGTCAGAGGAGGCTCATATGGAAGTAAAGAGAAACGGAAATAACTTCGAAAACTATACACACAAATTCATTACCATCGGAGAAATCATGCTCCGTTTAACTCCTCCTAATTACGAAAAAATCCGTATGGCGTCTTCCTTTGAAGCAAGCTACGGCGGAAGTGAGGCAAACATAGCGCTGGCGCTTGCAAACCTTGGCATTGACAGCACATTTTTTACTGTGGTACCTGATAACAGCCTGGGAAAAAGTGCTGTCCGTATGCTGAGGAGCAACGACGTACATTGTGCTCCGGTTATCCTGAGTACGCCAAAGGAAACCCCGACACACAGACTGGGCTGTTATTATCTGGAAACAGGCTTCGGGATTCGACCCGGAAAAGTGACCTATGACCGGAAAAACAGCGCCATCACAGAATATGATTTCGGACAGTATGATTTCCACAAGCTTCTGGAAGGCTTTACCTGGCTGCATTTAAGCGGAATCACTCCCGCACTTGCGCCAAACTGCCGGGAAATGATTCTTACCTGTCTGAAAATTGCAAAGAAAAAAGGACTTACCATCAGCTTCGACGGAAATTTCAGAAGTACCCTGTGGAGCTGGGAAGAGGCGAGAGATTTTTGCACACAATGTCTTCCCTATGTGGATGTGCTTCTGGGAATCGAACCCTATCATCTCTGGAAGGATGAAAATGACCGTTCCCAAGGGGATGTGAAGGATGACATTCCCCTTCAGCCGGATTATCAACAGCAGGATATGGTATTTCGGGAATTTGTGAAAAAATACCCCAATCTGAAATGTATTGCCCGCCATGTGCGCTATACCCACAGCGGCAGCGAAAACAGTCTGAAGGCCTATATGTGGTATGGGGGACATACCTATGAAAGCAGGCTGTTCACCTTTCACATTCTGGACAGGGTAGGCGGAGGCGATGCTTTTGCCAGCGGCCTGATCTATGCGATGATGAAAGAGTATACACCTTTGGATATGGTGAATTTTGCAGTGGCCAGCAGCGCGATCAAGCATACCATCCATGGAGATGGCAACATTACCGACGATGCAGAGACCATTCGCAATCTGATGGATATGAATTACGATATAAAAAGATAGATTTGAGAGAGGAATGAAAGACAATGAAAACACTTGAAGAACAGTTTTATGATTTTGCAGTAGTTCCTGTTGTTGTATTAGAGGATGCGAAGGATGCAGTTCCTCTTGCAGATGCTCTGGTAAAGGGAGGACTTCCCTGTGCAGAGGTTACATTCCGTACTGCGGCGGCAGAGGAATCCATTCGGCTGATGTGTGAAAAATATCCGGAAATGCTTGTGGGCGCAGGCACTGTTCTCACAAAGGAACAGGTAGACCGTGCAGTGGCAGCAGGAGCGAAATTTATTGTAAGTCCGGGCTTTGATGCGGAAATCGTAGACTACTGTCTTGAAAAGGAGATTCCTGTTCTTCCGGGCTGTATCACACCGTCTGAGGTGGCACAGGCTGTTAAGAGAGGACTCAAAACCGTTAAATTTTTCCCGGCAGAGCAGGCCGGAGGGCTTCCGATGATCAAGGCAATGGCAGCTCCGTATACTATGGTGAAATTTATGCCGACCGGCGGAATCAGTGCGAAAAATCTGAAAGATTATCTTGGATTTGACAAGATCATCTGCTGCGGAGGAAGCTGGATGGTAAAAGGCGATATGATTAAAAACAAAGAATTTGACAAAATCGCAGAGATGACAAAAGAAGCCGTAGCGCTGGCAGTATCTGTCCGCGGCTGATAGCAGGGAGGAAAAACAATGAATCTGAATTTAAGACCGAAAGAAGAATGTACTTTTGACGCTGTTTCTCTTGGAGAGGTTATGTTAAGACTGGATCCGGGTGAGGGAAGAATCCGCACTGCACGCAGCTTCCGGGCATGGGAAGGCGGCGGAGAATACAATGTAGTTCGTGGTTTAAGACGCTGCTTCGGACTCAAGACAGCGGTGATCACAGCCTTTGCAGACAATGAAGTGGGTATGCTTATGGAAGATTTCATCCTCCAGGGCGGAGTGGACACTTCCCTGATCAAGTGGATGAAAACAGACGGAATCGGCAGAGTCTGCAGAAACGGCATTAACTTTACTGAAAGAGGATTCGGAATCCGCGGCGCGATCGGCTGCTCTGACCGTGCAAATACAGCCATTTCCAAAGCAACTCCGGAAGATTTTGACTTTGAGTATATTTTTGGAGAGCTTGGAGTGCGCTGGCTTCATACAGGCGGTATTTATGCGGCTTTATCCGAACAGTCCTGCGAAACTGTTCTGGAGGCGATTAAGACTGCCAAGAAATACGGAACTGTAGTTTCCTATGACCTGAATTACCGTCCTTCCATGTGGAGTGCGATCGGAGGCCTGGAAAAAGCGCAGGAAGTCAATAAGGAGATCGCGAAGTATGTAGACGTTATGATCGGCAATGAAGAAGACTTCACAGCCTGTCTCGGCTTTGAGATTGAAGGAAACGATAAAAACCTGAAGGAACTGAATCTGGATGGTTACAAAAAGATGATCAACCACGCAGCAGAGGTTTATCCGAACTTTAAGGCAGTGGCAACAACCCTTCGTGAGGTAAAAACAGCAACTGTAAATGACTGGAGCGCGATCTGCTGGGCAGACGGAGAAATTTATCACTCCAATGAATATAAGGGACTTGAGATCATGGACCGGGTAGGAGGAGGAGATTCCTTTGCTTCCGGACTGATCTACGGACTGATGACAACCGGAGACGCAGAGGCTGCCGTAAATTACGGAGCAGCTCACGGAGCCCTCGCCATGACAACACCGGGAGACACAACAATGGCAAGCAAAAAAGAAGTAGAAGCTGTCATGAGCGGCGCCGGTGCGCGTGTAAAGCGATAAAAACGCTAAATTCCTATATTGTGGAATCCGGCGACTGGGACATGACTTTTTTTACCTGTACATACGGGGGAAAGAGCCGTGTGACTGTCAGATGTGAAAAGAAAGTATAAAATATAAAAGCTGCAGTTCCTTCGAAAAGTGAGCTGCAGCTTCTGTTTTTTAAAGACGACCATTCTGTTTGATTCGCTTATATACTTCCAGACAGACATTTTCTCTGTGATGGAGAAGAAAGAGTTCCAGTTCCTGCTGAAGTTCGGGTGATTCTGAAATCAGGTCCACCACTTCTTTGGAATATCGGGTTCCGCTTCCGGCCTGAAATTCCTTTAATACCTGATGAAAGGGTTTGGTTCTTGCGTAGCTTCTTCCCAGGTAATCTGTAGCTGCGTCAAGGGAATCACAGATGCTGACAATATCGATCAGAATCCGGTCCGAACATTTCCTGTGATCAAAATCGGGGGGATACCCGTATGTACCGTCGCTGGACTTATGGTGACCGGCTGCGATTCCTATATACTGCTGCAGAGTAGGAATCTGCTGCAGGATTTTCAGACTGGATACCGGGTGATAGCGAATAACATGAAATTCAATATCAACGAGTTTGCGGTACTGCATGTTGATGACATTAGTACACTGGATTTTACCTATATCATGTATGAGTGCACCGGTTTCCACGAAAGTCAGGATTTCGTCTGCTTTTTCCTGTACCTCTGATGCTGATTTGCAGGAGAGTACACCAACCAGCATCTCCGGATGCTGAGCGATCATATAACGGGTCACCGTTTTCGCGCAATGTCCCAGAATGACAGAGTGAAACAGAGTCTGGGGCTGACGGTAAACAGTCAGGCGGAGAAGGGAGGAAAGGATTTCATTCTCTTCGAGATATTTCAGCGCCGGTATCAGATATAGAAAGATGAAGCCATCTGCAACACTTTCCATGAAGTTATGACTTGGAAAGTGAGTATAAACATCAAGTAAATGGGCGAATACCCGCCGTATACTTTCGATGCAGGCCGGGCAGTCCTCAACCAGGATCAGGAGACAGCGGAGAATCAGATTGAAGCAGTCTATATTTTCGTCATCGTATTCTTCCCAGGAGGTGATTCGTTTGTGGGGAATCAAGGATTCACATTCCATTAGCTCATGATAAGCTGTTTCAGCATTCTTTATCCCAAGATAATACTCCAGCATCAGACTGATCGCCTGATATTTGGCATGGGAAGAAGAGGAAACATCTGCGGGATTCTGTTCCTTTAACTCATTTGCGATGGAGAGCTGTCGGAAAAGCTGTTCTGAAGTAAAATTCTGGTGGTTCCGGGCCTTTGAATTAATAGATAGCCGGAGGAAATTGCTTGTCCAGCAGTTTTCGAAGTAGGGAAGGGCAGTGTTCAGAGGAAGGGACATATCAGCTTCTGCCCGAAATCGCCGGATCATTTTCATTCGCCTGTCGTATTCGTAAAAAAACTGAGACGCAGAGATAAAAGGCGGATCATTGACGTATTCTGAGGTTATGACAGATTGGAAGTCATAAAAACTCATTCCCATGCTTTTTTCTTCTTCATTGAGCTGGTCATAAAAGGCTTCAAAGATTGGAATTGCATGTTGACAAAGCCTTAGAATCTTATCCTTCAGGCATGTGACATTCAGGAAATAATATACGGAAAGAAGAACCATATCACATTTCATCAGGGAGACAGGATCGTTTAAATCCTCGAAAAAAGCATAAAGGCTCTGCGCCAGCTCATAGGCTGCTTCAATGTCTTCAAACCGTGTACTGTACCGATAAAGGAAAGACAGCAGAGGCTCTGCAACTTCTCTGGTCCAGGGCTGTCCTTCTTTCGTAAAATAATAAACATGACGCTTCAAATAGGCATTCTGTTCCTGATATTTCTCTTCCAGTTTCTGAGCTTTGGCAGAGAAATCAGCCAGCCATTGCTGGGGCTCTTTGTTCATCTGAAAGGAATTAAGTTCTTCCAGTTCCCTTATCTGCGCGAAATAAATCTTAAAATAATTTTCCCATTCATTTCGTGTGGTAAAACCATGCTCCAGTTCCATACCGTCCTCCTGTGGATTCATATGAAAAAAGTATATCATATATCAAAGATGAAAGCCAGATGATTTTAGACTTTTTTAATCAGGAAAATTGTTTCTATATAACAAAAAATGATTGACATATGTACGAAATCGGATATAATACATCATGTATGAAATCGGACAAGGAGGGGAAAGGGTGCATTATTTACATACGGAACAATATACATATCTGGCAGGGGAAATTAACGCTTTATACCATGAAGCGGCTGTGAAAATGGGGATTTCAGATAGTGTTCAAAACATTTTATATGTACTCTGTGAGAAAGATGGAAGATGTCTGCAAAGCGAAGTGAGCAAACTTACAGGGATCAGCCGTCAGACAATTAATTCTGCCATTCGTAAACTGGAAAAAGAAGACATCGTATATTTGGAGCAGGGGAAAGGCAGAAACACAATTCTCTGTCTCACTGAAAAAGGCAGAAAATTTTCACTGGAAAAAATAATGCCTCTGCATGAGATGGAAAACAAAATCTGGAATGAGTGGACAGCAGAGGAACAACAGCAGTATTTGGCACTAACGAAAAAATATCGTGACGGATTAAAGAAATATCTGAAAGATATATTATAAATACGAAAAAAGGCGGTCTGGAATCAAAAAGGTGTAAATAGAAAAGGAATTGCTTCTGTTCTCAAGGAAAAGTCTATAAAGGGCAGACTCTGCATACATTGTAAAAACAGCGTCTTCGGAGGCTTATCCTTGAAAGAGTACATAGAAGAACGGGCAGTGGAAATCGCCAATTATATCATCGAAACCAAATCAACCGTGCGGCAGACAGCAGGGAAGTTTGGGATCAGTAAGTCTACGGTACATATGGATGTAACAAAAGAG
>DXXQ01000081.1 GCA_019416265.1 Clostridiales bacterium | reverse complement strand
CCCTCCTGCGCTTTCCTGCACAGTCTTCGTTATCAGATACCTTCTCTTATTTTAAAATCACTTCAAGAACCGTATCCACAGGATCCGGAAGCACAGGATTCATTCCCAGGTCTGCAAACACAATCTCCGGGTAATCGCTGTGTACCCAGCTTGTGGAAATGGGAACCTCAGCTCCGGATGCAAGATACCGGATTCCTTTCACATCCTCTTTTTTAATTCCCAGAAGAGGAAGAGGTCCTATTGCATTTTCATAAACATGGAAATAAAGACGCTTATCCTTTCCTGTTACGCGGCCAAACTCCGGTTTATCAATCCCGGCCTTGCCGCATCCGTAAATACTGTCCCCGTTTTTCTTCATCCATGTACCGATGTCTCTGAGGATCTTCATGGATTCATCG
The DNA here is from genome assembly GCA_019416265.1 of Clostridiales bacterium. Classification (GTDB taxonomy): domain Bacteria; phylum Bacillota; class Clostridia; order Lachnospirales; family Lachnospiraceae; genus Blautia_A. The sequence continues at coordinate 6,823 of DXXQ01000081.1, read as the reverse complement.
GGAATCCTTCCCTTTGCATCCGGTCCCACGTTAAGAATCATGTTTCCGCCCTTGGATACACATTCCACCAGTTTCTTGATCAGCATAGATGCCGGCTTAAAGAAGCGGTCTGTGGCATGATAACCCCAGTTGTTATTCATTGTCACGCAGGCTTCCCATACCATATCGTTTCCTTCCACATCCTGGATTCCATTCGGCGGGATCATCTGCTCCGGAGTCACGAAATCTCCGTGATATGGTTTCGGATCACATTTGGCAAGAGAACTGCTTCCCTCGCTGTTTACCTCCAGGCGGTTGTCAATAATAACTCCCGGCTGAAGCTCCCTTACCATATTGATGAGCTTCGTTGCCTGCCATTTTTCCCCTTCCATATCATCGTAGGAGAAGTCAAACCACATCAGGTCTATTTTTCCGTAATTGGTACAGATCTCGCGAATCTGGTTATGCATATATTCCACATAATTCTCAAAATGGCGGTTGTCGTCTTTATAATCAGGGTTCTCTCTCATCGGGTGGATTCTGTCGCTGTAATGCGGATAATCCTCATGATACCAGTCGATCAGGGTAAAATAAAGTCCTACTTTCAGGCCTTCTGCCCTCACAGCCTCCACATATTCCGCAACCAGATCCCGGCCGCATTTGGTATTTGTAGATTTAAAATCTGTATATTTACTGTCAAAGAGGCAGAATCCATCATGGTGCTTCGCTGTAAGGACAACATACTTCATTCCCGCTTCTTTTGCAGCTCTCGCCCAGGCTCTCGGATCATAGTCCGTAGGATTAAACTCGTCAAAATACTGCATATAATCCTCTTTGGTAATCCGTTCGTAGCTGCGGATCCATTCTCCTCTTGCAGGAATGGAATAAAGCCCCCAGTGGATAAACATTCCGAAACGTGCATCTTTGTACCATTCCATACGTTTGTTATATTCATTTCTGTCAAATTTGTACATAAAACACCTCCGTATTTTTCTTTGACTATTTTTATTCATTACTGTTATTCTTGCTTGTGTTGCTGTTCAATTACTGTTCACTCCGCTCCCGTCAGGCTGCGACTCTTCATTGCATATACGCTCTTTTTATGATAAGGTATAAGTATTCAGAAGCGTTATCCCACACGGAGTTTTCGGGATACTCAGCCTAAATAGCCCGCAGGAGGTTTTGCTATGATAAAATCATCAAAAAATCAGATTCTTCCCCTTGTTCTTGTACTGGCTCTTTCAGTGCCTGCACCAGCAGCCTGTTCCCTTCTCCAGCATGAAGCGGATAAGGAAATGAAAGAGCTTACCCTGGAGCAGCTTACAGCCCGCATCGAGATGAACGCAGCCCGCCCTCAGTACCTCTACATCGGAAGAGATGACTGTCCGGACTGCCAGGAAGTCCTTCCAAAACTCACAGAACTTAACCGTGAAAATCATCTGCGTATTCTTTCCTACAGCACCAGCCAAGACCGGGACTCCCGCCCTGAGCAGATGTACGAAGTTCTTGACCGCCTTCAGGTGGATTCCGTCCCAACTGTCCTGGTACTTGAAGCAGGTGAAGTCACTGAACGATATTCCGGTGAAGATTTCCTCGCCCTTTATGAATCCGGCGAAAAATAACTGCTACGGCGCACACTTGGTGCATTCGCCGCTTGTAGGCATACCGTAATTATTAACCAGAGTCCAACCCTTCTCTTCACGGACTCTCCCGGCAGCTTCCTGACAGGACTGATTCAGTTGTTCTGTCAGAGCTGCGATATCTACTTTCTCATCCAGATATTCTCTGGTATATCCCCATATTTCTTCCTGATTTTTCTCATCAAGACCTGTAAAATACGCCATTCGAAGAGGCTCCTCAGCGACCCGGAAATCCTGCAGGAAATCCGGAAGCTCCGCATCCTTTGCGGAAGGCAGGCTTCCGGCTTCCGACGCCATCTTCTCCTGTACCTTCTCGGAAGTCATATATTGTACGAAATCCACCGCAGCCTCCAGACGCTCTTTCTGATCAGTAAGCTCTGAACTTATCCCATAAAAATCCGTTCCTCCGCCGCCTGCCAGAAGCTTCTGCCCTGAAGCATATTCCGACGTCTCTTCCGTTACTGCCGGAAAAGCCACAGCCTTGCAAAAAAACTTTCCTTTCAATTTTTTTGCATCCTCACCGGAAGCAAAGAGCATTGCTGTCTCTCCCTGTGTAAAGGCTTCCAGGGCCTCTTCATAATTCAGATCATTCCCTGCAGAAAAATCATATAAGTCTTTCAGGCATTGGAAAGCAGCCTTTATCTGCGGCTGTGTGTAGTCGAGTTCTCCTTTGTCTGCTCCCTTACATGCTTCTGCAAGTTCCACATAACGGTCTTCTGTCTCATCCAGAGAATCGGCCAGATTCCCCTCCATCTGACTGCAAAGATAATTCACCAGCCACTGCCACACCGGGCTTTTTTCATCCTTTGCCGGAAACATCAGCGGAGTTATTTCCTTTTCCTGGAATTCTTTGCATGATTTCATAAGCTCAGACCAGGTAACCGGAATTTCTATCCCTGCCTTTTCAAAAAGATCTTTATTGCAAAACATCCGCACCACATCTCTTGAAGCAGGATAACCGGGAATCTCTCTTTTATAAACCTGAAGCCTGTCCCCGATTTCCTCAGGAAGCGCTTCCCCCCAGGAATCCGCCTCGCTGTAGGGACTTTCTTTTTCCATATATGGATAGAGATTCACAAGCTTCCCTTTCCTGTACATCTCTGTTATTCCGTCAAACTCTCCCATACATATGTCTGCCTCACCGGATACCAGCTCTATAAAAGTTTCTGTTTCTCCGGCGTATTCCGGGAGAAGCTTTTCTATTACAGCCTTTTCCTCTTCTCCCGCAGACTCACAGTTAAAAGTAAGACGGACTTCTTTTGCCTGTACGACACCGGGTTCTGCCAGAATTCCCCCAAGAAGTATTCCGGTCAAAATTGGTGTCAGAATTGTTTTCTTCAAGTTCTTTCCTTTCTTTCCGTCCTGCTGTCTCAGGCGGTGCTTTACAGATTACTCTTCACAGAAGCCTTACACTTCATCCAAAAGACAAAAGGACAGAACACCGACTATGCCGGCTCCCGAAAAAGAGTCGTTCAGTTTTTGTCAGTATTCTGTCCTTATACTTTATCAGCCTTTTACCGCTCCGATTGTTACACCTTTTACAAAATATTTCTGTACAAACGGGTAAATCATAAGAACCGGCACAGATGCTACCACGATAACAGAGTATTTCAGAAGTTCTGTCATACCCTGAAGCTTGGAAAGTGCAGAGGCATCCGTCAACATGGTCGGGTCAATCTGGTTCTGGATCAGGATTTCACGAAGAACCATAGTGATCGGCCATTTGCTTGTATCGTTCAAATAAAGCATAGCGTCAAAATAGTTGTTCCATTTTGCAATTCCGTAATACAGTGCCAGAACCGCGATGATCGGTTTACTCAGCGGCACGATTACTTTCAGCAGATATTTGAATGGAGAACAGCCGTCAAGCTGAGCTGCCTCATAAAGCTCATCCGGAATGGAGTTTACCATATAAGTACGTGCAATGATCATATTGTATGTAGACATTGCTGTCGGGATCAGCATAGCCCAGCGTGTATTGATAAGACCAAGTTTGCTGACGATCATGTAGCTTGGTACAAGTCCGCCGGAGAAATACATGGTAAATACAAACAGCGCTGCAATTTTGTTTCTTGCTGTAAACTCTTTACGGGAAAGAGGATATGCGCAAAGCATTGTCATAACAAGGTTGATAGCTGTACCTACAAACATATAAAACAGGGAGTTTGCAAAACCTGTAAGAATCTTCGGATTCTTAAATACAGCCTGATAGCCTCTCAGGGTTACATCCACCGGCCATAAAACCACCTTACCGCTGATAACAGCCTGCGGGTCTGAGAAGGATGCTGATACAACATAGATCAGCGGATACAGGACAATAACAAGGATAATTGACAGTATTGCATATACAGAAACAATAAAAATCTTATCTCCTGTACTAGAGTTCTTAAATTTTACGTTCATATGTCTACCTCCTACCACAAGCTGTTGTCTGTAACCTTTTTACTGATCTGGTTAACGCTTACCAGAAGAACAAAGCTTACAACAGACTGGAACAGACCGGCCGCCGTCGAGAAGCCGTAATCTGCCTGTGTGATACCAACCTTGTATACGAAGGTTGAAATAACCTCGGATACGCTTGCGTTCATCGGGTTCTGTAATAAGAATACCTTATCGAAACCGATATTGATGATATTACCGCAGCTCATGATCAGCATGATTACAAGTGTTGGCATGATACAAGGAATATCTACATGGAGAATTCTCTGGATACGGCTGGCGCCGTCCATTACTGCAGCTTCCTTCAGTTCAGGGCTTACGCCTGCAAGGGCTGCGATATAAATGATCGCCGAATATCCGGCCGTCTGCCAGACACCGCTCCATACATACAAATGACGGAATGTATCCGGACTTCCCGTAAAGTTAATCGGTCCAATACCAATTTTTCCTAATAAGATATTGAAGATACCTGTACGAAGGTCTGTCATAGAGAACAGCATACCGCAAAGTACAACGATAGAAATGAAGTACGGTGCATAGGTAACCATCTGTACAGTTTTCTTAAAGAATTTTGCCTGGATCTCATTGATGCAGACAGCAAGGATAATCGGAATCGGGAAACTTACGATCAGGTTGTACGCACCAAGAATCAGGGTGTTTTTGATAACCTGGATACTGGAAGTTGAGGTGAGGAATCTGGTGAAATGCTTCAGACCAACCCAGTCACTTCCCAGGAATCCGCGTCTCGGACTGTAGTCCTCAAACGCCATAAGGATACCGCCCATAGGAATATAGGCAAAGATTAATGCATAAAGACATGGCAGGGCAATGATCAGCCAAAACTGCCAGTTTGAAGATTTCATTTTGCTTTTTTTAGCTTTTGCCACTTTATTTTTTCCCACTTTTATGCCCCTCCTTTTCGATTTTTAATGAAAGAGGCCGGACCATTCTGGCCCGGCCACTCATGATCTCTTTCGCAGATTTCTTATTTCATCTGTCTGTCATATGCTGTCTGGTATGTTTCAAGCAGTTCTTTCAGGCCTGCGCTCTCAAGAGATGCTTTGAAGGATTCCCAGTCTTTATCGTCATTGATGTTTCTTGCACCTGTGATAAATGCAGCAGAATTCTCATCGATCATTTTTTCAACTTCTACAGCGATTGTAGAAACGTTTGTTGTCTCCTCGCTTGTCAGTTTCAGACGTGGTAATACGTCAAGGTCAGAGTTCTCTTCTGTCTGTGTATATGGTTCATAATCATTCTTAGAAGAATCAAATAATAATTTCTCAAGACCTTCGCCTGTCTTAACATCAACGTCCTGAGGAGTTGCAGCACCTAATCTGTAATCAGCCGGAGCTACACGGATACCAAGATCCTGCCAGTCATGATTCTGTGTTTCAGCAGAATATGGATTAAGAATCTTATAATCTGCAGGTTCGCCGTCAAGACCGAATTCTCCTTCCGGATTCAGTTCCCAGTCAACGCCTTCTTCTGCACCGTACTGAGACATTAAGTCACCTGTCTCGCTGTAGAAGAAGTCTGCCCAGCGAAGCGCTGCCTCAGGGCTCTTACATGTATCTGTGATACAGAAGTTACCATCAGAGATGGATAAATATTTGAAGAATGTTGTAAGTCTTGTTCCGTCCGGTCCTTCAAGCGGAGCCAGTGTCTCATACTGAGCATACAGTTCCGGATTGGATGCGGAATCGATGTCGTTAGAAATAGTTCCTGTTGCAAAGCAGAGAACAGGAGCGTCTTCCTGATTGATGATTGCTTTCATCTGCTCTTCTGTCTGAGTGAAGTTACCATCGTAAAGAGCGCCTGCCTCATAGAGGGAGTTCGCATATTTCAGGAATTCTCTGTAACGGTCATCCATAGCAACACATTTCACTTCGCCGTCCCATGTCACTGCTGTCTTATCGCGAACACTCAGTGTGTAGGAGGAACTTGGAGGAAGGATGAAGGAGCCCATTAACCAGTTCTCAAACTCAGAATACCATCCTTTTCCAGGTGCAGAACCTGCAAGTGCGATTCCGTCTGGTTTCATCTCTTTAAATTTCACACACATATCATAGAATTCCTGAGTTGTGGTTGGTTTCTCCAGACCCATTTCTTCCAGATATTTGGTGTTGATCCACATTTTACGTCCATAAGAGCAGTGGTAGCAGTCATTCTCGTCAATAAGAGAGTAAATCTGTCCGTCTGTCTCACGGCTTAAGTCAAGTTTCTCACCGTAACGTGCTACATAGTTCGGCATGATGTCTTCGTTGATGTACTCATCTAACGGAACAACAATCTGTTCTTTAACACCGAATTTCGCAAGGTCAGGTGATAAGCCAAGCATCATATCCGGATAGTCACCGGAAGCAAGCATCATATTCAGTTTTTCCTGCCAATCATCACGTCCTGCAGTCACCCATTCAATATGTACGCCTGTCTGCTCCTCAAGATACTTGGTGAAGTCGTTTGTTTCAAAGTTTTCTACGTTAGGCATGGTCATTATGAAACATGTCAGAGTAAGTTCTTCTCCTTCCGGTACGATAGGATAACCTGCTTCTGTGAGTTTCACTTCGTCTTTCTTTTTGGCAAGTGCCGGAACTGCGCTTCCAACTACCATAGTGGATGCAAGTGCAAGTGCCATGATTCTTCTGAATCCTTTGTTTGTCATACCTGTTCCTCCCTTTAGAGTATTTTTATAAGTTACGATTCCGCAAACGTCCCCGGTCATTCTCTGATTGTACATTATGCCGTGAACGGACCGCTTTAAC
>DXXQ01000080.1 GCA_019416265.1 Clostridiales bacterium | reverse complement strand
GATTTGGATACCATATATGGAAGAAGAACGGAGATTCTGCGGCATTGTCTGGAAGCGGGAGAAAAAGAAAAAGGTCTTTTCCGGTTGACAGTTCCAACAGGAGGAGGTAAAACCATTGCTTCACTGGGCTTCGCGCTTCGCCATGCAGTAAAACATCAAATGGACAGGATTATTTATGTGATTCCCTACACCAGTATTATTGAACAGAATGCAGCGGTTTTTCGCGAAATCCTGGGAGACAGAAATGTATTGGAAAATCATTGTAATGTGAATTATGATGACTCAGAGGAATGGATACCCATGAAACTGGCAACAGAAAATTGGGATAAACCGGTTGTGGTGACGACAAATGTGCAGTTTTTTGAGTCCCTTTTTGGCAATCGTTCATCCAGCTGCAGGAAGCTGCATAATATTGCCAACAGTGTGGTGATCTTTGATGAAGCACAGATGCTGCCTTGCGATTATCTGAAGCCTTGTACTGCAATGATTGAGGAGTTGATTTGCAATTATGGAATCAGTGCGGTATTATGTACGGCAACACAGCCCTCTTTGGATTCTTTTTTTCAGGGAATGACAATAACAGAACTATGCCCACGGATGGAGGAGCAGTTCACCTTTTTCAAAAGAACAGAATTTGTCCCCATAGGAAGCATTTCAGAAAAAGAGCTTACAGACAGACTAAATAAAGAAGAACAGGCTTTGTGTATTGTAAATACCAGAAAAAGAGCACAGAGTCTTTATGAGAAGCTGGAAGGGGCTGGAACGTATCATTTGTCTACTTGTATGTACCCGGAACACAGAAAACGAATTCTCGAGGAAATAAGAGCGAGGCTGAACATAGGAAAACGTTGTATTGTGGTCTCTACCAGTTTAGTGGAGGCGGGTGTGGATCTGGATTTTAGAACGGTTTATCGACAACTGGCGGGTGTGGATTCTATGATCCAGGCAGCAGGCCGGTGTAACAGGGAAGGAAAGCATTCATCGGAAGAAAGTAAGGCGGTTATTTTTCAATTTGAGGGAAGAGAATTTATTCCAGGCCAAAAACAGCAGATGGATGCAGCGAAAAATCTGATTCTGGACGGAGAGGACATCTCTGATCTGAAAAATATTTCCAGATATTTTGAGACTTTGTATTCCTGGCGAAGAGAAGGCCTGGATAAAAAGAAAATTATGGAGGAGTTTAAATCAGGATATTATAACTTTGCTACGGTTGGAAAAGAGTTCAAATTGATAGAACAGAATACGGTCACGATTCTGATACCAAAAGAAGAAAAAGCAATTCAAATTCTTCACCAGCTAAAAAATAAGGGATATACAAAAACGGAAATGAGAAAAGCAGGGCAATACTGTATTCAAGTCTACGAACAGGAATTTAAGAAGATGTATGATACAGGAATGATTCAGAATATCTCAGAGGATATTTTGGATTTTTATGAACTTAAAGAAGCGGACAGGTATACAGAAGAACTGGGATTGAAACTGGATTTAGAAGAAGGGATTGCGCTTTTCTTCTGAAAAGAATGGGATAGGGAAGAAGCGGCGTACCCCCAGATAGTTATTCTGGAATACGCCGCTTCTGCTGGCTTTTACAAAAAAAGTTATTATTTCAATCCACAGGTTTTCCTGACAGGAATGATTATATCAAAATCAAAATAAAATTTCAATAAAATTTTATGTACAAATATTGATTTCGGATTATAAAGGTGGTATATTGATTATACGATAAATGAATAGAGAACGAAAATACGTGATTTTTGGAGGAAAAGAGGTGATAAAATGCTCTTATATCACGGAAGTAACGAAGTCGTGGAATATCCGGAAATAAGAAAAGCCCGGTTTCATAAGGATTTTTATTTTGGATTTTATTGTACACAATATTCAGAACAGGCAGAACGCTGGGCAACGCGTTACGGAAAAAATGGATATATTAATAAATATGAGTATGTCCCAAACACCAGTTTAAAATGTCTTACATTTGAAAAAATGACAGAAGAATGGCTTGATTTTGTGGTGGCTTGCAGAAGTGGAAAATCACATACCTATGATATTGTGGAAGGCCCTATGGCAGATGATACCATCTATAATTATATTCAGAACTTTATTGATGGAAAAATATCCAGAACCGCCTTCTGGGAACTGGTGCGCTTTAAATATCCAACACATCAGATCAGTTTCCATACGATTTCAGCTTTGGATACTTTGACATTTGTGGGAAGTGAGGTTGCATATGGCAAGAAAAAATAACAATGCTCTTTTTTTTACCTGCAGCTTGATAGAGTATATTGGACGATATGTAAAACGGAAAAGGACAGAAGTAACAGATGGGCTTGGCATGGAAAGAATCAGAAGAGTGTATGACTACGCAGATGTATTTCACTGTGAACCCATTGAAAAGGTTGCGGTAGAGCTGATTGAGGAATGTGGATTAAAAGTAGGTGATTTTGATAATGTAAAAGAATGCCGATATACGGTACCGGATTACTGGGATATTGGGGAAGTTTATGAGAGGCTGATTGAAGATTGTTACGAAGAGGAGAACATTCTGGAAGGAGTGTGGGCAGTATATCACTCCTGGATCGATGCACATATTTCCGACTATAATACAGATTTTTATTATCAGCCAAGAGATTACATTGCGGCCTGTTATAAAGAAAATAAAGTGTTATAAAAATTATTTTGGCGGAAGGAGAGAGGTTTATGGGAATGGGAGTAAAAGTCAGAGTATGGGGGGATTATGCATTGTTTTCGAGGCCGGAAATGAAAGTGGAACGTTGTTCTTATGATGTGATGACACCTTCTGCGGCGAGGGGGATTCTGGAAGCAATCTACTGGCATCCGGGGATGCGCTGGGTAATTGATAAAATATATGTAAAAAATCCCATTCATTTCACCAGTGTACGCAGAAATGAGGTGAAAAGCAAAGTTTCCGCAAACAATGTGCTGCAGGTATACAATGGCGCGGATAAGCCGTTATATATCAGCACCAAGGAAGAAATTGTTCAAAGAGCATCTCTTTTACTTACGGATGTGGATTATGTGATAGAGGCTCATTTTGAAATGACGGAACGTGCAAATGAAACAGATAATCCGGGAAAATTTAAAGATATTATTATGCGCCGACTGAAAAAGGGGGCATGCTTTCATACCCCATATTTTGGCTGCAGAGAGTTTCCTGTTTCTTTTGCATTATGTGAGGAAGAAGAAATTAAAACAGCTTATGATGAAGTACCGGAAAAAGATCTGGGATTTATGCTGTATGATATGGATTATACAGACAGGGAGAATATACAGCCAATGTTTTTCAGGCCAGTGATGAAGTATGGGGTTATAGATTTGCGGGATTGTGAGGTGATACGATGATTTTACAGTCTCTGACAAGACTTTATGAAGTTCTTGAAGAACAGGGAAAGGTGTCCCGACGCGGGTGGTGTACTGCAAAAGCTTCTTATGGAATTAATCTTTCAAAAGAGGGAGAAATAAAAGGAATTGTCTGGTTGAAAACAGAGGAAACGCGTGGGAAAAAGACAGTTTGGCTTCCGAGTTCTACGTGTGTTCCGGAGATGGTAACCAGATCTTCCGGAGTGTCTGCAAATTTTCTTTGTGACAATGCAAAGTACATGCTTGGAATTGACAAAGAAATGGATGAAAAAAGCCGACAGAGGGCAAAGGATTGTTTTTCAGCAGCAAAGGAAAAGCATCTTTCATTGCTTCATGAAATAAAAGGAGAAATGTCACAGGCAATCTGCCGCTTTTTTGAAACCTGGAATCCAGATCAGGCAATGGAACATCCAGAAATAAAGGAAAATTGGGAAAATATTACAGATGGTGGAAACCTGGTCTTTTGCATGGGAAGGGAATTTGCCCAGGAGGATTTACAAATTAAAGAAGCATGGGAAGCAGAACATAGCGTTTCAAGGAGAGAACCAGAGGGAATTTGTCTTGTAACAGGTGAAAAAACAGAAATAGCCAGAATCCATAAAACGATCAAAGGGGTTCCCGGAGCACAGTCCAGTGGTGCGGCTCTTGTTTCCTTTAATGCTCCCGCCTTTGAATCCTACGGGAAAGAACAGAGTTACAATGCACCGGTTGGAAAATATGCAGAATTCGCCTATACAACGGCGCTGAATTATTTACTTGGCCAAAAAGCGTATTCCTTTTTGATTGGTGATACCATGGTGGTGGCATGGGCAGAAAGTGCACAGGAAGAGTATCAGAAAGGGTTTATCTGGTCTGTTGAACCGCCAAAAGATAATCAAAAAGAAATCGCATCCATTTTTGAAGAAATTCAGAAAAACCAAAAGGTTATTATTGATGATGTAAAACTGGACCCGGAACAAAAATTTCATATTTTGGGATTGGCGCCAAATGCAGCTAGAATTGCAGTTAGATTTTATTATCAGAATTCCTTTGGAAATATATTAAAAAATATCTCAAAGCATTATGCGAGAA
>DXXQ01000008.1 GCA_019416265.1 Clostridiales bacterium | reverse complement strand
TTCCAAATTCTTTGTCGCAACAAACCTCATATCCTTCGCCATCAAAGGCAACCCAATCCCCATCTTTGTCCATGTATCCTACATTCACAATATATTCTTCTTCATGATGCACCTTTTCATCTTTTGGAACCCAATCGGAATTATGGTCGGAAGTCCACTCAGAGCAATGCCTGGTGATCTCTACTATCTTATCAGGCTCTGGCAATCTTTCACTTACCGGAATCCAATCATTACTTGCAACTTCATCCATGTGGGAACGGATGAGTTCTTTTACAACACTTTCTCGCACACACCCATCTATTTCCTTATTGCCTGCATAAATAGGCGCATCTTCTTGAAATGTCGCTTCTTCTATCTCTTTCAAAATCTTCTCTAATACATTCATCATTCCACCCCTTAACTTCTCAATATTTAATTTTTAAAGCAGCCACCGAAAGATGGCTTATTTGTCGTGTGCTTAAGGGAATGGATATCCTCTACTTCTCATTTTCAATCTTCTACCTCACTTTCTGCAAACCTCGGAACAAATAAACCAAAATCTGTTGCCGGAAATCCATTGTCACGATTTATAGAATCCCTTATCCCAATGAAGTCATGAGCAAAATCAAAATCATCAGCGTTTAACCAATCGCTTAATCTAAGATTAAATTTAACATCTGCACTTTCAATATCCATCATTCTGTCTACGTCTTCGCTTGGATTCATTAATCCCATTTTTGTTGCTCTTACCATTATGTCAACATATTTACTTCTTCTTTTTTCTTGCATTTTCTTTTCAAAATTAATCATTCTTCCACCCCAATTTAATCTATTTTTTGTATTCCACAAACTTATCCATTCCTGGAAATTTAACACGGATTTTATATGGCGCCCCATCAGGGATCATAGCAACTGGTTTGTATTCCCCTGTGATTAATGTTGCTTTCTCTAACAACTTGTGTCCTTTTTCACATTGTTTAGCCCTTTCTTTATCCGCATAATCAGTGTTGCAGATTTCACAAGTATATAATTTCTTCTCTCTCATTCTTCCACCCTCCTGTTCCATTCGTCTGTTTTAGGACAACCACTTGGTCTTGCCCCATACATTACAGAGGTCAATACAGTAGATTTGCATTTTGGGTGCTTGCAAAACCAAGCAGAATCGTATTCGCAAGCTGGTATGTCCGCAGCATTTCCTTTGCAGCTTATTCTTTTATTTTCCACGTCACTCACTCCAATCTAATCTCTGTCCACATTCACGGCAATAATTGCTGGTTCTACTTGGTTGAAATCTACATCCATTCGGACAGCTAACTTTAATATATGGTTCTTCTCCTTCTTCTTCATAATGACGCTCTATAGGCTTTTTCGGCAACTGCTTTTCAAGGGCTTCGATTACAGTATTAGCTGTATCAATTTCATCCTCAAAAACAGACAACATGGTTTCTGAACAATCACTTTTTCTTCTTTCTGCAAAGTCAATTTCCTTTTTAAAGTATTTAATTGCTTCTCTAACTTTCTGCTCGTTCATCTTATTCTCCTTTCCGCTACCGAGCTGTGGCCCGGTAGCTTGTCAAAACTCATTTTGACTCTATTTAATCCGGCTCTCTGCGAATTTTCTATACGCATCTCTTAACTCTACTTCACGCATTCTCAAGAAGGCACAATTCTCACTTACGAAGATGCATTTCGCACATGTTTGATGACCGCAATAACTGTATAAGTGGTCAATTATATCTTCCCTTGACATTTTTTCAATATTGGCAATTTCCGCTTTATTTTTATCTTCCGCATCCTCGTATTTTGCCAACTTCGCCATAGCTTCCTTCAGGAAAGTCTTATCTTTGATAACGGCTACTCCGTTGTGGTATTCTGTGTATCGCATTTTATTTTCCTCCTACCAAATCAAATATATTTAACTGGTTTGATTCTTCTTTTTTATCCTCTTTACCCTCCAGAGGTCTGTTTTCTGGCTTGTTTTCTGGTTTATTCTCTTTTTTATTCGCTGACCGATTAAAAGCTAATTCCAATGCGTCTCCGCCAATATCATCCTGTTTCTTGCTTTTCTTTTTCTGGCACACTTCTATCTGTTTATCTCTGCTATACCCAATAGACTCTTCCAGTTTTGTCTGAATCTTCTTGATCTTATCAGCACGATTTATCCATGTAGCCTTCGCGTACCCTTCCATTGTCTTAACTTTTTCCATTACAATATCGTGATAATCCGCTAATGCATCTATAATGATTTGTAGTTCTCCAGAGGACGTTTCTATCATTTCCTCTGTCGCGTTTTTCATGTTCCAGTAGTGATAAAAGCGTTTCATTCTTTCGTTATAAGAGTCTGTGTTTTTCTTCATCCTCAATCCTCTTTAACTGCCCGTCCAGCTTATACTCCATCTGCTGCCAGAATTTCTTTTACCTGGTTCCATGTGTATGTGTTATCAACAATTCTTCTTACTTTCATCGCTTATCCTCCAATTCTTTTTACAGATCAAATCTTTCAATAGTCTCCTGCATACTTCTTGACCAGTCCACGTCAATCTCGTATTTTTCTGAGAGCATCTTAAGAGTATCTCTTGCACCGTGCTTTGCTGCATCGATGCTGAGATATTTCTTCCGGGTACCCTCCATGAACTTATCTAGCATCGTCACGGCTCCTTTCTTGTGCTTTGCAAAGCCAAATTCCTCGCAGAGTTCCCAAAGGACTGCCAACTGGGTAAATATGGACTGGATGTTCTTTGAATCGTTCCAGACTTTTTCGTATACCGTGTACGGAATCTTACGTCCGATGTACTCCACCGTCCAGTCCACTTCCTCAAATCCCATCAGAGTGTTGAGGTCCGGAACATCAAATTCCATCTCAATTCCCCACTTTTTGTGAAGCTTCTCATAAGTTTCTCTGACATTCTCTTCTGTGATTTCTTCAAGGTGCTCATTATAATGCTCCAGAATCCAATTTGCCGCGGATCTGGCCCAGTGGAAACCTTGCAAGGAGCTTAATGTCACTATGATATTACTTACCGTGATAAAAGTTTCGGCTGTATCTAATTTCTCTTGTGCTTCAGCGATACAGGCTTTCTTAATCTCTTCCGTCTGTTCTCTGCGCCACTGTTCCAAGACAGCTATCTTTGTACCGGTGATGTTTGCCACTTCGCGATCTGAAAGATTTGTTGTCCGCATCGGCGCAGGCGGGAGCTGGAATTCCGGAAAGCCTGCCTGTCTTAACACAGCATTCATCTGCCTGTCAGCTTTCTTCTGCTCACGCTGCTTACGTCTTTGTTCTGCTCTGCTCATTTTGTTTCTCCCTAACCATGTCGTTTAATTGTTTTTATCACTTTCCGCAAGTAATAAATCCCCTTCCATCTTGTCCCAGTCATACTTTCTCTGGGGAAAATTATTAAAACGGTTCTTGCCGCTTTCTTTTTTTGATGCTTTCACCTTTCTTAAGTTTGAAGGATAGAAATTCTTCCAGTTACTCACCGTAGATTTCTTTACGATGGCAATCTGTTCCTCAGTTTTATCAGTCAACGAAAGCAGTTGTTCTTTCAAAAGCAGAATCTGTTCTTTCGCCAGTTTCTCTCCGTTATTCATTCTCATCCGAATAAAGAGCAGAAAAGCATCGTTCAAAGATGTATCCTCAAAGTATGTTTCCGGCGGAGCCGTATATATATTATTTACTTTCCTTTCCTTTTCTTTTGTTTCATTTTTCTTGGAATTATCGTCTTTTTTCCTGGAATTATCGTCTTTTTTCTCGGAATTATTTAAAGAAGGGTTCACTTTAATAAAGGGTTCCGTCTCATCTTCTGGAAGAATCCAGAACCCTTCTACTTTAATCGGAGTTTTTAACGCTCTGGCTTTTACCATAGCCTGATATCTCCTCTGTATCCCGGCAGAGGTCAAGACCTTGTCCGACTGAAAAAGTTTGTTGTCAAACAGTGACCGTTCCAATAAGAAGTTCAAGACCTGCTTCACCTTATTGCAGTCCATATTCAGATCATCCGAAATAATGAACTCAAAATCTTCATCAACCTTTAAATAATATCCTATCTTATATATCTCGCACAAAAGATATATGTATAATGTGATCCCATCAGCTCCATACCTTGCCTTCAAGATCTTCACTTTTTTGTCCGAGAAAAAATCCACATCCAGGCGAAAGAACACGTTTCCCGTCGTTCTCTGCCTTCCCATCCGGTTATACCTCCAGTTCCTCGATGCAGATTTCCAACCGCGGTCTATCACTGTACTTTTTTCTCATCTGCAGCTCTACCACCTGCGTATCGTCACGGTAAGCCACTTCATTTAATGCGTCCAATACCGCTTTTGCGATGTTATCTATATCCGGCTTTTTGTCTGGGAGGATCTCCCCAGACGCCATGGCAGCCTTTTTTGTCTTTGTACTGCTTTTGGGTATCTCGTAAAATGCCTGGATCCTGACCTTCAAATATGCGTCATCAGAAAATCTCTCCTCTCCGGCTTCCTGCAGATAACAGGTGGAGATCAAATTTTCATACAGTACGGTCTTTTCCGGTGTCATGCTGCTCATGCCTTTTGTCTTGGGATTATAAAATGTCCTGGCACGCGCTTTTCCCTGCGGTTTTCCAGGGACCGTAAAACAAATAGCTTCCATATCTTTCCTCTAATGCCCTGTCCTGCTTCCAAGACAGGGCGCATCCTTTCTTACGCCAGGATTGTTAATCTCTCCCACACTGGCGTATTTTCCAACTCTTTCTGCAAGTATCCTTTGATATTCTGCATAGCTTCCTGACGCCACAGACCGCCTTCAGCCTCAACAATCTTAAATATCGGCTCTCCATTATTGTCTTTGATTCGGAATACGAATTCGCTGGATGGCTGTTCGACTTCCAGGAAAGTACGATATGGAACCAGAGTGACCGGATTTGGTACGATAACGTCTGCTTTTGACGCGATTCCCTGCTTGATCGTAGTCTTCTGCGTTACGCCATCATCTCCATAATTGGCTGTGGTCTTTGATTCCACATTCCCTGCCACTTTTAAGATAGTCTCCAAATCTTCGGTCACTTCAAAGTTCGCCTGTAATTCGATCAGAAACCGTTCCTGATCATACCACTGGTCAAAGCGGAAATTTGGGATAATAACGGATGCCTCCAGAAGATGTTCTCTTTTACGTTCTTTCGTCAATCCGGAATATAACACCACGTGCTCCGGATCCGTTACATGGATGATCATATGCTCCCTTAACTCTCCAGTACAGGATCTGATGTATTCCACCAGAGATGTCAGGGATTTTGTCTGTATGATTCTTGCCATAGGTTCTTCGTCGTATCTGTTGAGCTGCTTGTTACAATAGGTTTTTCCATTGATCTCCACAATCTTTGGATCCATGGCTTCTTCTTTTAAATTTGTTAAAAACTGCATCGCTTCTCTGATCATATCTTTTACCCTCCTATGCTCGCCTTGCATTTCTTAAATCAATTACGTTCGTACTATTTTTAGGTGTTTCATAGATTTCTCCCGTAGACGGATCTACCAGTTTTTCCAGCTCTTCATCTTCGGAATCCTCAATTCCTTCCATCCTAAGCTGCCCGGGAATCTGATTTCCGATTTCCATAGCCTCTACTTCCCCAGTCTTCAGGTTTCTTCCCATATTTATTTAAGGCTGTTACTGCTCCAAGTGCCGGCGCAAGCGTTGATTTCGCCTGAACGCCAGTCGTCACAAAATCCCTTGCTTCATTCGGCTTAAATTCAATAATGACCGTAATCTTGCGTTTTGCAGTCGCATCCGTATTCGGATCCTGAATATTCTGTGTCACCTTTTCCAGTTCTCGGTTGATCTGCGCGGTAAAAGCTCCATTTGCGAACTTCTCCATATTTAAATGCTGCATTCCCATGCTCCTTTCTGCCCCATGTTGGACTATAACGACATGGGGCTTATGAATTTTGTGATATATTTCATGCCCTCTATTGTTAAAGAAAGCACCATTAACTTATAAATTGTTATGCATTCGGAGTTGATTCTCCGTTTTCCACTTCTTTGTAGTCTGCTTCGATTGTTTCCTCCTGCTCATTGACAACTTCGGACATATCTACGCAAATCTCGGATTTGATACTCTCATCATTTGAAAGCTGCATGATAAAATCCGTTTTCAGAGGAGCATACTTCAGACATTTCTTAATCACCGTCTTCTTGGCCATCTCTTCGTAATTAGTCTTCCACGGAGAAAAGCTGCTGCCAAAGCTCTGGCTGAACTTACGTGCATGATTATCAATGCCCTCTTTACTCATAACCTCAAAGCCGTATCCGCCGTTTTTAGCCTTCCAAAGCGCATAGACAAGGATTAACTCACCTCTGGCTTCGACGGCTGGCTTATGTACCAATTTCGGATTCAGGCCAAGCTCATACTCAAATACATCGTTTTCATAAACACACTGTGCTTGTACCGTCTGGATGTTCTCATTGCGGTAAACCATATCAATGAAACCCTTGTATCCGATCTGAAACTGACATTCCAATTTTCCTTTGTTGCGATACGGAATCAGATATGCCTGTCCAAGAGGCGTATTCGGTTCCAGGCCGAGCTGTGCAGCGTTCATCAGTGCTCCCAGGAAGGAAGTCTGGCTGCATTCTGCAAGCTTTGGAGTTGTATTGATTGCAGATAAAGCCATTCTGGTAAAACGCTCCGGCGTAATCACACTTGGAAGAGCCTTTTTAATCTCAGGCTCCATTGCTTTGATCATATCCGCAATGCTCATAGACTTTGTTAATTTTACTGCTCCCTTATTCTCTGTCTTTTCTGCTAATGCATCTTTAATCCCCATTTTCTTTCCTCCCTATGTTATGCAATCTCTTTTACAGTAAATCGTCTGCTCTCAGAAGCCTTTACACATTCCCGGTAAACCTCTGGATAAACAGACTTTAATTTCTTTGAGTCTACACGATTGGAAGTTACTGATTTCCAAGATACGGAATAATGGTCAGAATAAGCCTTCTCTGCGTCTTCCATATAAACCTTGACTTCCTGCTCAATCTGCTTCTTTTCCTTCTCCAGCTTGTCCTGAAGTTCTGAAATCTCGTCCCTTCGTTTCAGTTTTTCGTCAAAGCCTACCAGAGCTATGGACTTGCCTGGATCTGAATTCTTATAATATTTAGAAAGAAGCTCTTCTGCTGCCTTGCTTCCATCTGGCGCTGGCATCTTATCAGCCAGTACATTTTGATACCAGAAGTCCGTTTCTATCTGTATCAGCATCTGGATCGTCTCCTCATCGCGCTCGATTTTGCGCCAGATAAACTCTTTGCCCAAAACCACGCAGGCAATATACCAGGCATCAGCTCCGGTTACAGCCATATAATGATGGCACTGGATTTCATAAGACTCTGGAATGTGTCCGTCTTTCCATTTATCAGCAGAATATGCAGACGCCGTCTTACACTCCAAACCAGCATTCTCGCCCACAATCAGACGGTCTACATTCGCCAGCATGAATGGGCGCTCTTCATGGAAGAAAATCGAATTCGCTCTACGTACCTTCTTTCCGGTTTCTTCTGTAAATCTTCTGGCAACATATTCTTCGAGATCGCGTCCCTGGCGCATTGCTTCGTTGTCTGTTTTTTCTTCTACCTGCAGCTGCGTCTTATCCTGAAAAACGGATATAGCTGTGGAATAAGGATTCAGACCACAGATACTTCCTGCATCGGAACCGCCAATGCCTTTCTTTCTGTACTGAAGCCATGTTTCGCGATCCATATCAAGAGTAGAGACTAATTTGTTCAGCTTCATCCCAATTCATCCCCTTTCACTTCTCTCAAATTTTCTCCGAACAGATCCAGCCATTCGTATGTATCCATATCATCCAAACATTCCTTACAGATCCCCTCATAGTGCTTGTCCCCCTCATACAACGGTTCCCTGCACTTCCTGCAGCGCATCACCGGTACCGGCGCCTGCGCATTCGGGCAAGCTGGATGGCACGGTATGCTGTGACAAATTTCACACATGCTCATTTCCTCCTTCAAGCAACATTTTAAACACTTCGTCCTTTTCTGCCGCAAACTGTTCTTCCAGTTTCCTGATCTGCTCTCTTGTCAAAAGACCTACTGCAACAGCGTCTTTAATTTCAGCTCTTGCCTGTTCTTCTGTCATGCCGGTTCCTTTGAAATAATACAGGACAGCCTTTACTACCGCAGCGAGTTCCTGCCCTATGGTTCGATGACTTCCTTCAATTCTTTTTTCCATTGCGTCTACGTGAATCATTTTCTATTTCTCCTGTTCTCTCTTCTTTAACTCCATAAGCTTCAATTTCCGGTACAGACACGCCAGCAGATTTCCGTTTGTGGATATGTAATCAAACCCTTTCAGATTTGCCGGGATTCCCATTTCAATCAACGCTGCGATTGTTCTTTCTTCCATTGTTTCCTCCTTATTTTTTTCTCTTGCGTATTTTACAGTTCTGGTATAAAATAAAACTGTATTATCTTTTTTGTTGGTTCCCACCTGAGTTGCCGCTCATTATGGGAACCTTTTTCATGCAATAACGTAGCTTCCACCGAAGAATCTTTTCTTCCTCTCTGCAATAGTCTTTGCTTCGTCCTTTGTTCCGTGATGACTCAAAAGAAATCCATTGGCAAAACGGATGATCCAGAGAGCTTCTTTCATCTCATTTCCTCCTCTCTCTTTTCTGTTACCAGCAGTGCCACAAATGCTGTAGCTCCGACGGCAAGTGCTCCTGTAATCTGCTCTCCAATACCATCCCACATCCAGAACGGCAGATATGTAGTAAGTCCGCCGATGATTGCGGATATAACTATATTGCGTTTCATAGTTTCCATTCCCCCCTTGTCCAATAAGTTCCTTCGCTGTCCTGATATAACTCCCAGTCACAGCATATTAGGGATAACGTCCCGATGTGTTCCATGCCATCCGTTTTCTGATACGGTGCCAGTTGCAGCGCCTGTCTGTGGATATTCAAAAGATCTTTTAGTGTCATAATGCTTCCCTCCCTCTCCAGATGTGTCCGGTCAGCTCCCATATCTTTTTTGGATAGATAACAAAACTCACTCTTCCACGGCATGATCCTGTCACCTGCTTTCCGTCATGCAGCGCCACTCCGATTGGAAGCCATCCATGCAGGATGCCAGCTCTTATCGACGTTTCCGGGATCCCAATGAGCTTCGAAGCGTCTTCCACTCCAATGGGCTCACTGGAAAACTCCGGCATTTGAGTAGCAGATAGTTTTCTGACCATTTCATTCAGTAATTCTTCGGTAGATGTTGCTTTCTGAATAAACTCTTCTGCTGTCATGGTGTCACCTCATTTATTTCTTGTCAGTCACAACGGCATCTGCACCCTGCACAGTAACCCAACCGTGTTTAAGTCTGGCTTCTGCCTCTTTCATTCTGATAAGTTCTTCCGTGATTGAGGATGAAACAACTTTGTTTGCTTCTGCCTCCGCTTCAGCCTGAATCTTGAGTTTATCTGCCTTTGTCTGAGCATTGATTCTTTCGATTTCTGCATCTGCCTGTGCCTGAATCTTTTCGGTTTCTTTCTGTACTTTAAGCTTCTCCTGCTCCGCCTTTGCCTGTTGCTTTTCCTGTAAAGCTTTCACTCTGGCATCAATAGAACTTTTCAGTTTTTTGTCTGGGTGAACATCAATAATGGAAGCATCAAGAACCTCGATACCATAATCACTATTAAATTCCGCATTTAAGTGCTTGGTGATTTCTGCGTTCAATTCTGAACGGTTTCCGGAATAAATATCCATCATGGAATAGTCTGTTGTAATTTCTGAGATTTTAGATTTTAAGACAGATTTTACTCGGCGATTTACAATATCCTCTCCATCCATACCCTTGAATTTACGATATGTGTCTACTACTTTATCCGGGATGTATCTATATGACATTTGGAAGCTGACAGCAATACTCGCATCATCCGATGTAGCCACGTTGAAAGCTTCGTTTCCTTTGCTTCCCTCTCTCTTGTCTTTTGACAAAATGAGCTGTTCATTTCCGATTGTGAATTCTTTGACTTTAAGTAACGGATTGATGAAATGCCATCCTTCGTCCAGAACCTCATTTTTGACTCCACTGGTTGAGTACTGTACGCCAACCTTTCCTGTCGGAATTGTTTCGATTGATGCAACTGTATAGATTCCTCCTGCCAGTGCTGCTGCTCCTACGATTCCGACCACTACTCCTGCTTTACTCATCTTCATTGTCCTCCTTGATTTCTTTTTCTGTTTTCTTATTGTCTTTTCTCATTTTATTGATAATGCAATTTCCGATATAGGCAACTGCCAATGCCGCGATTGCGAATACCATTGCGCTGAGAACGAATACTACCCACATTTTCATCGCCTCTTTCTGTTTTCATTTATTGGCTTTCTCTGTCTGATCTCCCAAAATTACGATTCCCGTAAATTTTGTTATATGATTAGGAATTATTAAGTTTTAAATCGTCACATGCTTTCGAAAACAATATTTCCAAAAAAGGTTTGATTGTTTCTGCCTTTATTTCGGGAGAGACATCCTCTAAAGAGATTTTTACCGAAAGCACTTCATTTCTTTTTTCGAATTCCAGGCGCTTTTCAATACAAATACATGTTTTTTGTTCATATATATAACCCGTCTTTCTGC
>DXXQ01000079.1 GCA_019416265.1 Clostridiales bacterium | reverse complement strand
TGGGAACTGCGTAGATACCGCCGTTTACGGTAGCTGCTTTCCACATATACTCCGGAATCACTTCCAGGAGCCCCGGAGCAGCTTCTTTCACCATATCTTTAATGTCGATAAATGCGCCTTTTACAACGTCTGTGTTGTAAGGATTCAGCCAGTTGGATGTAAAGCATGCATCGTATTCCTCGCCGGAAGCAATGATGGTCTGAATCTTATCGCCGTAGGAGCCGCCATGGAACACATAGTCAACCTCCACGCCGATCTTTTCTCTGGTGTACTCGTTGAGAGCCTCCATAACAGCGTCGCTGTCTGTCTGCTCCGGAATAGGTGTGTGGATCTTAATCGTAACAACATCGTCTGCTTTTACCTGCTCCACTCCAGTCATTGTAAGGCTTCCTGCTGCCATCAGCGCTGCCATTCCAAGTGCACATGCTTTTTTTCCTTTCATCATAATCCTTGTCCTCCTTTAATTTTTTATGAGTAATTGCCGTGCAATTTACTTTCTTATACAGTTACGGGCTCTGACACAGATGCGATCAGCCCTTTACGCCGCCTACCGTGAGACCTTTGACAAAGTATTTCTGGAAGAACGGGAATACTACCAGCATCGGACCTGCCGCGATCACGCACATCGCCATTCGCATGGACTCTGTTGGCATATCTGCAATGCTCATTCCCATACCGGAGATTGCTGCGTTTTTCAGCATTTCCTGTACGTCCCTCATCAGAATGTACAGACGGTACTGCAGGTTGTAAAGCTCTCGCTCATCAATATACATCAGCGGCTGGAACCAGTCGTTCCAATAATTCAGGGTAATGAACATCCCCACTGTTGCAAGGGCAGGTTTCGCAAGAGGAAGTACGATCTTAAAGAAAATCGTCAGCTCACCTGCACCGTCAACAGTTGCAGCCTCCATAAGGGAGGATGGGATCTCTGCGAAAAAGGTTCGCAGAAGAATGATGAACCACGGTACGATCAAAAGCGGAAGAAGCATTGCCCAGAGGGTGTTTTTCAGGTGCAGATACTTGGTCAGCCAGATATAGGTAGGAACAAGTCCTCCGTTTAATACCATGGGGATGATCAGAAACACTGTCAGCGGTTTCCTGTAAGCGTAATCTCTTCTGGAAAGCACATAGGCGATCATGGAGTTAAAGAGAAGTCCGAATACCAGTCCCATGACTGTGACAACGATGGTCACACCGTAGGAACGGAGAATGGCCTCCGCGTCCTTAAACACATATTTGTATGCGTCCAGGGTAAATCCCTTTGGCAGGATCCCATATCCCTCTTTTGCGATTGCAAGGTCACTGGAAAAGGAAATGGAAATAACGGTAATGATCGGGATCACACATATGAAACAGATCATAAATAAAACAACGTAAATGGCGATTTTCGCGCCGATAGATAAATCTTTCTTCATAGCTCCCCCTCCTTAGAATAACGCACTGTCTTTATCGATTTTGCGGACAATGAGATTGGAGCCCATGATCAGGATAAATCCGACCACTGCCTGGAAGCATCCCACAGCAGAGCCGATTCCAATATCTCCTGTTACGCGGAGAGCTCTGTATATGTAGGTATCCAGTACGTCTGTGGTTGCGTACAGGGCGCCCTGATCTCTTGTCAGGTTAAAGAACAGTCCGAAGTCTGCATACATGATTCTTCCGATCTGAAGGATTGCCATGATAATGATCAGGCTCTTGATCATTGGGAGGGTGATCTTGCGGACCATCTGCCATCTGCTTGCGCCGTCCAGGGCAGCAGCTTCATAATAGGTATCGTCAATTCCCATAATTCCTGCATAATAGATCACACTGTAATAGCCTGCCATCTTCCATACATACATAAAGGTAAGGATTGCCGGCCAGTATTCCGACCTTGCATACCAGGAAACATCGGGAAGACCGAAAAATGAAAGAATCTGATTGATAATTCCGTAATCGTGATGGAGATAGGCGTACAGCAGATAACCTACAACGACCCATGACATAAAGTACGGGAAAAACATAATGGTCTGAACGGTCTTAACTACACCGCGGCTTCGCACCTCATTCATGATCAGCGCAATGATTACGGATACCACAAGGGTCAGTGAAATAAAAAGAAAGTTCAGTACAATGGTATTTTTAAGCACCACCCAGGCGTCATTGGAACGGAAGAAAAACTCAAAGTTCTTCAGTCCGATCCATTCGCTTCCCAGGAACCCCTTATCATAACGAAAATCTTTAAAGGCAATCACAAGCCCTACAATAGGAACATAAGCAAAAGTAAACAAAAGGATCACCGCCGGAAGTGCCATCAGGGTCAGCGTTCTGTTTTTCTTTCTGCCTGCATATCTTCTTTTCTTTTTCATGCTATCCTATCCCTCCTTGGTTTTGTTGTTCTTGCCTTTTGTTTTACCTTACTTTTTGGTATATTTCAACTTCAAAATCTTGTGATTTCTTCTTTTTTCCATGATTTTGCACAAATTAAAGTTATATTTTTGAGGTTTTCTCCTATTTTTGCACCATCTCGTACTTCTCAGCCTCGTCGATCATAGCCAAAATGTTTTCCGGTGGAATGATGTCCACCATGGTGTTGCAGGTGGAAAGGATGAAGCCCCCGCCGGGAGAAGCAATATCCATGGTGCGGCGAACGTCATCCCGTACCTCCTGAGTGCTGCCGAAGCACATTATATAGTCAAGATCGATGTTGCCCCAGAGACAGAGCCTGTCCCCATATTTTTTCTTGATCTCCTCAATGTCCATTCCTGCGGAAGGCTGCAGAGACTGGATGCCGTCAAAGCCGCACTCCACCAGCTTATCAAGAACGCTGTTTAAATTTCCGTCACTGTGGATAAATACCGGAACGTCTTTGTACGCTTTAATCTCCTTAACCATCTGTTTGTAGAATGGGTATACATTGTCTTCCATTACATAAGGGGGAAGAAAGACACCGCTGTTAAACGCCATATCGTCTGCGATCAGGATCGCATCGGCGCCCTGGTCGATAAACAGCTTTGCTTTTTTGATCTCAAAGGCGATCACCTTTTCGGAAATCATATGGGTTTCTTCCGGATAAGTAATGCAGTTTACCATATAATCTTCCATAGGAAACATTTCATTGAGCATGGAAATGGGGCCGCCCACCTGGGCAAAGACAAACAGGTCGGTTTCCTCTGCGAAACGCTTGATCATTTCTCCTTTTACTTTAGAGATATCCGGCTCCTCATACTCCTGGGCATCCTCAATGTCAAGAGGCGGCTCTAAAAGCGCTTTGCTTTCTTCTCCAACAAGGAAGGTCTGTCCATAGATACTCTTTACGATTTTTTTGCCGTCCTCTGTCTCTCCGATCTCCCATTCCGGCCAGTCTCCCACATTGATCACATCCATGTGGAGAAGTTCACGGACTGCTTTGTCTCTCTCAAAATGCTGGTGATCCAGAGGATAATCTTTCCCCAGAAGCTTATTGGCAATCTGCGGCTGAATATAAAGCTCGCCTTTTGGTACCTTGTCTGTCTCTTTGTGATGAATGGCAGCAAGTACACGCTCTCGTTTTGTCATTTTTTCTTTCCTCCTCTTAATTTACACAGGCAGATTTTTTCCTCTCCTGCTTTTACTGTGATTTCGTTCATATCTTTATAGTATCGATGTCCCAGCTTTTCTCCTGTTCCCTGCTCTGCCAGCACCTGTACTCTTGCATCATAGGAAGAGGGATTGGAAATCTTCAAGAGAACGCCGTCCTCCCTTTCCTCTATGAGCTCTGCTTTTACATGGTCAGCGCACCAGAGTGTTTTTGTCTCTGTATTGACGTAAATTCCGGGAATCTCCGTGTAGGAAAGAAGCATGGTTGTCTCCGGCCAGTTGGAACCGTAGAGAAATTCTCCGATGGTTTCCTTTCCTTCCCAGTCGCTTGTCTGCACACGTTCATTGAAATAGCCGGAAGGAAGATTTTTTCCTGCCAGAGTATAAACCGGACGGTCCTTTAAGGATACGAACTGGGAAAGGGCGTGGCTGATACGGCTCATCCAGAGAAGGTATTTTTCCTCTCCTGTGAAACGGTACAATTTCAGCATGGAGTTTCCGGAATGGGTACAGATTCCAGGTGCCGAATGTTTATTCTGGGCATTGGCGAACACGGTTCCTCTTGTGTGAACATGAAGTCCGGCTGCTGTGCTTGTCTTTGGCATATGGAAGTCGTAGCTCATTACCCAGGTAACGGCAATCTCAAAGGCATCCTTTGCTGCAGCAAGCCACTTTTCCTTCTTTGTTGTCTCATAAAGCTGTACACAGGATTCCAGTAAAGCGAAAGCAGATTCGCTGTCCGGCGCCTGACAGATTTCTCCCGGCCCTCCGTTTAAAATTCCTTTTTCCAGGCAGTCCTCTATATAAATCCGGCAAAGAGCCTCTGCTGTTTCCAGGTATTCGGGATTTTTAAAGTATTCATAAGCAAGGGCAAGGGCTGCCGGGATCACTGCGCCGCAGGCAGTTCCGCCTTCCAGAAGCTCCTCCCTGTCCATGTCAATAAACTGGCCCAGTTCCCCGTTTTTCTTATAGAACCGCACAAAAGCCTCCGCCTGTTTTTTAAGGCTCTCTTCCAGAATCTCTTTTACTTCTGCTTCTTCAGGAACAGACGGGGATAATTCCATTGCCTGTTTCAATAAGAAGTAAAGCATATCTCCGTTTTTGCGCACAAGAGCAACGGTGCAGCCGTCATCCTGGAAATTATCGCCGTAATATTTCCCCTTTGCATACATGGGCACATACCAGCCGTTTTCCTTCTGAAGCTTCTCAGCAATAAACCGGAGGGTGGAAAGGGACTGCTCTTTTGCCGTTCCTTTATCCTCTCTTAAGAAGGAACAGGTATTCATGCCTCCGCCGACCCAGCCGGCCTGCCAGTAGGAAGGCACAGTATCGTTTCCGGATCCTACCCGGTAATAGCCCTCATCTGTAAAGTTTTCCGCAATATATTTTTCTTTTACTGCATCGTAGGCTGTGGAAAACGGGATGCTTGTATAATCACTGCCCTTTTCCAGTTCCTCGCGGCAGCTATTGCACTCTTTGATATAAGAAGGAATACCCTCAGCCATAATGTGGTGTTTCTTAATTTCCAGGCGCAGCCGCTCCCCTTCCTTCAGGATCATGCCCTCGTCGTCGGAAGCCACATCACTGGAAGGGAAGAATCCGGAGCCGTCCGGAAGCTCTCCGAAGAAATATTTATTTCCTTCTCTCACTGCAGGAACGGAAATGGTAAAAAATGCCGAATCCTTCTGTTCTTCTATGGAAAATCCGGTGTACTGACCGTTTACTTCATGAGGAGCAAGCAGGAATTCACCTTCTTTGTTTTCTCTGTCAAAATATCCCATTGCCGGTGTTGTCATATCTCCGGAACGGAAATGGATAGCGGAATCTGTTTCTTTTTCAAGATGAGGAATGTCTGTGATCACAGTATCCCATTTTCCCCCTGTTTTTCCGGCGTGATAAGGCGGATAAGGAATTTTTTTACTGTCCATGCGGTTTCCGTCATATACTGCACCGGGGAAAAATACATATTCTGTTTTTTTCCAGTTTTTCTTTTCGTATTCTAAAGAGAGAGAAATCGGCTCATTGAAGGTATTTAACATTTCCGCTTCCAAAATGATGGTATCGTCTTCCTGACTGAAACAGACTCTCACCGGAAACTCTCCCATGTTCTTTACCTGTTCTTTCTCTTCTCCCGGAATCCACCGTTCCTCTTTTACAGGAAGGCTTCCTTTGTACTGTTTAATAATAATCTGTTTATCCATGCGCTTCTCCTGTCTGTAATTTCTCCCTTTTTTAGAAAAGAGAGTGCCGAAGCACTCTCTTTTCGGAGGTCAATGTATGTAACAATATTTAACGTAAAATTATTTTGCTGCTTTCCATGCATCATACTGTGCCTGTTTTTCTGCGATGATGTCGTTTACACCAGCGCCTTCCAGTCTCTCTAAGAACTGCGGAACTGCTTTTTCCGGATCTAAAGCACCGTTGCTCAGTGCAGGAACCATTTCGTCAATGATGGAAGTACAGTTAGCGATCTGTGTCTTAACATTAGACTGGTCAAATACGAATCCTGTCAGAGGAGAAACATCTGCTGTTTTGTCTGCTTCGTATACGATGCTCTGTGCTTCTTTCTGGATATCGCCGGCTTCGTTCTTGCCATAAACCGCACGTGTAAATTCCGGGCTGTAGGACTGGCCGATCTGCCATTCGTTATAGTTAAAGTTGTATTTTCCGTCTACCGGAGCCCAGTTTCCGTCTTCATCGTAATTATAGTCTACGCCTTCTTCACCCTGAGTGATCAGCATGTACAGTTCATCGTCTGTGTTGAGAAGCTCGATCAGCTCTACTGCTTTTTCAATGTTAGGAGACTGAGAGTTTACTGCTACTGCTGCATTCGGGCCTGCGCCTGCTTTTAATACAGTTCTTGTGTTGGAAACTGCTACTGCAGGAGCATCCTTCTGTAAAGTCATACTCATTTTGCTGATATCCGGGTTTCCAGGTAAATCGATGGAATCCGGCCATCCTGTTGTAGGCTCTGCAATGATCTTGCAAGCTTTTCTGTCAGGTGAAATGTCATTGACAGTTGCGCCGTCTTTTCTTACATAGCCTTTGTCATACCAGTCACGCATGATCTTGCAGTATTCCATAAATTCCTCTGTTGCAAACTGGTTGATAATCGTATCCGGATCTTCATAGCGGATCCATCCCGGTGTTTTCACATCGCCTACTTCTTCCATATCCCAGTGAAGCGGAGAATTTGCAAACAGGCTGTATGTATTAGAAGTTTCAAATCCGATCATATCCGGATGTGCTTCAACAGCTTTTCCAAGGAAATCTCCTGTTGCTTCCAGGATTTCGAGGGTTGGTTTTCCTTTTAAGGATTCCCAGTCAAATCCAACCTCTTCCGCAATATCCTGGCGGAAACGGAAACCGCTTCTCTGAGCAGCTCCCCACTGCTGATAGTTTACGGAAGCGTAAATCTTACCGTCTACAGATACACCGTCCCAGAGACCTTCCGGAATTCTGGAGTATGTTTCCGGAGCCAGTTCCGGAAGAAGCTCTGTTAAGTCTGCGTATGCGCCCTTCTGTGCATTCTCATAGAAGTTGATTCCGCCCCAGCTTGCTGCAAAGCAGAGATCCCATGGATCGCCGGAGTTGATCATCAGGTTCATTTTTTCTGCGTAGCTTCCCGGATCAACCATAATCAGATTTAAGTGAGCGCCGATTTTTTCTTCAATGATCTCGTTTGCTTTTTCCATGATACGTTCCTGGTCATTGACCGGGCTGTTCATCATATAGAAGGAAAGTTCCACAGGTTTATCTTTTGCCTGAACCTCCACGCATGCTCCGCTCATCATACTTCCGGTGAGAACGCCGGCAAGCAGTAATGCCATTAATCTTTTTTTCTTCATT
The DNA here is from genome assembly GCA_019416265.1 of Clostridiales bacterium. Taxonomy (GTDB): domain Bacteria; phylum Bacillota; class Clostridia; order Lachnospirales; family Lachnospiraceae; genus Blautia_A. The sequence goes on along the minus strand of DXXQ01000079.1, from coordinate 3,806 downwards.
TTAAAAATCCTCCTTGACAATGTTTGGTTTTTGCTATTCTTTAACCGCCTTGCTCCGGCGGACGAATACTATTCATTACAGGATCACTCTTTCACTGCACCGATGGTAAGACCCTTTGCAAAGTACTTCTGTAAGAACGGGTACAGGAAGATGATCGGTCCGATGGCAAGTACACAGGTTGCCATTCGTGCTCCTTCGTTTGGAAGGGATAATACGGCCTGCTCCATGGATTGGGAAGCTCCGGCATTTGCCTGAAGATAACCGATGTTGTTCATCAGGGACTGCAGCAGATACTGCAATGTGTGAAGCTTCGGTGTCTCAATGTAAAGGGAACAGGTCATCCAGTCGTTCCAGTAAGCAATGGCAACGAAAAGGCCGATACTTGCCAGAGACGGTGTGGACAGAGGCAGTACAATGGAGAAGAAGGTGCGGAACTCTCCGGAACCATCGATTCTTGCAGACTCGATGAGGGACTGCGGAATGGTACGGAAGAAGTTCTTCATGATCAAAACATTGACTGCCGAAACAAGCTGTACAAGAATCAATACCCAGATGGTGTTCTTTAAATGCAGGTATCTTGTCATCAACATATAATAAGGAACAAGTCCGCCGTTGAACAATACCGGAATGTAAACCAGCAGGGAAATTTTGTTTCTTGCAGTTACTTCCTCTCTTGTCAGAGCATAGGCAAGCATGGACATAAACAGAAGGTGACATGCAGTACCCACAACTGTGACAAAAATGGTGACTGCGTAAGCACGGAGCACAGAGGCTGCGCCGGTGAATACGTATTTATATGCTTCCAGACTGAATTTTCTTGGAATGAAATGATATCCTTCGCTCATGAGAGTTGCTTCATCTGTAAAGGAAATACCTACAACCAGGATCAGAGGAAGAATACAGCACAGCGCCAGTATGATAAATACGCCATGAAGCAGTGCTTTTGGTAAAATATGAGATTTCTTTTTTTTCATTGCTTCCTCCTCCTAGAATAATGCGCTGTCCGGGTCTACTTTTTTGATCACCGTATTGGAGATCAGAACCAGGACAAATCCCACGATGGACTGATACAGGCCGACTGCCGCGGACATTCCGTAATCGCCGATGGTGCTCAGGGAACGGTACACATAGGTATCGATAACATCTGTTGCACTGTACAGAGCGCCGGCATTGTTCGGCAGGGTGTAGAAGCCGTTCCAGTCTCCCAGACCGCCGTTGAACAGTTTTCCAACCCAGAGAAGGGAAAGAACGATGACTGTTGGACGGATCAGAGGCAGGGTGATGTAGCGGATCTGCTGCCATTTGGTAGCTCCGTCAAGCTGGGCTGCTTCGTAGTAGTCTGTGTTAATACCTGCAATAGCTGCCACATATAAAACGGAATAGTATCCGATATTTTTCCATACATAGGCAAGTGGCATGATGATTTTCCAGTAACCGGGTTCGCTGTACCAGTAGATTTCCTCTCCCAGCATGTTATTTACGATACCTCTGTCAACACTTAAGAAGCTGAACAGGATATACTGGATAACAACCCAGGATAAGAAAGTAGGGATCAGGATCGCGCCTTTGTAAATACCGGAAAGGTATTTGTTTTTCACTTCATTGAGAAGGATGGCGATCGCAATGGCGCCTGCCGTTACCAGAACTGCTTCCAGCAGATTGTAAAACAACGTGTTAAAGGTTACTGTTCTTGCGGAATCGGATTTGAAAAAGAACTCAAAGTTCTTATACCAGGGATCCATCCACTCGCTTCCCAAAATTCCCTGTATGGGATTATAATCCTTAAATGCTACCAGAAGTCCCGGAAGGGGAAGATAACAGAGAAGCCCCAGAAGGAACAGTCCCGGAAACATCATCAGATAAAAGGGAACCTGTTTTTTCAGTTTACTTTTTTTCTTTTTTTTATACATTTGTCCTCTCCTATTTTATACCAGTCTGAATGTGTTCTGCTCTGCGGATTCTTTCGCTGCCATACATGCAGATGCACTTTCAATACCGGCTGCAAGAGGAGAAACGGACTGCTCTTCTTTTCCGCGGATCAGGTTTGCAAAGTTTTTCACAAGCTGGAAATCTCCGCCGCCGTGTCCGTTGGAGGAACCGTTCATTTTTATAACGGTAACCTTATCGCTCATATGGTCATATACCTTGATCTCGTCTTTTACGAAATCATACTCCAGGGTTCCTTTGTAGCCATAAAGTCTTGCACCTCGTCTTGCTGCTCCCTTTCTTGCAAAGAAGTTCTGAGAGTATACGGCATGCATTCCGGATTCGTAACGGATCAGCATGCTTCCGCTGTCCTCATTACCGGTATCCTTTGCGTAGCAGCAATAATCACTTCGCGGAATGTCGTTTCTTGTATTTACGATATGATAGGTACTTTCCATACAGTCTTCTGTGCGGTCGCACCGGCTGCAGCGAAGTCCCTCCGGCATATCGCCCTTGAAAATCTGTTTAGATTTCATTGCGCAGACCTCAACAGGTTTCTCTCCTGTGAGATAATTCAGAAGGTCTACATCGTGTGTGGCTTTCTGTAAAAACAGACCGTGGGCAACAGATTCGTCTCTGTACCAGTCATGGAAGTAAACATATCCGTAGCTTACATCATTAAATGCCTGAATGTGGTCGATTTTTCCGATGGCTCCGCTGTCCACAATGCGTTTTGCCTCCTGGATCAGCTTTGTCACACGTAACGGGAAGGAAACCACTACCGGAGCGTGAGGCTTTGCATCACATTCTTTTAAGATTTCCAGTTCCTCTCTGCTCACTGCCACCGGTTTTTCCAAAAACAGAGGCAGATTTCTTTCCATTACCATTTTGGCAAAATGAGTATGGGTGTTGCAGTTGGTTCCCACCATTACGCCGTCCAGTTCTTCTTTGTCCAGCATTTCCTCTGCTTCCTCATAAAAACGGATCTCATCCGGATTCATGGAAGATTTTCTCCAGAGGCCGTCAATCTTGTCGATCTCCATTTCATGCTGTACTTCCTTGGAGCCGGTCTTTAACATCAGTTCCCGGACGCGGGCAGGATTCTTATCTGCTACGGCTGTCACCTTTGCTTCAAAGGGAAGAGATGCAAATTCATCCATCAGCATATCGATGCGGACACCGTATCCGATCACCCCCAGGCGAAGCGCCTGATTATTTTTCTTCATCCTATTCCTTTCCTCCTTTTTTACGGGCTGTTTGTTGTCCCGCTGCTGAATTCATTATTGTCTCTTTCTTTCTTTTTTTCAACAAAGACATCTCCCACATCCTTTGTTTTTCTCGAAAATCCTTCTACGAAAAGTAATTATCACTCTAAAAAACACGAAAACAACGTGTTTTGTTGACATAAAAAACATTTCAAATTATAATATAAGCAGATTTTTATACAAATTTACTATAGGAGAGAATAATGTATGCGCCGGGAAACTTCTCATATTTACAAGAGCCTTTATGGCAAATCTCATAAAAAACAGGACAGAAAAAATAACAGCAAAAGTTTTTACACCTCTCTTCTGTTATCTTTTTTTACGGCTGCGGTTATTTCCACTTTACTCCTTGCTGTTTTCCTCACAGGGAATTATCTGGATTCTGCAGTCAAATCCGCCCGCAGCTACAACCAGCGGCTTTTGTCCCAGACCAACTATACCATTGACCTGATGAATGAAAACGTGGATCAGGTTGCCATTTCTCTTCTCGGAAGCAACGGTGTGTCTGCATATCTTTCCCTTCTGGACCTAGATTCCACAGCTCCCGTTCTTGCCAGCCGGGAGATATCCCGTCAGCTTCTGGTCCTTCCTTATATAGAAAGTATTTATCTGTAT
>DXXQ01000078.1 GCA_019416265.1 Clostridiales bacterium | reverse complement strand
TATAATATTTTCAAAATACACACAATAGAAACTCTGTATTCTTTTATAAATCCGCGTAAAAGCCTGTTAATTTAACCCCTCCCTCCAAAGGATATCTTGTGGAATTTCCGGTATTCTATTGACAAACGCTTTAAAAACGTCTATACTTAAAGTCCGCGCAGCCGGGGAGTTAGCGGTGCCCTGTACCTGCAATCCGCTACAGCAGGGGTGATGCCAATCCGAGGCTTGTCTCCTGTGGAGCTGCCCTCTGTAAGTGGCGTTGACGTCTGGGTCTTACGCAACAGGAATCTGTGAACCGTGTCAGGGCAGGAATGCAGCAGCACTAAGCAGAAGCTCTTGTGTGCCGTAAGGGTGCCTGGGCTGAGTTAACTGCAGAGGTAACGTCTGTGGGACCATTCCGAAGTGCGGCGCGCGTAATAAAAAAACAACAATCTCCATCCGGAATTTCCGAATGGAGATTTTTTTATGCTTTCTATACTGTTTTTGCTCCGTGCTTCTTCTTCATAACATAAATATAATAAGGAACCAGCGGAATCAGAGCTGCCAGCCAGGCAGCCGGGTCGGAAAGACAGACTCCGGCAAAGCTGGTCCGTCCGGCAACAAGCATGACGATTCCGGCTCTCGCAACAAGCTCAAAAATTCCTCCCAGCATGGGAACCAGGCCATAGCCCATTCCCTGCAGGGCATTTCTGTAAATAAAAATACTTCCAAGAAATGGATACGCCCAGAAAACCGTATGGAAGTATGTCACCGCAACCTCGATCACCTCTGTTTCTGACGGGCTCACAAACAGATAGGTGAGATATTTCCCGAAGAAAAACATGGCTGCCATGGTAAATACGCTCCAGGCAAGAACCATATACTGAGTATAGCGGACGCCGGTCCGTACCCGTTCCATCTTTCCCGCACCACGGTTCTGGCCCACATAAGTAGCAAGGGTTGCACCAAACGCTACAAACACTGTGGCTACGATATTCTGTATTTTTCCTGCCGCGGAAAAGCCCGCCATATGCGCAGGGCCGTAAATATTTACAGCACCCTGTACCATAATGGTTCCGATGGCAGTGATGGAAAACTGAAGTCCCATGGGGATGCCAAGGGCCAGAAGTCTCTTGAAGCTGTCCAAAGATATCCGGAAATCTTCTTTTTTCAGATGAAGGATCGGAAATCTTTTCACAATATAAATCAGACAGCAGGCCGCGGAAATCCCCTGAGCGATTACTGTTGCGTATCCGCAGCCCTCTACTCCCATTCCAAAGACTACAATAAATACAATATCAAGGATCACATTGATCACCGCAGAAATAATCAGGAAGTAGAGAGGAGATTTGGAATCGCCCAAAGCCCTCAGAAACGCTGCAAGGGCATTATAAAGGGCAGTTACCCCAAGTCCCCCGTAAATAACCGCCATATATCCTTTCACATCTCCAAAAACCTCTTCCGGAGAATTCATCAGATGGAGGATCGGACCGTTGGCCATTTCAAATCCCACTGTCATGATAATAGAAAAAACTGCCATCAGGTAAATAGACATCGCCACATAATGACGCATTCTGTCGTATCGTTTCGCGCCAAACATCTGCGCTACAATAATTGCAAACCCGCTTGCCAGACCGTTCAGCCAGCCTGTCACAAAAAACATCAGCGAGCCGGTGCTTCCAATGGCCGCCAATGCGTTTACTCCGATGAACTGCCCGGCAACAATAGAGTCTGCTATGTTATAAAACTGTTGAAAAATGTTTCCGAGACACATGGGGATCATAAATGAAATAATCAGCTTCACCGGATTGCCCACGGTCATGTCATTTGTGGTACTTTTCGCCATAAACTTTCTCCCTCGTCAAAAAAAATGCCCCGGCACTTTCTGATTCTGCCGAGACATAAACCTCTAAACAACCAAAAACACATTTAAAATGCGGGTTTTATTATAGCTCATTTTTTCCAGATTGCAAGAGGATTTTTTATTTTATTTTCTCTTTATTTCCAACGGCTTTTCTGACTTTCACAAATTTTATTCCACTGGCAGTCACCGCAGATCTCCGGTCTTTTTCCCACGGACAGAATCCTGTCCTCCACAGCTTTTGCAAATACGGCAAAGGCAAGCTCCTGCCCCTCTTCAAAGCCGCACAGCTCAAGGACAGCCCTGTCATAGCGCTTTACCTTTTCAGAATCTTTGCAGTGGTTTTCCCTGTTGTTGGGACAGGCAGAACAGATTTCATCTGTCCGGATCTGAAGGCGGATATCCGCTCCTGTCTCCAGAATCTTCAGCATTTCTGCCATATGTGCGGAAAAACCGCCGCTGTAGCCCTCTCCTATAAAATAAGCAAGGCACATCCCATGATGAGGGCGAAGAGGGATGCGCCTGTTTTTGCTTTCACATGACAACATATTTACGAATTCTTCCTGCCAGCATATATGCAAGCCCGATTTTGATCAGATCCGGAATGATAAACGGAATCACACACCAGCCAAGAACTGTAACAAGTCCCACCTTTCCCGTTGTTCCGGCATAAACTGTCATAAACCACAGGGTTCCGAATGCATAGCACACCAGCAGTCCTGCAATCATGGAAAAAATCTGTATCACGCTTCTTTTACCCGGAAGCTTTTCAAGAGCCCACATGACAAGAGCGGAACCCAGAAATCCAAGAATATACCCTCCTGTATTGCCCATGAGAACTCCTATTCCTCCTGTAAATCCGGCAAATACGGGAATCCCTACTGCTCCCAGAAGAATGTAAACCAGAACTGCCATCGTTCCTCTTTTTCCTCCAAGCACCCCAAAGGCCAGAAATACAGCAAAGGTCTGTAAGGTAAAAGGAACCTGCGCGGGTATGGAAATCCAGGAACAGATTGCCATAATCACCGCAAAAACAGCGATATACGCCATATCATAGGTTTTGCTTTTTGCTGCTGCCACTGTTGACACGATAACTCCTCCTCCAATGTTTTTTCGTAGTCTTACTGTATCACTAAGAAGGAGAATTGTCAACTATTTTAATTTACAGGTTTACAATTCAGTCTGACTTTTCTTTTTCATAAGTTTTTTCTTTTCCCTAAGGGCCTTAAAGAAGGCGCTGAGCATCGTCGAACACTCCTCCTCCAAAACGCCGCGGGTCACCTTCACTTTATGGTTGAAGCCGTCCATTTCCAGAATATTGATCACAGAGCCTGCACACCCGGCCTTTGGGTTCATACTCCCAATGACCACTTCATCGATCCTGGACTGCACAAGAGCTCCCGCGCACATCTGACAGGGCTCCAGTGTCACATACATGGTACAGCCCTCCAGACGCCAGTCTCCCAGCTTTTTGCTGGCCTTGCGTATGGCATTGAGCTCTGCGTGAGAGAGTGTATTTTTGTCCGTATTTCTTCTGTTATAGCCTCTGGCAATAATTTTCCCCTCGCATACGATCACGCATCCGATGGGCACCTCCTCCAGAGCTTCCGCTTTTTTTGCCTGACGGATAGCTTCCTTCATAAAACATTCCTGTTCTGTCATAGTGATTCCCCTCCTGTAGTCTGCACCAGTTTTTTTCTGTGTTTAAAATAATAAAGAATACCCACAACATCTGCGATCGCCCATCCAATGGGAACGGATACCCAGATTCCCTTCACTCCAAACGCCGGAACCGACGAAAGAAGATAGGCAAGGACAACCCTTGTTCCGAGGGAAAAGACGGTGAGTACCACGGACATTCCCGGTCTTTTCACAGCGCGGTAAAAACCATACAAAAGGAACAGCAGTCCGATCCCAAAGTAGAATGCGCCTTCTATGCGGAGATATCCCACCCCCACCCGGATAATCTCTGTTTCCGTGCTTTTTACAAAAATCTCCATCAGCGGACGGGCAAACGCACATACACAGGCGCTGATCATCAGACAGAATATAAACGACGCAGCCGCTGCGCTTTTGATTCCTTTCCTGATACGCTCTCCCTTTCCCGCTCCGTAGTTCTGGGCAATAAATGTGGAAAAGGCATTTCCGAAATCCTGTACCGGCATATACGCAAAGGAGTCTATTTTCACCGCTGCCGCAAACGCCGCCATCACCACCGCGCCAAAGCTGTTTACCAGTCCCTGGACCATGAGAATCCCAAAGTTCATAACCGACTGCTGGATACAGGTGAGAAAGGACAGGGAAGAGATCTCACGAAGAACCCCTTTGTCGAAGCGGAGCTCCTCTCCGGAAACCCGAAACTGCGGAAATTTTACCAGCGTATATGCCAGGATTCCCACACCCGATACATACTGGGCAAGAACTGTAGCCTCCGCCGCTCCACGGACGCCTCTCCCCAATACAAGGATAAAAAGCAGATCCAGAACAATATTCAGTCCTGCGGAGATGCCCAGAAAAACCAGGGGTACCATGGAGTTTCCCACTGCTCTGAGAAGGGCTGCAAAAAAATTATACAAAAACGTTGCAGCGATCCCCAGAAAAATCACCTGAAGATATTCCCGCATAAAGGGCATTACTTCCTCAGGGACCTGGAGAAGAACGAGGATCTGTCCCAATCCTCCCACTGCCGCCGCATTCAGGATGAGAGTCATAAGGCCGATCAGCACAAAGGAATGTACCATTGCGGCCTTCAATCTTCCGGGGTTCCTCTCCCCAAAGGCAATGGAAAACACTGCGCTGCTGCCCATACACATTCCGATCAGGATCGAAGTCAGAAAGGTCATCAGCGTATAGGAGGATCCCACTGCCGCCAGTGCATTGGCTCCGAGAAACCGCCCCACGATCAGCGTATCTGCCACATTGTAGCACTGCTGCAGCAAATTCCCCACCATCATGGGGAGGGCAAAATATATCAGGTTTTTTGTTATATTTCCTTCTGTCATGCTTCTTTGTTTCATAAATATCCTCTGTCGTACTTTTTGTCAAATCTCTAACTAACGCCTTTTGATTGTACCAAGAAGAACAAAAAAAGAAAAGAGGAACAAGACAATTCCCAAAGCAAAATCCCAAAACAGTTTCCCTGAAATTACATCTCTGACTATTTTGACAAGAATCGGGTTCTGTTTTATAATTGTGAATGTAAAACCCGTCAATTTTTTACAAGGGAGGACAACCTTGAACATTGCAGTTATTGATGATGTCAGAGAAGATCTTCAAAAGATCAAAACAGACCTTCTCTCCATCTACCGGAAACAGAATACAGAAATCCGAATACATCTCTTTACAAGTGCAGATCAGTTTTTCCGCGCCTATACTCCGGGAAGCTTTCAGCTTATTGTTCTTGATATTTACATGGATGGCATGAACGGAATGGACGCAGCCAGGAAAATACGGGAAAGCCGCGACAACTGCAACCTGATTTTTATCACAGACAGCGACTCCTATGCCGTACAAAGTTATGATGTACAGGCCTCCTATTATATCTTGAAGCCTTACAGCGCCGCACGGCTTGCCGAAATCCTGTCTGCAGTACAGGCGAAAGAAGCCCGCCAGTCCCGGTACATAGAAGTGATCTCTGATCGGACCCCCGTACGCATCCCTCTTAGGAGCATCCTTTATGCAGACACATATAAAAATGCCGTCCAGCTTCACACGGATGCCGGACTGATCCGCTCCTATATCACCTTCCATGAACTGGAGGAACGAATCGCAGATATTCCCTGCTTTTTATCCTGCTATCGCGGCTGCATCGTAAACATGGACCGTATCCTGAAATCAACGGATGACGGCTTTCTTCTGGATAATATGCAGAACATCCCCATACGAAAGCGCGGCTCCAATCATATCAAAAAAGCATACCTGGAATATCTTTTCTCTTCCGGTTCAGAAAACTGACAGCCGTCCCAATTGGACGGCTGTCTGCATCTTCATTCCAGTGGCAACACTACTTTTGCCCGGAAAATCCCATCTTCTGCTGTAAAATCCGCAAGTCCTCCATAACGAAGGGCAATCTCCATAACCGATGCTGTCCCTGTTCCCAGTCCCTCGTGCCTGGTAGAATAAAAGCGGTTTCCTTTTCTTTGTATCTCGTTAAAACAGGAATTGGAAACTTCGATGAGCAGTTTTTGATTTCTGATCTTCACCACAACTTTCACAAAAGCCGCCTCTCCATTTTCCCGTAGGGAAACTGCCTCTGCCGCGTTTTCCAGCAGATTCCCAAGAATTCTGCAAAGCTCCATATCCGGAAGCCTGAGCTTCTCCGGAAGTTCCGCACTGCATTCAAATTCCGTTTCCGATTTCTCAAGAACTCCCGCATAATAATGAAACACCGCATCTGCTGCCATATTCCGACAGTAAACCATTCTTTCCTTCAGAGGCTCTCCCTCCGGTGCGTAATTCTCCAGATAACCCATGAGCCGGTCATAATCCTTCTCCTTGGCATAGGCATAAACCGTCCTCATATGATGACGAAGATCATGACGGATCCTGCTGATTTCATCGATTTTTTTGTTCAGTTCCCTGTAATGCTGAGTCTGCATTTGAAGTCTCAGCTCCATCCCCCGGCTGCGTTCCTCATATGTAAGCCGGAAGGTGTAAGCCCTGGCAAGCTCCATCCAGAGAGCCGCTCCCATAGCCATAGCGAGAACGTCTCCTCCGATTTCAGGAAACCAGCCGCCAACCAGAGGTTCGTACAGCTTCCAGATTCTGTCACCGGCCAGCGAACAGGCATAGAATACTGTCCCTGTCAAAAGAATGTCGCCGGATTTATGTTTTGCATAACAAAGCGTTTTTCCGATAAGGTAAAGAGCTGTCGCCCATTTCATGATATCGGTAATCTGAGAAATAATATAAAGTCCCTTTGCAGTGTGCATTTTTCCCAGAAACAGTTCTGTTCCGAAAAAGCACACACTCAGCGCCGCTGTCACTGCCGCCATAACAGTTCCGGTTCTCCCCGAAACTCCGAGAAGCTTCTGCTGCAAAAGAATCAGAAGAGGAAACATCAGATAATAGCACAGCATCTCCATGGCATACCACGGCTGCGGCTTCAAGCTGAAGTATACATGCAGCACCGGATATCCGGTATATCCTGTCACGCAGATACAGATCAGGCAGAAAAGCCCCAGTTCCCCTTTCCTTGTCTTCAGAAACATGTATCCGGCAAAAAGCAGAACAAAGAATACAAAGGCAAGAGAAAGAATATTGAAAAAAATTCTTTCTCCTCTCCATAGATTGACCCGGAAAGGACTTCCCAGGACAGGCACATACTGAATTCCGGAGTATGGCGAATTCCGGTCTGTCACCGCGATCATGATCTCCACTGTACCCTTTGCCTCAAACGTAAACACTCGATTCTGTATTCTTGCCTCAAAATGCTCCGGATCCGGATTTCCCATTTCTCCGATCAGCTCTCCATCCACATAGAGTCTGTAAGCGGAAAAAATCTCGTCCAGAGCAATCCCGTAAGTCTGTTCTTTTTCCGGAAACACCACCAGAAGACGGTAGGTTCCGCTTCCAAAGGGCGTTTTATCCCCGTCCCCCAGATCCATCCCTCCATATTGCCCAATGGAAAGATAACGGCGCTCATATTTATCCTTATTTTCCCTGCGTTTTTCGGGCGTCAAAAGCACATCCGGGTAATACTCCCACTCTCCCGAGAGAAAGCTGACCGAATCTTCTCCGCAGTCTGCATATAAAATTCCCTGAATGGATTTATTTTCTCCTGTTGTATATTTATTATTACAGGCATAAAGCAGGTAAAAAAAGGCCATGGAAAGAATACCTGTCATCAAAATGATCATCCTGAAATTATTCCTTTTCTGTCTGATCTTTTCCACCTCCTTTGTCTTCCTCAAAGACTACCCGCGCTTTTTTCCGAAGATTTTTTTGGGGGCAAACACAGCGCCGGCAAGGGTCATGACGACAACACCGCTCAGAAGCGATGCCCTTCCCAAAAGTCCCCGCTTATTTTTAGGACTTTCCCCATCTCTCTCAAAATCGCCGGCAGTATCAAGGAGAACCTCAACACTTTTTTCTTCGGGAAGATAGCTGCTCTCATGCAGATTTCCCTCTGCATCTGAGATATGGATATCCTCCGAATTCTGTTCTCCTCCCAAAAGCTCCACAGCCACTTCCGCTTTCGCACCTGGAATTTCCTTTATTTCTTCTCCGCGGACAAAAAGGTGTACGGAAAATCCCGTATCTCCCGTTTGCTGAAGAATCACCTGAAGCTTTTCCGTTTCTCCCAGGTTCCAGCCGGCAGCCGTTTCAGACGGAAGAAAAAGTGAAATCCCGTTTTTCTCAAAGGTAAGAAATTCGCCGGAATCCTCAATCATAACAGACAGTCTGTCTCCGCTCACTACCGTAGTCGTATCCGTCACAGTCTCCTCCATCTGCACAATGGGCGGAAGATTTTTTTCTTCCCTGTCCGAAAAGTCCCTTCCCTCTCTGATGTCTTTTGTGAGAGAACTCCCTGTATAGATAAAGGAATAGATTCCCGTACTTCCCTTGGGATGCACGGCACAGATGCTGTATCGGTTTCCTTTTTCAAAAATTTTGTCGCAATAAATCGCGATTCCTTCTTCCTCCCCCACTTCCATGATGCCGCCCTCTTCCTCTTTGATTTTACGGTAGGCTCCATCATTCTTTTTTACATATACTTCAATATATTTTCTCTCTTTCTCCGTAAATCCCTTCAGGACCATAGGTAAAAAGAGCTCCTGCGCCCTTGGCATGTAATAGGTATGAATCTGAGGATCTTCGATTTTCTGTACAGAAATATAGGCGCTGACCTCAGGAAGCTTCAGCCCTTCTTTGAAGCGAAATCCCTCCGGACACTGAAATTCTCCCTTCATCTTATATACGCCGACTTTTTTCCGGTTCACCGCCGCTGTATCCCATTTGATTTCCAGAATCTCCGCAGGATTTTCCGGCGTGTCCTCAAATTTCTCTGAGGTGCTTCCCAGAACCCGAAATTGTTTCAGTGTTTCCAGAGCCGGCTCCAGGCTTCCCCCTTTTGGTATGGCAAACGCCAGGCACCGTTCCAGACCTCCCCCCCCTTTCAGGGAAGAAATTACAGACTTCTTTTCCGGTTCCCCCATTTCCAGAGTGCCCGGCCGGTAGCTTAAAATTTCAAGAGTTCTCTGATCTGTGTAGAGAAACCGCAGAATTTTTGTCATGGAATCTCCGTAAGTCACAGCCAATTCATAAATATTTCCCAAACGCATTGTACGGTCGGAAAGATAAAGGGCATTCCGTTCACACATGGCATAGCCGTCAAGACTGATCCAGGAGCTTCCCTCTCTTTTCAGGTATCCCTGCATATCCTCATTTTCTCTGTCCAGCCACGGAAATACAAACAGACCTGCAGAACTCATTTTATAATATGCGTTAATTTCCGGCATCCACTTTTTCTGCACCGAAACTCCGGCATATACCTTCGGAGCTTCCACTCCCGTCCCCAGACTGTATCCCTGAGGAAGCTCCATCCTTCCCTCTGCCTGATACACTCCGGTCTGTCCGACATTCACTTTACTGAAATCCCACACAGCGGGAAAGGTGCACATTTCTCCCTGCTCCAGAAATCCCGTGTAAGAAATCCGGTCCAATATCCGAACTCCCTCCGCCAGATTCCCCTGTTCCTGTACCACTGCCACAGGAATATCATAAGGCGGCTTCACCATGCAGATTACGCCTCCCTGTCCATATACCTTCTTCCCCCGGCAAAAGAGCAGCAGTGCCAAAAACAGCAGACATATCCCTGCTTTTTTCATCTCTCATCTGACCCCCTTGTTTTTCTGATACTTTCAGAATATACTACTTGAAACCTCAAAACAAGAGACATTGTTCAAAATGCGCTTTTTCGTGTCAAAAAGCGCTATCGCTGTTTCCTCCCCGCTCCCGGCAATACGCCCCATTCTATGTAGAATAGAGGTCAGCCACCCTGTAACACGGTTGTTCCATGATAGTGCAGCATAAATGATAAAAGCTGACAAGCAACTCTTTATCATAGGTTTTATATTATACAGACTATACAAGTTTTTTTGAAAATGACCTGTTCCCAGACATGGAACTGGAGAAAATTATAGACGACGGCATAAGAGTATACATGCATAGGACAATCAAACGGTTAGAACTTAGCAGAGAAACCGCAAGAAAACTGTACGGCCACATAAAAAATACGGCTACCACTGTGAATATGTCTTTGCAAACGAAAAAAGCAGAATTCACGCATAAAAAAAATCGAGGGTATTGTCAGAAATTAACAGGGAAGTAACACATGGTAACACAACCGTATGTCCTTGCTAAATCTGAAACCCTCGATTTATCTAAGTAGTCGAAGCGACGGGATTCGAACCCACGACCTCTGCGTCCCGAACGCAGCGCTCTACCAAACTGAGCCACGCTTCGATTTGCATTTCCGCGACTGCTTCATCGCTGATGCATGAGTTATTATAGGTCATAAATTGTAGTTTGTCAACATATTTTTTGAAATTTTTCAAATATTTTTTACATAATTTCAGTCCAAAGGGAATATACATGAGTGAATGAATTTTATGGAGGCATTTTTTTGTCCGGATATCAGCGTTTCATCGCATATGTATACGAATATCAGAAAGGGAAAAAAGCGGAAAACTGCGGTTTCCTTAAGGTCGAGATCAAAAATTCCTCATGCAGGATCGAACTCCATCTCCACTGTCCGGGACTTCCGCCCCAGATGGAAGCACAAATATACGCCTTCTTCAGAAAAGACGGCCTGATAAACGGAATCCTTCTGGGCTCCTGTAATACTGCGGCAGATATGGCAGATTGCATCCTGGAATGTGATCCTGCAAACCTTGCTTATTCCGGAATCTCCTTCGAACAGGTCGGAGGTATCATCATTCGGACACAGGCGGGAGGGTTCTATGGAACAGAGTGGGATGATCTTCCTGTGAGGCCGGATGATTTCCGAGAAATCAGCCTTCGGCTCCCCGCTTCGCCTTCCCCGGAAAAACCGGAAGACTCCGCCAGCCCGGATCATGCGGCTGACGCTCCCCAGCCTGTGACTTTTGACGGCTCTTCCAATGACGCTTCAGATCATGTTTCTGGCTCTCCGCAGCCACCATCCTCTCACGCATCTCCTGACTCTTCAGAGCCGTACTCCCCGGAGGATAATTCTGACAAAGCAGGAGCCCATAACTTTGAAGATTCCGTTGATGCTCCAAAAAAGCCCGATTTTGACGACTACACCGATGTTCCCCAAAAGCCCGACCTTAGCCGCTCCATTGATGTTCCAAAGGAGCCCGGCTTTAACGATTCCACCGCCTCTCCAAGAGAACCTGGCTTTGGCCGTTCCACTGCCGTTCCAAAGGAGCCCGGCCTTAACGATTCCACCGACGCTCCAAGAGAACCTGGCTTTGACCGTTCCGCCGCCTCTCCAAAGGAGCCCGGCTTTAACGATTCCACCGACGCTCCAAGAGAACCTAGCTTTGACCGTTCCGCCGCCTCTCCAAAGAAGCCCGGCTTTAATGATTCCACCGACGCTCCAAAGTCCCCTGACTTTGATCGTTCTCCTTCCGAATCCCGGATTCAATCCCTGACTCCGCCGGAAATCGCCTCACACACTTCCGGCAGCCAGTCTCTCCGGGAACCGCCCTCAAAAGAAAAAGCTCCGACCAATGTCGAAGCTGATTTCACTGTCCCCAAAAGACAGCCCTGTCCTTTCCCGGGAAAAGAATTTACTCCCTTTGATGATGCGGATTTCCTCTGCTGCATGAAAATCCACCCCAACGATCTGATGGGATTTCCGCCCTGCACACGGGCTCTTAGGAACAACCGCTTTCTGCAGTACGGATTTTATCATTTCGGCCACCTTCTTCTCGGCGTCCGCCCCGGAGGCAGGTACATCCTTGGCGTCCCGGGCAGCTACGACCAACAGGAACGCTTTATGGCCAATATGTTCGGATTTCCCTATTTCCGGGAATCCCGTTTGATCCATCTGCCCAGAAACCGCGGCGGCTACTGGTACCGCTCAATCGATGCCCCGAATCTCCACTAATGGGATGGTTTCCAGAAGAATCTCGCGAAATCCCTTTAATTCCTCCAGGGAATAGCTGCCGAACCCAGGCTTAAGGACTCCCTCGGAGTCCCTGTAAGCCTGCAGGTAATACGCCTTCGCTCCCTTCAGCCACTGACCGATTTCCCTGAAATCTCTTTCTGTATGAAGTTCACGCACCACGGTGGTACGAAATTCATAATCCAGCTTTCCCTTCATCAGAAATTCCACTGTTTCCTTTACAGCGTCCACATCCGGATTGTCAAGCCCTGCCAGAGTCTTATAATTATCCGGACAGGCTTTGATATCCACGGCAACCTTGTCCACCAGTCCTTCTTTTGCCAGTGCTTTCACCACCTGAGGTCTTGAGCCGTTGGTATCCAGCTTGATTTCGTACCCAAGCTCCTTAATCCTGCCAAGAAATTCCGGCAGCCCCGACGCAATGGCCGGCTCTCCTCCGGACACGCAGACACCGTCCAGAATCCCTTTTCTTTTTTTGAGAAATTTAAGAATCTCCTCTTCCTCATAGGCAGGTTCTTTCTCCGGCGCCAGAACAAGACTGCTGTTCTGACAGAACGGGCACCGGAAATTACATCCGCCTAAAAAAATCGTACAGGCAACCCTGCCGGGATAGTCCAGCAGGGTTGTCTTATTAAATCCGCAAATTTTCACTTTTCTTACTTCCTTAATTCAGTCTGTATACCTCAGCGCTCTGAAGACCGAAGCTCAAAGCCTCTGCATGGGTATTAAAATAGATATCCACATGTCCGTAAGGCGTTCCCAGATCCTCCACTGTGTATACATTTCCATTGATCAAAAGCTGTGTTCCAAAGGGAACTCCCGCCATGGCAACTGTACGGCCTGCCGCAGGAACTGTTCCGCTTGCTGTAAGATTTCCGGCTGTTCCGCAGCACTGCGCGCAGTTACAGTATGCAGTCAGGGTGAAATTTCCGAGATATGTTCCCTCTCCGGAGCTTCCCGATGACTCCTGAGAGCCGCTGTCCTGAGATTCCGTTTCTTCCCCGGAACTGCCGTCTTCAGAAGAATCCTCATAAGAATCTCCCGAAGATTCCTCTGTCTCCCCGTAATCCTCCTCGTAATCTTCTTCTGCAGCCTCTTCCTGCTCCTGTGCAGCCTCCTGGCGGGCAGCTTCCTCCTCCGCCTGCTGTACCAGAGCCGCGATACTCATATCTGCACTTGCAATTTCCTGTCTTAAGGCAGCCGCCTCTTCCTCGCTGGCACTGATCTGAGCAATATAATAAGAAATTTCATCTCCCGTGCCTGCCGCAAGATTCTGTACCTCCTGCTTCTTTGCAGAAGTCTCTGTCATCAGTGCATTTACCGCATCCACTTCCTCTTTCATTTCTTTCTCTTTTTCACAGATGTCCGCCTGAAGACTTTCATATTTTTTAAGCATATCCCTGTCATACTGGGAAATCTGGGAAATATTATCCGCCCTGTTAATAAACTCCGCTACGCTTCCGGAGGACAGCAAAAGCTCCAGGGTATTAGTTCTTCCCTTCTCATACATATATACGATACGCAGCTTCATGGCTTCATACTGCTTCTTTGCAGCCTTTTTGGCTTTCTTTAAATCTCTGCGGAGCTTCTTCAGCCCTTCTTCCTTCTTTGCCGCTTCTATACTTAACTCTGAAATACTGTTGGTCAGCTCCTCATACTGTGTATTCAGATCTGCCAGATAAGCTTCCAGTTCCTGTTTTTTATCTTCCAGGCTTCCGATATTCGCCTGTGCTGCTTCCAGGTTCGCTTCCGCCTCCTGCTTCCACGCCTGCATATCTGCAATTTCATCTTCTGCTGCATAGGCAACGGAAGAAACACTTAAAATCCCTGCCAGCAGCAAGGAAACGATCATGCTTTTTTTCATAAATCAAACTCCTCTTGCTTTTTTACACATTTCAGCCTGTATGTTCCTGTTTCGAAACTCTTTTACGCCAAAATGTCTCACAGGACAGTCTCGCCTTGCTTTCTGTCCGCTGTATCAGTATAACATATTTCGAAATATTTTCAACACTTTTATTTAACTTTCGTAACAATTATGTAACATATGATTTTCCTAATTCCACGAATCCCTCTAAAAACGGACAAAAAGCAGCGCCCCCCTTCGGGAGCGCCGCCAGTTCTGCATTCATGCATGATTAAGAAATGTTGTTTTATTCGGCAGCTTCTTCACCTTTCTCCTCTGCTTCCATTACTTCCCTGAACTTCTCCAGGATGATCCCCTGAATCCTGTCACGGGTTGCAGAATTGATCGGATGAGCGATATCACGATATTCGCCGTCAGCAGCCTTACGGCTTGGCATAGCAATAAAAAGACCTTTTTCTCCTTCGATCACCTTAATATCATGTACTACAAACTCTTCGTCTATAGTAATGGAAACAACCGCTTTCATCTTACCTTCTTTTGCAACTTTTCTCACTCGTACATCTGTTATATTCATTTTTGCCTGGCCCCTTTCGCCTTCCTTTTTAGTTCCTTTCTCTTACAGCGCATAGCGCTCGTTCTTCTCTACCACGATCTTTACATCGCCTTCTCCGCAATAGTATGAATTTGCCCGGATCGTATCACGGCTCTCAACAACACAGTTCTCAATATGCGTATTATCCCCCAGATACACATTGTTTAAAATCACTGAATTCTTGATCACACAATTGTTTCCCACAAAGACATCCTTAAACAGGACGGAGTTTTCCACTGTACCGTTAATGATACAGCCGCTGGCAACAAGACTGTTCTTCACAACTGCGCCCGGGTTATATTTCGCCGGGGGAAGATCGTCGATCTTTGTCTTGATGGAAGGCTCCTGCTTGAAGAAATAATTTCTGATCTCCGGTTCCAGGAATGCCATATTCGTTCTGTAATAAGCGTCTGCTGTGGAAATATTGCTCCAGTAAGTATCGATCTTATATCCGTAAATCCTCTTGAGATTTTTATAACGGATCAGAATATCTCTTACAAAATCATGTCTTCCATCCTGGGCAGCTTTTTCGATCAGCTCGATCAGCTGTCTTCTGCGGATGACATAAATACCTGTGGAAACCGTATTGTAAGCGGAAACCATAGGCTTTTCTTCAAATTCCTCGATTCTGCAGTCCTCGTTCATGCGGAGCACGCCGAAGCGCTCCACCTCGCTCTGGTCTTTGCAGGTCGTACATACCACTGTCACATCTGCGCGTTTCGCAATATGATATTCCAGCACCTTGTTATAATCCAGTTTATAAATACCGTCTCCGGATGCAATCACAACGTAGGGCTCGTGGCTGTTTTTAAGGAAGGACAGATTCTGATAAATCGCATCAGCGGTGCCCTGATACCAAAGACTGTTCTCCTTGGTGATCGTCGGTGTAAACACATAAAGTCCCCCCTGCTTACGTCCGAAATCCCACCATTTGGAGGAGCTTAAATGCTCATTCAGGGAACGCGCATTATACTGTGTCAGAACTGCAACCTTCTGAATATGGGAGTTCGCCATATTGCTGAGGGCAAAGTCAATGCTTCTGTAGCTTCCCGCGATAGGCATCGCTGCGATCGCTCTCTTATTCGATAATTCTCTCATGCGGTTATTGTTTCCGCCGGCTAAAATAATACCAATTGCTCTCATGCCTTGTCACCGTCCTTTGCTGCTATTACCTGTCCGCCTGCCAGCTCCCCGTCCGGATAGTCTTCGGCCGTAGTAATACCGGAAATGGCGGTGTTCTTGCCGATACGCACATTGTTCGGAATCACGCTGCGCTCGCCGATCGTAGCGATTCCAAAGGCATAAACCGCAGGTTTAAGCACATTGGGAACCTCCTCGCCGCATCCGATCACAACATTGTTTCCAATTGTTACATCTTCGGCAACAATCGCCTTGTCCATCACAGTTCCCTCTCCGACGGAGGAATTACGCATGATAATGGAATCACGGATCACGCTTCCCTTACCAATAACAACGTTCGGTCCGATGATGGAATTATGTACCTCTCCGTAAATCTCCGCTCCTTCGCCGATCAGACACCTGTCAACAACTGCGTCAGCAGAAATATACTGCGGAGGAATGATATCTCCCTTTGTATAAATCTTCCAGAACTCCTCATAGAGATTAAATTCAGGAATAATATCAATAAGCTCCATATTTGCTTCCCAATAAGAGCCCAGAGTTCCTACGTCTTTCCAGTATCCGTTATATTCATACGCGAAAAGACGATCTCCCTTCTCTTTGCAGTACGGGAGAATATGTTTACCGAAATCGCATCCGTTCTGATCCTTCAAAGCGATCAGCGCCTCCCTCAGCACCGGCCAGCTGAAGATATAAATACCCATAGAAGCCAGATTGCTGCTCGGATGCTCCGGTTTCTCTTCAAATTCTGTAATTCTTCCGGTGTCATCTGTTACCAGGATTCCGAAACGGCTCGCTTCTTCCATCGGCACAGGCATACAGGCAATGGTAATATCCGCCTTATTTGCCTTGTGGAAATCAAGCATAACCTCATAATCCATCTTATAAATATGGTCACCGGATAAAATAAGCACATAATCAGGATTATACTGCTCCATGTAATCCATATTCTGGAAAATTGCATTCGCTGTTCCTGTATACCACTCACTGCTTGTACTCTTCTCATATGGAGGAAGTACGGTCACGCCGCCTTCATTCCTGTCAAGATCCCACGGAATACCGATACCGATATGCGTATTCAGTCTTAACGGCTGATACTGTGTAAGCACACCAACTGTATCTATACCCGAGTTAATGCAGTTACTTAAAGGGAAGTCTATGATACGGTACTTTCCGCCGAAAGCAACTGCAGGTTTCGCTACCTTTTCTGTAAGTACACCCAGCCTGCTGCCCTGGCCGCCAGCTAAAAGCATGGCTATCATCTCTTTCTTAATCATGCAATCACCTCTTGTACATTATGATTTTCTAATTATACCACACTTTCATCTATTAGTGAACATATTTTACAATTTTTTCATCTGTCTTTTATTCTATTTTACATCTATTTTTTCCATTTTCTTATTTTTACTTATGCAATTTTTACAGTTATTCTGTCGTATCAATTATTTTTTTGTCGAATTATGATATTTGCAATTACAATGGCATCTCCGCCTCCGGATTTCGCCGGAAATTCTTCTCTCTTCCGCGGCAGTTGGGAAAAAACGGGCAAGAAACACTTTTCAATTAAACCTCTTGGGGTTATAATGGTTTTATACTACTCATTTACTTATTTAAGGAGATTATTATGTATCAGATAGACTTTCATAAACCCCTTCATATTCATTTTATCGGAATCGGCGGAATCAGCATGAGCGGCCTTGCAGAGATCCTGCTGGGTGAAAATTTCATGATTTCCGGTTCCGACGCAAAGGAAAGCCCGCTCACGAAATCCCTTGAAGAAAAGGGAGCCAAAATCTACTACGGCCAGCGTGCTTCCAACATTACCGATGAGGTCGAGGTTGTTGTCTATACAGCAGCCATCCACCCTGACAATCCGGAATTTGCCTGCGCAGCCTCCAGAAACCTTCCCATGCTCACACGGGCAGAGCTTCTCGGACAGATTATGCGCAATTACGAAACTCCCATCGCAATTGCAGGTACCCATGGCAAAACTACCACAACTTCCATGGTTTCCCATATTCTCCTTGAGGGAAAATGCGATCCTACCATCAGCGTAGGCGGCATTCTTCCTGCAATCGGCGGAAACATCCGGGTGGGCAAATCTGAGACCTTTGTCACGGAAGCCTGCGAATATACAAACAGCTTTTTGAGCTTTTTCCCGAAGATCAGCGTTATCCTCAACATCGATGCGGATCATCTGGATTTCTTCAAGGATATCGACGATATCCGCCGCTCCTTCCGCCGTTTTGCAGAGCTCCTTCCTTCCGACGGAACTCTCATCATCAACGCTGATATCCCCAATTACAGGGAGATCACCGACGGTCTTTTGTGCAGGGTCATCACCTACAGCCTTGAAAATCCCGCGGATTATACAGCGGCAAATATCACCTACGACAAATACGGACGCGCTTCCTTTGATGTCTTAAAAGACGGCGTCAAAGTCGGAAGCTATTTCCTGAAGGTTCCCGGACTCCACAATGTTTCCAACGCCCTTGCCTCCGCAGCCCTCGGACATCTTCTGGGCCTTGACGAGGAGAGCATCATCCGCGGTCTTGGAAGCTTCACCGGAACAGACCGCCGTTTCCAGTATAAAGGCGAGGTTGGCGGAGTGACCGTCATCGACGATTACGCTCACCACCCCACTGAGATCGAGGCTACCCTGACAGCCTCCGGAAATTACCCGCACAAAAAAATCTGGTGTGTTTTCCAGCCTCATACATACACCCGTACCAAGGCTCTGCTTCCGGAATTTGCCCGGGCACTTTCCCTGGCAGACCATGTAGTTCTGGCGGATATTTATGCGGCGAGAGAAACCGATGACCTGGGAATCTCTTCCGCTGATCTGCAAAAACTGATTGCAGAGCTGGGAACTCCCTGCGAATATTTCCCGACCTTTGACGAGATCGAGAATTTCCTTCTCGGAAACTGCTCTTCCGGAGATCTGCTCATCACCATGGGAGCCGGAGACGTTGTCAACATCGGAGAACATTTATTAGGTAAATAAAAATCTTTTTAACGGATCTGACAGCATCCCTATAAGGGAGCTCTGTGAGATCCGTTTTTTTTGCTGTGGAAAACAGTTGGATTTATACACGTTTTATCCACACACGCAAAAGCCTTTATTTTCAAGGAATCCTCAAAGTTATCCACATTATCCACACGGTTATACACATTTAACCGGAGAAATCTCTGTGGATTTTAGTGTGTATAATTCACTTAACATAATCTGACATGATTCTACAGCAGAATCTGCGTATTTCTTACATATTTCTCACTTTTACAGGTTTCCAATAATTTATATCGGTTTACGTTTTTCCACATTATCCACATTATCCACACAGGATTGTGGAATAATAAAAAAGCCCCTTATTCTCCGATTCTGCCCGGCCCGGAAAAAAAATCAGCTATTCTCTTTTAAAAGGGGTTGTGCTATAATCCATGTAGTCTCAGTATAAGGAACTGGAATTTATAAGAAAGTGAGCTGTGTTTTCGAATGATTACTCTTCGGAATTCCTCCCGGACGGAGGTTACTGTTTTATCCAATATTTTTATTGACGACTATATGCCGGAAGCAAACGGCGAATTCGTCAAGGTCTATATCTATCTTCTCCGCACCCTCTCCTCTCAGGAGGCTTTCGGACTGGAGCAGATGGCAGACCGCCTTCTCTGCACAGAGAGAGATCTTCTCCGCGCCCTGAAATACTGGGAAGAAAAGAAACTGCTTTCCCTGGAATATACTTCTCAGGGCAGTATTGCAGCAATCTGTATGAAGATGCCTTCTTCTGCTTTGGCACAGGCTGACACACAGGAGACTTCCGTCTCTTTTGATGCCTCTGCCCCTGCAGCAACCCTTTCCCCCGGGGAATCAGCAAATCCCCCCAGCCGGGAATCTGCGCCTGCTCCCAAGTCTCTTACTGCAGACCGGGTAAAGGAGCTAAAGCAAAATGAAGAGATCATTCAGCTTCTATATATAGCGGAGCAGTACCTTGGCAAAACCCTTACTCCGGGAGAAATGAAAAAGATCCTGTTTTTCTATGACGAGCTGAAGCTATCTCCTGACCTGATCGAATATCTGATCGAATACAGCGTAAGCCGGGGACATAAGAGCATCCGCTACATAGAAACCGTAGCAATGGCGTGGGCTCAGGAAGGAATCACCAGCGTAGCAATGGCAAAAGAAGCCAATTCCCGCTATGCCAAAGAATATTACACCATTCTGAAGGCCATGGGCATCAGCGGAAGAAATCCGGTAGAAACGGAAATTTCCCTTATGAATGCCTGGCTTCATGACTACGGCTTCACCATGGACCTTATCCAGGAGGCCTGCAGCCGGACTGTTCTTCAGACAGGACAGCCAAGCTTCCAGTATGCAGATAAGATCCTTACGGGCTGGAAAGAAAAAAATGTGAAAAATATGGAAGATATCCGCCGTCTTGATGCGCAGCACAAGCAGCGCAAGCTGGAAAAAAGCAGGCAGCAGACCGGCAGACAGCAAAAACCTTCCAATAATAATCGTTTCAATAACTTCCATCAGAGGGAATACGATTTCGATGAATATGAAAAAAAGCTGCTGAATCATTAATCCCCCGGATCTTCCGGGCAGCATAACAGCAAAGGAGGCAGCCTATGCCTTTACAGAACTATCAGTACGATACGATCATGAGGGAATATAATAAGATACAGGCCAAAAACAGACGTATTCTGGAAGAGCACACGAAAGAAGCCTACGAAAAACTCCCCCGTCTCAGGGAAATAGACGAGGAAGTAGCTTCTTTAAGCGCCTCTAAGGCCCGCGCCCTCTTAAGCGGGAGCAGGGAAAGCCTCGCAGACCTTAAGGCATCCATCGCCCTTCTGGCTCAGGAACGCACGGCCCTTCTGGCCTGCAGCGGTTATCCCGCAGATTATCTTGAGCTCCCTTACGACTGTCCCCTGTGTCAGGATACCGGCTATGTTAACAGCAAAAAATGCACCTGTTTCAAAAAAGCAGAGATCGAATTGCTCTATACACAGTCAAATTTAAAAGAAATTCTTAAAAAAGAGAACTTTGACCACTTTTCTTTTGATTACTATTCTGATACAATGAAGAACGAAGCAACAGGGCTCACCGAGCGTCAGACCGCACGGCGCGCCTATGACATAGCCAGAAGCTTTGTCAAAAATTTTGACACCTCCTTCGAGAATCTCTTTCTCTACGGAGATACAGGAGTCGGCAAGACATTTCTTTCCCACTGCATTGCCCATGAGCTTCTGGAGTCTGCGCATTGCGTTATGTATTTCTCTGCATTTGATCTTTTCGATCTCCTTGCAGGGTCTGCATTTTCCCGAAAGGAAGACACAAGCGCAGAGGAATTTGTTTTTGACAGCGATCTTCTGATCATTGATGACCTGGGAACCGAACTTACCAACAGTTTTGTCTCTTCCCAGTTGTTTTTGTGCATTAATGAGAGGATCATGCACAGAAAGCCTACAATTATTTCTACAAACCTGAAACTTGAAAACTTTTCGGAAACCTATTCCGAGAGAACTTTTTCCCGAATCGCCAGCAATTACCATATGGTAAAATTAGTCGGGAAGGATATCCGAATACAGAAAATATTTTTAGGAGGAAAATAACGCATGGCACAGGTAACTACAAAAGATTTAACTACACTTCCGGTTGGAAGACTTGGTCTGATTCCATTAATAAGCTGCAAGGACCTTGGTGACAAGGTAAATGACTGGCTTATAAAGTGGCGTCATGAACGTCAGCATAAAGAACTGGAATCCTTTGCATTTGAAGGATATCAGAGAGATTCTTATGAGATCCAGGTTCAGAATGCCCGTTTCGGTTCCGGTGAAGCGAAATGCTCCATTTCCGAATCCGTTCGCGGCGACGATATCTATATCATGGTAGATGTATGCAACTACAGCATCACCTACTCCATCGGACAGTACACAAATCTGATGTCCCCTGATGACCATTTTCAGGATCTGAAGCGTGTAATCGGCGCCATCAGCGGAAAAGCAAGAAGAATCAACGTAATCATGCCTTACCTCTACGAGAGCCGCCAGAGCATCCGTCAGGGAAGAGAATCTCTTGACTGCGCTACTGCTCTTCAGGAACTGGTAAACATGGGTGTTGAGAACATCATCACCTTTGACGCCCACGATGCACGTATCCAGAATGCCACACCTCTTCACGGCTTCGAAACTGTTCAGCCTTCCTATCAGTTTATCAAGGCGCTTCTCAAGAATGAAGAGGGCCTTCATATTGACAACGACCATTTCATGGTTGTCAGCCCGGACGAGGGAAGCATGAACCGTGCCATTTATCTTGCAAATATTCTCGGCGTTGATATGGGTATGTACTATAAACGTCTTGATTACTCCAAGCTGGTAAACGGACGCCATCCTATCGCAGCTTACGAGTTCCTCGGCCCGAACCTTAAAGGAAAGGACATTATGCTTGTAGACGATATGATCTCCTCAGGCTCCACAGTCCTTAAAATCGCTTCTCTTCTGAAAGAAAGAGGCGCCGGCAGAATTTATATCTGTGCAACCTTCGGTCTGTTTACAAACGGTCTGGAGAAATTTGATGAGGCACAGAAAAACGGTGTGTTTGACAAGCTCCTCACCACAAACCTGATCTATCAGACACCGGAGCTTCTTACCCGCGACTACTATATCACCTGTGACATGAGCAAATACATCGCCCTGATCATCGATACTCTGAACCATGACTTATCTGTCAGCCATCTTCTTAACCCGGTTGACCGAATCAAGCGCTGCGTAAACAATTACATGGCTCAGTACGATAAATAAGCTTTCGTCACATATGCCTAAAAAAAGGATTCAGGCGGCTCCATAACGGAGCCGCCTGATTTTTTTCTTATTCTTTTGTGAGAAAAAGCTTATTGTACGGAATCCCTTCTTTATCCAGGATTTCCATTTCTCTTTTATGGCAGGTACTGATAATGATCTGTTTTTGTTCTTTATAAAGCCAGCGGAGAACCGCCCCAAGGCGCTCCTCGTCGTACATGCCGAAGACATCGTCAAGGATTACGGGAAAGGGCTCTGAGCCGCACAGAAGCTCTCCTGCCGCCATTCTCAGAGCAAAGTAAATCTGTTCCATGGTACCGCGGCTGAGGCGCTCCAGAGGCACTGTACGGTCGCTGGTATTCACTGTCATATGAAGGTTTCTGTCCATCAGCACTTCCTGATACTTTCCCCCTGTAATTTCACTCAAAATCTGAGAGGTTCTCTTTTTCAGGCGGATCCCAACCTGATCGTGGATATTTCCCGAAAGAGCCTCGATCGTATCCATAGCCATATTAAGAGCCTGGATCTCCATCCCCTCAAGACTGGGAAGATATGCATTCTCCACATATTCCTTATACTCTGCCTGAAGATTCCTGAAGGCTGTTTCCTTTTCATTGAGGGCCTCTCCAAGATTCTCCTTATTCCATTTGATTTTCTCCTGTCTGGAAAGCCATTTCTCTTTCAGGCGGGTCCTCCGCTCCAGTTCCTCTCCAAGACGTATGTTATGCACAAATCCTGCTGCAGAAAGAAGGATTCCCGCCGCAATACACAAAATCCCCGGAACCAGCAGGTCCATAGCCGTTATAAGGGCTGCGCCTCCCCCTGCTCCTGCCAGGAGTACAAGGGCTGTCGCGATCCCTGTAACGGCCTTTTTCCCACGGATGGCATCGATTCTCTCGTCAAGGATCGCCTCTCCGTCGTCTTCTCCCGGTTTCATTCGGAGAGATTCCTCCTTCTTTTCCACCTGGGCGCTTTTTTCCTGAAGCTCCTCCAGCTCTCCCCGAAGGTATTCTATTTTTGTCCCGATTTTTTCCTGCTCTTTTTCCAGTTCCTTTTTTTTCCGGTCTTCCTGAACCTGGAAGCCTTTTCTGGACATTTTCAGCATCTGCATGGCCCGTCCCAGGTCAATGGAATTATCTCCTGTCCCCTGATAGCTGGCCATATAATTCTGGAGCTCCCGCACAAGATCCTGTCCTGTGACGCTCTTTAACTGGGCGACAGAGACTGTATTGTCATATACCGCCTCACTGACCCCAAGTATGCCTTCCAGAACTCCCTGCTCCGGATCCAGCAGACTTCCGTCGTCCTCACACAGAAGCTCTCCCTGAACATTTGTCCTGGAAAAATTTCTCATAAGCCGGAAGTTTCTGCCCTTATGGGAAAACCACATACTTCCTCCATAGACAGATGGGTTTTCCCATGGCTCATAGCTTGAATATGCATCGTTTCTGGCAGCCTTTCCCCTCATTCTGGTCATCCCGTACAGCATTCCCTTAATGAAGGTGTGAACCGTAGTCTTCCCGCTTTCATTCTCTCCATAAAGAACATTGATCCCCGGTGAAAACGTAAGTGTCCTGTCATGGATTTTGCCAAAATTCTTAATCACTAATTGTCTGATAATCATAATTTTCCTGTCACCGCCTGTTATCTGCTCGTCTCCAGCAACGCCTGAAGCCCGTAATACAGAGCTTTTTCTTCCACAACATTCCTGTCCCTTGCCAGGAAAAAGCTGATATAGTCCCCGATAAGCGTCCCGCTGTACTGCTTGCGAAGTTCCTCCAGATCATATGCCGGTCTGGATTCATCGAGAACCTCTGTCACGTTCCCCATTGATTTCAGTTTTTCCGGAATCAGAAGAAGCTCCGGCGCACGGCTGCCTTTCAGGATCACACGGAAAATATTGCATCTGCCTCTCTTTTCCATTTCCCCGTCAAGCGCATCCTCAAGAGAAGCCTGTGTCGACTCCTCGTCCAGAGGCAGGATGATCTGCTCGTAGGAGCTGGCCGCAAAGGGCACAAAGGTTGTGCGCAGTCTTCCGCTTTCCAGATGTCCCTCAATATATCCGTGGGCGCCCAGATCATTCCTGTCAATAGGCTCCAGAGCCCCTGCATATGCCGCCTTATCCCTCAGAAGGATCTGAGGCTTATGGATATGCCCCATGGCAATATAATCGAATCCTGCGGCAGATATGCCCTTCACATTCATGGGTATGTGCTGCGCGTCCCCTCCGTGAGCCAGAAGGATATGAAGTCCTTCTCCGTCCCTGGGGCGCATCCCGTCATAAAGAGGAGCTGTGATCTCCTGGTGTTCGTAGCTCAGCCCATATACATATACATCCAGCTTTTCATCCTTTACACAGACAGGCTTTTCTCCCTGAAAAAAGGTCACATTGCTCTCCCACTGAAAATCTCTGTAAAAGGAGCCGGGCTTCATATAATCGTGGTTTCCGGCCATCAGATAGATTCTTGTATCCGGAATGGTGGAAAAAAGATAATTTACTTCTTTTAATTCCCTTAATAAAGGCTGGCGGTGGAATAAATCTCCTGCTATAAACAACAAATCCACCGGATTCTCACGGATGACCGCAATAACCCGGCGGAAAGTTTCCCAGATTTGTCCCTCCCGCCAGCTGCTCCAGGCGCAGCCCCTGTCCGGGACTGCTCCTAAATGTACGTCTGCAAGATGAATAAATCTCATGCCAATCTCTCTTTCTTACCTGAACCTGTTTTAGATCACAGATTATAAATCGCAGTTTTTAACTGTTCTTGGGAACGGAATAACGTCGCGGATATTGCCCATACCTGTCAGGTACATTACACAGCGTTCGAAGCCCAGGCCATAGCCTGCATGACGGGTAGAACCATATTTACGAAGATCGAGATAGAACTGATAATCCTCTGCTTTCAGTCCCAGCTCATCCATACGGTTTTTCAGCTTGTCATAATCGTCCTCTCTCTGGCTTCCTCCGATGATCTCTCCGATTCCCGGCACAAGGCAGTCCATTGCCGCAACTGTCTTTCCATCCTCATTGAGTTTCATGTAGAAGGCCTTGATTTCCTTCGGATAATCGGTTACGAAGACAGGTTTTTTGAAGATCTGCTCTGTGAGATAGCGCTCATGCTCTGTCTGCAGATCGCAGCCCCAGAATACCTTATAATCAAATTTATCATTGTTTTTCTCCAGGAGCTCCACTGCCTCTGTATATGTCACTCTCGCGAAATCGGAAGTCATAACGTGGTTCAGTCTGTCAAGAAGTCCTTTATCTACAAAGGAATTAAAGAAGTTCATCTCCTCCGGAGCGTTCTCAAGTACATAACGGATCACATATTTCAGCATGGATTCTGCCAGATCCATGTTGTCTTCCAGATCTGCAAATGCAATTTCCGGCTCGATCATCCAGAACTCTGCTGCGTGGCGTGTTGTATTGGAATTCTCTGCACGGAAGGTCGGTCCGAATGTATAAACATTACGGAATGCCTGAGCAAATGTCTCACAGTTAAGCTGACCGCTTACAGTAAGATTGGTCTCCTTGCCGAAAAAGTCCTGTGCATAATCGATGTTTCCATCCTCTGTCACAGGAATGTTCTTCATATCCATCGTTGTAACCTGGAACATCTCTCCTGCACCCTCACAGTCGCTTCCTGTGATAAGAGGAGTGTGAACATAAACGAATCCTCTCTCCTGGAAGAACTGATGGATCGCATATGCGCAGAGAGAACGCACACGGAAAACAGCCTGGAATGTATTTGTTCTCTGACGAAGGTGTGTCATTGTTCTCAGGAACTCAAGGCTGTGACGCTTCTTCTGCAGCGGATAATCAGATGCGGAAGCTCCTTCTACAGTTACCTCTTCTGCCTGAATCTCAAATGGCTGCTTTGCCTGAGGTG
The DNA here is from genome assembly GCA_019416265.1 of Clostridiales bacterium. Classification (GTDB taxonomy): domain Bacteria; phylum Bacillota; class Clostridia; order Lachnospirales; family Lachnospiraceae; genus Blautia_A. Next base: position 37,389 of record DXXQ01000078.1, on the reverse strand, counting down.
TCGCTACCAGAGTACCCTTTACGATAATTGCAGCGCCCACATTTAATTTACAGATTTCTGCAAAGTTTTCCATGCTGTCATGATAAACGATCTGTAATGTCTCAAAAAATGTACCGTCGTGAAGTACGATAAATCCGAAAGTCTTGGAATCGCGGACACTTCGCACCCATCCGCCTACGGTCACCTCTTTACCCAGGAATTTCTCCCGTTCTCTGTAAATTTCTTTTACTGTAGTCAACTTCATATCTATTCCTCTTTCTTCATATAAAATTATATTTTATCCCGCCTGTATAAGGCCGTTTATTAACTGAATTCCTTTTGAGAATAAAAGACGAAACGGTGTCCGAATAACAACCGTTTCGCCTATTATAGACTATTCCAGAGTATCATGCAAGGAGTATCCGGAGATTTTTACAGATTCATCCAAGAGCTTTCATGCAATAGTTAAAAATTCTCTTATAGGTTCTCGCTGTATAATGAAGACCGTCGTCATTTCCTCCGACTCCTGTACTGCTGCTGTCAAAACCGTAACCTGTATTCTTCAGATAGGAATACGTATCAATATAGCTGTACTGTGTGCCCAGCGCACTGCGCAGAGTGTTGTTAAACAGACGAATCTTTGCCTCGCTTCTGTCTTTTTTTTCTGCTTCCTTCAGCATGGAGCGATTCACCGGATTCACCGACATGAAAAACAGTTCGCAGTTGTGTTTTTTCAGTTCTTTTGCAATAGAATTCATGTACAGCACATATTGTTCCTGATTCTCCAGGTCATTGACCCCCAGATTTACCACAACTGCCGTAGGCTTCGCAAGGATACTCACAGATTCATCCTTTACTATACTGTAAAGCTTCGGATAAGCAACTGTCCTGAACCAGTCCAGGCCTTCCCCAATCTTACTGATAAACTGGATTCCCGTTGTATTTGCCCCGATGCTCTTCAGCGCATTTTCCATATAGACTGTTCTGGAGTCACCGACGAACACAACTCTTTTATATTTATAGTTATTCCACTGCCAGAGCTCGTCTGCCGAAAGGTCCTGCTCATGAGCCTTTCTGAAGACGACCGCATATAAATCCATATCTTCCTCAACCTTAATTTTCATCTCGGACTCATATTTTGGATTTACAGACTGCCTCGGCATATCTGACCAGCCCATAAAGGTATATCCTGTTGGATTTTTCACACAGGGCAGGGTATAAGTGGAGCCTTTTGCCATTGTCGTCGATGAGATTGCCTCCCCTGTCACCTTATGCAGAGTAATCTTTACCGCTTTTACCTGTACAGCATAAAACTTCACATTCTTTTTTACTGTATAGGTTTTTCTTGAGGTTGCCACCACAGGATTCTTTCTTGTTGACCACCCCTTGTTGATGTAACCGTTTCTGGCAGGAACCAGCGGAAATGTAATTTCTGTTCCCTCCTCCACGCGCATCTTCAGCTTCTTGTATGCCGAATTGCTCTTGCCGTTTCCGTAGAAAAATTCCACGTTATAGTAGTTGCTCTTTCTGCGGACTGTATAGAACTTCATGTTCTTTGTGACTTTCACCTTTGAACCGGCCTTATAAACAGGAGAAGTCTTGCCTTTGGCAGTTGTCCATCCCACATTCTGATATCCCTTTGCCTTCGGAAGCTCCGGAAGGGTTACCGTCTGATTCTTTGCCGCATACATCTTAAGAGATGAATAAGTCTTGCTTGTACTTGTTCCGCTGTTGTTGTTAAAGGATATGCTGTAGGGCAGCTTGGACTGGACTGCATAAAGCGTCATATTTCCGGATACGGTAATGGTCTGTCCCTGTTTATATGACACGCTTCCTTTGTTTTTCGTCTTTGACCAGCCTTTGCCTGCATAGCCTGTTCTCTTTGGAATTTCCGGCAGTTTTACTTTATCGCCTTTTACGGCTGTGATCGTCAGATCGGAATAAGCGCTGTTGGAAGAACCGTTAAGCAGACGGAATTCAATTTTAAGAGCTGCATAACGGATCATATACAGATCCAGGTCATCCAGGACTCTGTACCGGGAATTGAGCTGGAATTCCACCTCTCTTCCCCCTTTTACGCTTGTCCATCCGTAATTTATATACTTGCTTCCCGGCATATCCGGCAAGATCACTGTATCGCCCTCATAGGCTTCCAGGATTCCTCCGTCATAGATATCTGTACCGGAATTATTATACAGAGTCACCGTACACTTCTTCGCCGCATAAAATGTCAGGACTTTATTCTCTATATAATCGCCCCAGCTCTCGTTCCGCTTAATTGCCACCTTTGTTCCGGCATTTTCACAGAATGTGCTGTTATCCAGATTTTTATCTTCTTCCAGCTTCCAGAAGTTTCCTGTTGTTCCCTTCCTTCCCGGAACATCGGGAAGAAGAACCTCCTCATCCCAGCGGATCAGCTTATCCAGTTCTTCATAATATTTATCCTTTGTTTCAGCAAAGCGCACCAGAATATATCCCTCCGGAACAGGAGTCGGCGTTGCCGTCGGAGCCGGTGTTACTGTGGGCGTCGGCGTAGACTCCGGTGTCGGTGTTACATCCGGTGTAGGCGTTGCATCCGGTGTAGGCGTTGCATCCGGTGTCACAGTGGGCTGGGGACTTACTGTGGGCGTTTCCTCCGGCGTTCCTGTAGGAAACGGCGTTACAGCCGGCGGCACATCTCCCGTATGATCTGTAAATATGTCTCCTGCATCCCCTGCCGAAAAGATGTCCTCTGCACTGAAATCCGTTCCAAACTCTGCCGCCTGAACAGGAATGCATCCCGCCATTAATACCACAGCCAGAATCCAGGCCAGCACTCTTCTCCCTCTGATATTTGCTCTGCGTTTATTCATATGTCATTCTACCTCCAAATGCCAGGTTACTCTGAGCCTCACAGGCAGTCTTACAGTGTTTCAATAAATCTCATAAATGCCTTTCTGCCTTCTTCTGTGCATTTATACACGCCTGCATCCTCAAGCACATGTACAAAGACATTTCCAACCTCCAGTCTGAGGATATCGTGAACATTGTCTTTATCGATCTTCTCATATTTCGGAAGGAAGCCTTCTACCCATGCAGCATGTTTCTCAATTTTTTCATTGGAAGCAATATCCTTTCCTTCAAGAATATACTCTTCCAGAAGCTCCAGCTCTTCCTTTAATCTTGCCGGAAGAACCGCAAGTCCCATAACCTCAATAAGTCCTATATTCTCTTTTTTGATGTTATGGTACTGCGCATGGGGATGATAAACCCCAAGAGGATTTTCTTCTGTTGTGATATTGTTTCTGAGTGTAAGGTCAAGCTCAAAGAGATCTCCTGACTTACGTGCAATCGGTGTGATCGTGTTATGCGGCTCCCCGTCTGTCTCCGCATAAATAAATGCGTCTTCATCTGTATAGCCTCTCCAGCATTCCAGTACATGAGTCGCCAGATCGATCAGTCTCTTTTCATCTTTATGACGGATCCTGAGTACGGAAAGAGGCCACTTCACAATTCCGGCCTCCACATCTTCGTAGCCCGGAATGGTTACATGTTTCTCAATTTCAGCCTTTTCCATAGCAAAGGTGTAATGTCCGCCCTGGAAATGGTCATGGCTTAAAATAGAACCTCCTACGATCGGCAGGTCTGCATTTGAACCAAGGAAGTAATGAGGGAACAGCTTTACAAAGTCAAACAGCTTTACAAAGGTATTTCTCTCAATCTTCATCGGCGTATGCTGACTGTTAAATACAATGCAGTGCTCGTTGTAATACACATATGGAGAATACTGGAAGCCCCATGGGCTGTCATTGACGGTGATCGGAATAATCCTGTGGTTCTCCCTTGCCGGATGGTTGGCTCTTCCTGCATATCCCTCGTTCTCCGGACAGAGGAGACATTTCGGATAACTGCTTGCCTTGGCAAGCTTCGCAGCTGCAATGGCCTTCGGATCCTTCTCCGGTTTGGAAAGATTAATGGTGATGTCAATTTTTCCGAATTCACTGTCCACAGACCATTTCTGATCTCTGCACACGCGGTAACGGCGGATATAATCACTATCCTGGCTTAACTTGTAAAAATAGTCCGTCGCCTCCTCCGGGCTCTTTTCATATTTGTCCCAGAATTCTTTCTGAACCTGTGCCGGACGCGGCATCAGGCAGTTCATCAGCCTTGTGTCAAACAGATCTCTGTACACGATGCTGTCCTCGATCAGCCCCCTCTTTACTGCTTCGTCCAGAAGCGCTTCGAGAACCTCCTCAAGATTAATATTGCTGTATTCTTCTTCTGTCTCTACATATTCGTCTTCTTTAAATACATCGAGAAGAAGATTGATCGTATAATTTTTTTCGCAGACAGGAGTCAGTCCTGTCTCAATTCCATACTGTACAAGTTTCTTGATATTTTCGCTTAACATTGCCGATTCCCCCTATTATTTATGACAGTACATGAGCGCCGTCGCCAATTTCAACTACATAAAATTCCGCCTCATGTCCAACCTTTTCTTTATATTTTTTACCGATGGTTTCGATAAAGCCGTCTACTCCGTCGTTCTCCACGATGCTGACTGTACAGCCTCCGAAGCCTCCTCCTGTAATACGTGAGCCGATCACTCCCGGAGTCTTCCATGCCAGATCTACCAGAATATCGATTTCCTCACAGGATACCTCATAATCATCGCGCAGAGATACATGGGAAGCATTCATCAGTCTTCCAAATTCCTCAATATTATTATCCTTGAGAGCCTGAACAGCTTTTATCGCCCTCTGATTTTCATAAACTGCATGTTTGGCGCGTCTGCGGCACACATCGCTTTTAATCACTGCCTTATTTGCCTCGAACTCCTCCTCTGTCAGATCGCCGAGAGCCTTAATGTCAAGAACCGTCTGAAGATCCTTTAACGCCGTTTCACATTCATTTCGTCTGTCATTGTATGCAGAACCCACCAGACTGTGTTTCACCTTACTGTTTGTAATAACAATCTTTGCAGTGGGAAGCTTCACAGGCGCATATTCAAAGTTCAGAGTGCTGGTATCAAGAAAGATCGCACAGTCCTTCTTGCCCATTGCACTTGCAAACTGGTCCATGATACCGCAGTTCATTCCATTGAAATTGTTCTCTGAATACTGGCCGATAATCGCCAGATCCTGCATAGTAAGCGTATCAAATCCATACTCTTCTCTCAGCATCAGACCTGTGAGAACCTCCAGGGATGCGGAGGAAGAAAGACCTGAACCATTTGGAATGTTTCCATATATAAGGAAGTCCACGCCGCAGGGCATCTTAAATCCTCTCTTTTCGAAGGCCCACATAACACCCTTTGGATAGTTTGTCCATCCTGCCTTCTCAGATGGAATCAGATCCTCAAGAGATGTTTCGATAACTCCAAGCTTTTCAAAATTAACAGAATAAAAACGAAGCTTATTATCCTGTCTCTTACGGGCAAACCCATAAGTACCGATGGACAGCGCACAGGGGAAAACATGTCCTCCATTGTAATCTGTGTGCTCACCGATCAGATTCACGCGACCTGGGGCAAAATAGCCGTGAACTTCGCCATCTTTGCCAAAAATCTCATTAAACTTTTTCAATAACTTATTCTGCATTTCTCTTCCTCCCAAAATTATAAAGTATCACGTTCTGCCTTTCTTTATGTCCCTTCAGAAAATATCTGAAAAGATAAAAGCACTCCTGTTTACTAATGTTAAACGATTCCTGCTGAAATGTAAATAAGTTCCATGGAATTTTTCCAATAACACCTGATTATTACCGGCTGATCAATATATGATATCTTCTATATAGCTTACGAAAATATTTCCGGCTTTTTCAAAAAGCGCCGTGCTGTCGTTCATTCCGTATGGATAAACTTCTTTTTTCTTCGGATCATAAAGGTAGGTGTTATACTCATCGTATCCCACAATCACAACGCCTTTATTTTTTCCTGTTTTCGCTGCAACCGGCCTCTGAGCGCTGATCTCATAGAGCACACTGTCCAGCGTACAGCCTGAAAGATCGATGACGGTACCTGTTCCTTCCAGTTCTTTCTGGATTTCCTGCGCTTTCCAGACTCCATCCTTCATTACCTGGGGAACATCTTCAATATTAAGCTGGATCTTCGTCTTCTTATTTCCCCTCTCCCATACATACTGCTGGTTTCGGTTCAGCACAACTCCCATCTTCTCATCCGCACAGCGGACTGCATCTGCTGGATTGGTATAAATGCTGTCAAGCCCGCCCTGTGCATAGACATAATAGCTGTTTTCTTTCGGAATCTGGGTATCAAGAGCAATCTCTCTTTCTTCCATGCTTCGCATTTTTGCCCGCACAATAAGGGGATCCTCTGTTTCCGGTTTCTCCTCCAGTGCAAGACGGACTACTATGCCTGTGCCGGAAGCATTGACAAGCTCTACAGATACACGGTTTGCCGCCGCCTTTTTATTATTCATGATATTGTCTTTTTTCTGCGCCACATAGGACGTATCTCCCGATCTGGCAGAAAGCTCAAATTCCATAAGTGTGCTTCCCACTGTGACATCTGTCACATACAGCCCGTCCTTATGATATTCCTTCTTGATATTTCCTTCAAAATCCTCGATACGCAGCGTATGGAAGCCCTCCTGCACATGACCGTTCTGGTCTGTCAGAATATCGCTGTCATTCAAAAGCCCATAGACAATATCCTCATTCATGAATCCGATCGTCCGAAGCTGCTGTCCCTGTTCCGGAGAAAGCATCCTTGTCTCCATCCTGTCAAAATCAATTTCCTTGATTTTTCCTCTATTCTCTTCTCCCGAAGGACTCCATGCAGCATGGGCATTTGTCTCGGATACTGTAAAGGTTTCCTCATTGATTCCCTCTTCCAGCACCTCATAGGTTCTTTCATTAATATCCACCTGATAGAGCTTCTGTGCAAATAAAAGAAACAATTTATTCTCTTTATTGACATAAGAAAGGGTTCCCAGATCCTTTTTTAGGAATTCGTAGGACTCTGTTGTAGGGATAAACACCTTTTCTTCCACAACATTCTGGTCATTGCTGTAATGATATACGCAAATTCCGCTGCTGCCTTCATGGATTCCCCTGTTCATATAGCCATAAAGGACGAAATCTACATCTCCATTTTCTCCTACACGGATGATCTTAATATCATGTTTGACCCTGGCATCTCTGAAATCTCCGTTTTCTTCCTTGCGGAAACTGAAAATCCTGGAGATTTTGCCATTGACAGGAGAATAGGACCAAAGATCTCCCTGCTGCACAAAAGCGATCAGTGTTCCCTCGTCATTGGTCATATAGCTGACCGCCTTATCCCTGATTCCGAGGAGAAGTCCCTCGTCCGTGACTACTGTTGCTTCGGGGTCAAACACCCGGTTTGCAGAACGTCTGAAATCAAGAAGGCGGATTCTCGACTCCGTATATCTCATTCTGTAAAACTCTGTCACATCATAAATTCCCGTAATTCCACTGCTGTCCTTTGCAGATATCTGGTATTCCAGAGAAATACTCGCCGTTGTCTCATTGATATCCTTGATCACCGGAATTCCTTTTCTGTAAATCTTCGGCTTCAGATCTCCCCAACTCACCTCAGACAGAGAGGAATTAATCGTAATATTCGAAAAATTCGTTGGATTTCCGCTGCTATCCGGTTCCAGATAGCTGGCCAGGTCATCGGCTGCAGCCTTATCCATACATTTCTCATAGAAGCTTTTTACAAAGGTAAGATAATACTCTGTGTTTAACTGAGATCTGGAAATCACCCGGGTATAGTAATAAACCGTTCCCTTATCTGTATCCAGGGAAATCTGCATGGAATATTCCTGATTCATTCTGAGGTCGTTTCCAATGGTCACGGATGTCTGCAGATAACTGTCCGATTTCTTGAGTTTTTTTATCTTTTTATTCTCAATCACCTTGCTTCCGTCCGAGGTACGGATCTCATAGGAAAGGCTCTTCACCTTTGTATCATAGGGATTGATCACAAAAGAAAGCTTTTTCGAGGTATCCAGCGGGGTAATGCTGTCCCTGGTAAAATCTGCCTGCATAGGCTGCGCATATCCGTACATCCGGTTGGCATAGTTTCCTCCAATATCCACCATCAGTTCAGGAAATGTGGAATCATTCATATCTGAACGGTCATCTGTGGTCTCGCTGTTCAGCAAAAGCGCGGTTCCTGCCACGCCCAGCACGAATACCAGCAGAAGGACCACGATTCTCCCCAGGATTCTCTTCATTTCATTCTCCCTTCTTAAGTACAGGCTCTTCCGGATACAGAAGCTTTTCCAGCGTCGGCCTGATCTGCAGGACATTCATCATTTCCATGACCTTTTCAGGATTCCGGGATTTTCCTGTTTTTACTGCCCGGATCAGGATATTTTTAGGCGTATGCTCCATATCTATAAATTCCAGAAGCTGCGTATCATATCCTTTACTCTCCAAAAGGTTCGCACGGACGCCGTCTGTGATCAGTGCGGACATTCTTTCCTTTATAATACCATATTTCAACAGTGGTTCCAGTAATTCGCTTTTTACCTGTCGGTTTACCTCATGCTGGCAGCACGGAACAGACAGGATCACCTGTGCTCCCCATTCCACAGCCTTTGCCAGCGCGAAATCTGTTGCCGTATCGCAGGCATGGAGCGTCACCACCATATCCACAGAGGAAACGCCCTCATAATCTGCAATATCCCCCTGATAAAAATGCAGCTTCTCATAGCCGTATTTCACGGCAAGCCTGCTGCACTTCTCAATAACGTCCGTTTTCAGATCAAGGCCTATAATGTTAACGTCATATCCCCTCAGCTCTCTGAGATAATAATACATGGCAAAGGTCAGGTAAGACTTCCCGCATCCAAAGTCCAGAATCGTCACTTCCCTGTCTTTTGCCAGCTTCGGCAGAATATCCTCGATAAATTCCAGAAACCGGTTGATCTGTCTGAATTTATCATATCTGGAGGTAACAATTTTTCCTTTTTCCGTCATAACCCCCAGGTCGATCAGGAAGGGCACCGGAACTCCCTCCTTGAGAATATACTGTTTTACCCGGTTATGGGCCATGATCTGGACAGGAGCCTTCGCAGGATGGCGTCTGACCTTAACCGTCACTTTTCCTTTTTTGCTTACCAGCACTGTACCGTCTATTTCTGCCCCCGATGCCTGGAGCTGACCGAAGCTCTCTTTCAGGGCAGCTTCCAGATATGCGATCAGTTCTGTTCTGGTATAGTTTTTATGAAAAACCTTCGGCCCCTCTGTAGCGGAGGCCTGGTATACAATTTCATTTTTCAGCTTCACAGGACGAATCTTCACCTTCGAAGGTCCGTTTCCCCTGGATGCGCTCAAAACTGCCTGCAGCAGTTTTTCGTTTATCTGCTCTTCTAAATATTCTTTTAATTTTTCCATCTGTTTTCTCTATATTTCATCGTTAATAAATCTCTTTTTTATCTTTCTTCCTGTCAGAAAAATCTTCTGCAGCGCTGTCTTTTGCATCTTCTTCTGGAAATCTCCTGATAGAGAAGCACCTGAACCAGTTCATCCAGCCATCCGCTTCTTACCGCTTCCTGTATTTCTGTTTCCGGCTCTGCCTCTTCTCTGATTTTTCTGCACAGGTGATACAGCATATACTTATCCGGATACTCGTCATACAGTCTGCTCCCCTCATAATCAAGGAGGCTGCATTCTTCCTCCACCCGCTCCTGTATTCTTCTCACCGTATCCGGATAGTAAGATTTCATAAGCTCAAATTCCTCGTCCTGTATTCTTTCCCCGTCATATAACAGGGGATTTGCATATGCCGCATGAAATGGGAAGTATTCGTCATAATACATAAGCAATCCTGCATTTCTTCCATCATCTATTTCAGTATATGCATGGCAGTTCTTTTTGTCTCTGCACCATTTCCCTATATGCCGGTCCAGGCAGAGCCTCTTTATAAGACAGCTTTATAATTCCTTCATCATCCCAAGAGTCAGCTTTACGCTGTGCTCGATTGCCGCCTTCTCAAAGGACGGATAGTCTACAACTGCGCTTCCATCGGCCTTGTCTGAGATTGCGCGGATGATCAGAAACGGAATCTTATTAAGATAAGCAGCCTGACCGATTGCCGCGCCCTCCATTTCCACTGCATATCCTGCAAATTCAGAGATGATCGCATCCTTTACCCCATTGTCTGAAATAAACTGGTCGCCGGATGCAATCCTTCCCTGATGTACTCCGATTTCCGGATTTACCTCCCTGCATACTTTCTGTGCAAGCTCACGAAGTTTTCCGTCCGCCTCAAAGGAAAAAGTATCCATCCGCGGAATCTGTCCTTTGGGGTATCCAAATCCCGTAGCATCCATATCATGATGGAGCACATCTGTAGAAAGTACGATATCTCCAATATTTACCTCATTATTCAGACTTCCTGCGATTCCTGTATTAATCACAGCGTCCACCCGGAACAGATCTGCAAGAATCTGTGTACACATTCCCGCATTTACCTTTCCGATTCCTGAACGCACTACTACAGCTTTTTTCCCTTCTAATATTCCCTCATAAAAATCCATGGAAGCCTTTGTTGTTATAGAAACATTTTCCATTTTTTCTTTCAGTCTGGAAACCTCTTCTTCCATAGCTCCGATAATTCCAATACAATTCATTTACGGCACCTCTTTCTTCTGAAATTAAATCCATACAGGCATCGGTCGCATACTGACCGTGCTTTTTGCTATTATAACATAGTTGCGGCTGATATGCTGTTGTTTTTTTACTATGGAAAAACTTTTTCGTTTCTGGTATAATTAGGTTTATTGAAAAAAATCAACTGGAGGAATCATTATGATATACAAGACAAGAGGAACCTGTTCTCAGGCCATTGAATTTGAAATTGACGAAAACAAAGTGCTTCACAATGTAAAATTTATCGGAGGATGTTCCGGCAATACACAGGGCATCTCCAAATTAGTGGAAGGCATGGATACTGCAGAGGTGATCAAACGTCTGGAAGGCATCAACTGCGGAGGAAGAGGGACTTCCTGTCCTGATCAGTTAAGCCTTGCTCTGAAAGCAGCTTTAGAACAGGCCTGAAAACACTGCCTGTAAGATCGTTTTTTATAAGATTGTTTTTTATTTATGTAAAGGTTTCCGGAAAATTTCTTTCCCGGAAACCTTTTTATTTTTTATTTCTGATATTTTTAAGCATCGGTTTCTGCTGTCACGGCAAATCTGTACGATCCCATTTATCGCAGAGAGCCTGCACCTCTCTGGAAAAACGCTCCAGATCCTTGTTCGGCGTACCTTCGTTCTTTCTGATAACTGTAAGAAGACGGTGTCCAAGACCGAGAAGCTTCTCAAATGCCCGGGCAGCTTTTGCTGTCTTAGGTGAAACAGAAGCTTTTTCAATCTTAATTCCTTTTGCCTCATATTCACATACATCCGCAGTGAGATCATAGACAGTTCCGCTGAAAGGCGCCATAGTGTCAAGCCCAAGCTCCTCTTTCAGACGTCTGGCAAAAATTTCTGTCACCGTATCCTCGCCGTGAGTAACAAATACCTTCTGCGGCTTCTGGTCAAAGGCCTTCACCCAGTCGATCAGTCCGTTCACATCTGCATGTCCGCTGATTCCCGGCATCTGGCAGATATGAGCAGCCACATACACAGGCTCTCCGAAAAGCTTAACTTCCTTCGCCCCCTCCAGAAGCGTCCGTCCCAGAGTACCGACTGCCTGATAGCCCACAAAAAGGATTGTATTATTTTCTCCCCAGAGGTTGTGCTTCAGATGGTGTTTAATTCGTCCTGCATCACACATACCGCTTGCAGAAATGATCACCTTACATTCTTCGTCAAAGTTGATCGCTCTGGAGTCATCGCTTGTAACAGAAATACGAAGTCCCGGAAAGCTTAACGGGTTGATCCCTTTCTCTGTCAACGCAATGGCCTCCTCATCATAGCAATCATAATTATGCTCTGCAAAAATCGTTGTCGCCTCGTTGGCAAGGGGGCTGTCTACATAAACCTTAAATCCATCATGGCCATGTACCAGCCCATCCGCCTTGATCTGGCGGATAAAATAAAGCATTTCCTGCGTTCTTCCCACTGCAAAGGATGGAATGACCAGGTTTCCTCCCCTGTCGAAGGTTTCCTGGATAACCTGTGCCAGACACTGCACATAATCCGGACGTTCTCCATGGCTTCTGTCGCCATAGGTGGACTCCATGATCACATAATCCGCCTCATGAAGATAGGTCGGATCCTTAATAAGAGGCTGATCCAGATTTCCAATATCTCCTGAGAATACAAGTTTTTTGGTAACGTCTCCCTCTGTGATCGTCATCTCTATGCTGGCAGAGCCCAGAAGATGTCCCGCATCGATAAAGCGTACCTCAATTCCTTCCGCAGGCCGGATGTTTTTCTCATACGGACAATTCACAAAGTTCTGCAGGACTCCCATTGCATCCTGCATGGTATACGCAGGCACATAATCCGGTTTGCCCTGGCGTCTTGCTTTACGTGTACGCCATTCTGCCTCGAACATCTGAATATGCGCGCTGTCGCGAAGCATAATATCGCACAGATGACAGGTTGCATCTGTGGCATAAATCGGCCCCTGAAACCCTTTCGCATAAATTGCAGGCAGATTTCCGGAATGATCCATATGCGCATGTGTCAGAAGCACGAAATCCAGGTCGCCGCAGGGAACCGGGATCTCTGCATTTTCATAATAATTAGGCCCCTGTTCCATACCGCAGTCTACAAGGAATTTCTTTCCGGCCGCTTCCAGATAATAACAGCTTCCGGTTACCTCATGTGTTGCCCCGATAAATGTAATTTTCATATGCTGACCCCCTTTGCCGAGTGCGGAACTCCATCCGCAGCATCCAAATTAATCAGACAACCCTATTTCCGTTTCCTGAATCCCCCCGTAGTTCTATCCTTATATTATACACTACAACAGATAATTTTAACAGTATTTTTCTGACAAATTATGCGGTATTTTTTCATTAGTAGGAATAATATTCTCTATTCACTTTTTTCTGTCATTGCCCTACCCACACTCCGCTTGTCAGGGAAGATATGGATTCAAAGGTTCCGTTTTCCACAGCATGATAGCCTCGTACTCTGTAATAATGTCCTTTCGGAACAATAATATTCATACTTCTCGTTATATTATCCGCGTCTTCTCTGGACAGATCCCAGCTTCTGTAAGTATAGTAGCTTCCCTTATACTTCTGCTCCAGATAAAGTTTCAGATAGACCTTTTTACAGGTATGGCAGCCCTGGGTAATTCCTGTTATATTTATCTCATTTCCCGACAATACTCTGATGTTTCCGGAACCGTAATTTAGATTTTCTCCAACAGACCGGTTATATTTAATATTGTAGGCTCCCATCTCCTCCGCTTCCGTGCGCTGTGCTTCTTCCTGCGTCCCGTACGCCGCCGCAGACATTATAATATCCAGGCACACAATCCCTGTGATAATAAATGCCACGATTTTTCTGTTCATTCTCTTTTTCGCTACTTCTCTGTTCATGAAAAACTCCCATTACAGCGTACTACACCTTTTAGAACAAAATATTTTCAGCAATTTCAGTAAATTCTTCTTTATCTATCTTCCCTGTAAACAGATAAAATACTTCATTTCTATTCCATTGGGCCACAAAGCCTGATTTGCCGTTATCATCTGTCTTTATCTCATAAGCCTCCATGGGAAACTGGGTATTTTTCAGATGAAGAGTTTCCGTCTTCTCCCCGGGGAAGTCGAAATACAGACTGTCCTGAGCATCGTCCTTTCTCTGTACATACAGAGTTGCAACGCTTCCCCTGTATTTGTACTCCATAAAGGCAAAATTTCCATGCTCGCCGACTTCACAGCTTACAAATTCAAATCCCTTGGGTCTGTAATGAAGCTCCGGCATTTCTATTCCAAGCTCCTTCTCTATCTCCTCAATTGCCGTTTCTTCCGTTTTCTCATATCTGTCATTATTGTCTACATTATCGACGATCATCTTTACGTCATTGCCTGCCAGATATTTCATACTGTTGATAAAATACTGCCTGTTTGCCTTGCTTGTCATACTGGCTGCAAATACGCTGATCAGGCAGACTACTGCCATGCCTGCAATTTTCACACCTCTCTGAAAACATCTGCTTTCCAGAATATTGGATTCTAATCTGCAGCTGCGCGGCTCCTTCTCTGACTTTTCTTTTCTGTGTTTCTTATTCTCATCAATGGGAACAACCTTTTCTTCCCGATATTCCCCTCTTTCCTTCAGGCGCGATAACAGGTCTTCGTAGGCTGCCTCAGTCTCCTCTTCCGTTTCTTCTTCATACTCCTCAAAATCATCGGAGAAAAGCTCTTTCTCAATTGCATCGGCCTCGTTCAGGAATTGCTCTTCCAGCAGTCTGTCCAATTCTTCCTCACTTATTTTTTTCTCCATTTTCTCTCCCATAATTCTTATCTTTCCTTGACAATTTCTTCACGTGGGTTCATATTTATGATTAATGATATATTTATAATGAATGATATATTTATGATCAACGGTATAAATCATATCAAAAGAAATCCTATAGGAGGAACCCCTATGAAACATATCGTACTTACCGGCGGCGGTACAGCCGGACATGTTACTCCAAATATAGCCTTAATTCCCAGACTCAAAGAACTCGGCTATCAGATTTCCTATGTCGGTTCTTATGAGGGAATCGAAAAAAAACTCATTGAAGAGCTCGGAATCCCTTATTACGGAATCTCTTCCGGTAAATTAAGACGTTATTTTGACCTCAAAAATTTCTCTGATCCATTCAGAGTTCTCAAGGGCTTTGGCCAGGCCAGAAAGCTCTTAAAAGAGTTAAAGCCTGATGTGGTTTTCTCAAAAGGCGGTTTTGTTACCGTTCCTGTAGTCATTGCTGCAAAAAAATGCCGGATTCCCGCAATCATCCATGAATCTGACATGACCCCCGGACTTGCCAATAAGCTCTGCCTGTCCTCTGCTGCAAAAATCTGCTGTAATTTCCCGGAAACTGTGAACAGTCTTCCAAAAGATAAAGCAGTTCTCACAGGTACGCCGATCCGCCAGGAGCTCATGGACGGCGACAAGGAAACTGCCAGAGAATTCTGCGGCTTCACAGATGAGAAACCGGTTCTTATGGTAATCGGCGGAAGCCTTGGAGCAGCGTCAGTAAACGAAAATATCCGCAAGATTCTCCCTGAACTTCTGAAAGACTTCCAGGTAATCCATCTTTGCGGAAAAGGCAAAACAGACGAAAGTCTCAAGTCAACAGAAGGCTATGTCCAGTTCGAATACATCCGGGAAGAACTCCCCGATCTATTCGCCCTTGCAGATATCGTTATCTCCCGAGCAGGCGCCAATGCGATCTGCGAGCTGAATGCGCTGAAAAAACCCAATTTACTGATTCCTCTCTCAGCAAACGCAAGCCGCGGAGATCAGATCCTCAATGCACGTTCCTTTGAACGCCAGGGCTTCAGCATGGTGATGGAGGAGGAAGAGATCACAGAACAGTCTTTATTGGAAGCTGTTCACAAATTATATGCCAACCGCCAGACCTACATCAACGCCATGTCCAACAGCAGACATATGGATTCTATCCACCAGATCACATCCATTATTGAGGAATTTGCAGGAAAATAACCGCAATCCGGTTCTTATCCGGACATTTTTTCATATTCCTCTTTCAGCCAGCGCTTCGTTCGCATAATCCGATTATTCACATTACTCACTGTGATATTGAATTGTTCTGCAACGAAGGCTGGCATGATGTTATAAATTTTTACTCTTACATAAATTTCATAATTTAATTCGTTCTTCTTACGCAATTCCTGAAAAAGCAGCTTCATTTTCTGATGAGTTTCTATTCTCAAAATCATATCGTCTATTTCATAGCTCAAATCCCTGAAGCCTGTATCATCTGTAATTTCTCCCACATTATATTCATGCTTCCTGTGAGCTTTTCTATAGTAATCTTTTGCTTTATTAAACGTAATAGTTTTCACCAGACCATATATTTTTCTTTCACTTGACAAGTCCAGATTTTCGCCCATATTGTAAATACTGGCGAAAACCTCCTGGCAGATATCATCCGCTATGTAATCGTCCTCCACAAGCTTCTTTGCCAGTTTTCTTGAGAAACCACGGTATCTTTTATAAAAAAGCCTGAATTCCGCGTTTGTCATTTTTTATATCTCCCTGTCAGCAAACCCTCATGCTTTTACTTTCGCAAGAATTTCCTTTTTGTCCTCCTCTGTGAGTTCGCCCGGTGTCCAGGTAAGTCCGACTCCGTCATTTTTATATCTGGGAATCAGATGCATATGGAAATGGAAAACTGTCTGTCCTGCCGGCTCTCCATTATTCTGAACAATATTAAAGCCGTCGCATTCCAGAGCCTCCGTCATGACTGTAGCCATCTTCTTGGCCAGAACCATAGCCTTGGCAGCCAACTCATCAGACAGTTCATAAATATTTGCAGCATGGGTTTTCGGGAGAATCAACGCATGTCCCTTGCTTGCCGGCCCCAAATCCAGAATAACTCGGAAGTCTGCGTCCTCGTACAGTGTAGCTGCCGGAATTTCTCCATTTGCGATTTTACAAAAAATACAATTTTCCATGTTAATTTCCCTTTCCTTTTATAATTTAGTAATTTATTTTGATAAAACAGGAACCCGAAACAGCCTGTTTCTAAAGCGTTTTCCTGTTATTATCCCTTTTCAGTTTCTCGTTTTTCTGCGAAATTTTCAGTATGAATTTTGTTGATAATAAAAAACCTGAGTGATACACTTTTTCTTGAGGTGATGATATGCAGGCTAATACCACAGCAGAACAATTAAAAAATGAGTTTCAAATTACATTATCAAAATTTGCCCACGAAATCCGCAATCCCCTGGCGCTGATCAGCAGCGAGCTCCAGTTAATGGCCTCCTCCCATCCGGAACTTGGCAATGATCCCCAGTGGGAAGATCTGCAGGATAATCTGGACTATGTAAAAGAACTGCTTAATGAATTCTCAAATTACAACAATGCCGGAAAACTGTCTTTACAGTCTGTTGCTCCCGATGAATTTCTCCGCAGCGTTTTATCCAGCGAAAAAACAACCCTGGACTATCTGGGAATTGCTCTGGAAACAGACATTACTGACAATGCACGGCCCCTCCCTATGGACAGGATCAAAATGCGTCAGGCGCTTTTGAATCTGCTTCGAAACGCATCAGAAGCCATTACACACAGACATGGACTGATCAGGGTAGGCCTTGAAAATACAGAGCATGGAATCTGTATTTCCATAGAAGATAACGGATGCGGCATGACTCAGGAACAAATGAACCACATTTTCTCCCCCTTCGTGACCTCCAAACCAACGGGAACCGGACTGGGTCTTGCCATTACCCAACAGATCATTCAGGCACACGGCGGCCGCATTGAAGTGACAAGCCGGCCTGATCAGGGTTCTTTGTTTAAACTCTTTCTGGGATGATACAAAAGCACGGCTGACAAAAATCCGCCGAACAAGCCTCCAACATGTGCGGCATTATCCACATTGCTGTCGGTAAAGCCAAGGTAAAGCGACAAGGCAGCCATGATTATAATTTGTCTGACAGAAAGGTCTTCCACCCTGCCCCTGTGTCGAAGCAGTGCATAAATCATGGCTCCCATCACCGCAAACACCGCCCCGGATGCCCCTGCGGAGACTGCAAATTCACAGGTTTGCAGTTCCAGATATAAAGAGAGCAGGTTTCCGACAATTCCTCCCAAAAGATAAATTACCAGAAATCTGATTTTTCCTGTAATCTGCTCCAGTTTTCCTCCAAGCACAAAGAGCACCAGCATATTATTGACAAGATGGCGGGAATTAAAATGAAGGAACATACTGGTAAACAGCCGGTACACATCGCCTTCCAGAATGGCTGGTGTATATGCGGCTCCCCACTCCAGCATATGCATGGTATCATCCGCCCCTCCTGTCAGTTCCAGGATCAAAAATACAAGGGTATTGATAAGTACTAATGCAGCCGTCATTGGTACTTTTTTTATCTCTTCCAAAGCCAACCTCTTTTCTGCTATTTTAATTTCACAGAAATATTTTATCAGACTTACCTGATTTTTTCAAAGTATTTCTTGACAAAATCTATTTCGTCTTTCAAATTACCACTTTATAGAACATATAGTTCTTCTATTCCAGGAATACATACCTTGCCTGTGCAAAATCAACTTCATCCTCATTCTGAAGACAATATTCTTCTTCCGCTTTCAGCAGACGGCCGTTTACTGTTGTTCCGTTTCTGGAATTCAGATCTGTCAGATAACAGAAGCCCTCTTTCTTTTTTATTTTTGCGTGAACGCGGCTTACTGTGGGAAGATCGATCACTGCGTCCGATGCTGTTTCCAGTTTTCCGATCACCGTCAGTTCTTTTTCGAGGTATATGGTGGCAAGCTCCCCCGGCTCTCTGCTCACAAGACTGGGAGGGCCATCTGTAGTATTCATAGAAAGGACTACCGTCTCTCCACAGTGTTTCACAGATGCCTCCGCCTGTATTTTTCCCGGCCAGAGCTGCTCTGATTCCATGAAGCCGGTATTTTTCCCCTTTTCTCTCAGGAAATCCTCCTTTTCCCCTGTATCTTTCTCCTGCCGGCCCGCTTCGGAACCTCTTTCCAGTTCCCAGTCTCTGTTTGCCATACTTTTAAACAATTCTCTTTCTTCCCTGGCTCTCTCCCTTCTCATTCTTCGCTGGGAATCCAGCTCCTGTTCCTCTTCTTTTTTCTTTCTGACTTTTTTTGCCGCTGTATAGACGAGCATTCCTGTTCCCATTCCTGCAATTACAGTGCCAAGGATTACGGATGTCTCGATTTTCGGCAGCCAGCCCAGAGCCTTTGCTCCCGCAAGGAAAGCCAACACTGTAATTCCAGAGAAAAAGCCTGCCATTTTTTTCAGAAGTTCTTTTCCTTTTTTCCTTTCTCCTTTCTTTCCCTTGTTTTCCCTGTCTTTTTTATTTCTGCCTGATTCTTTGCCCTGTCTGATATTTTTCTCACTGTTATCCTTTCTGCTCCAGAGCAGCCCGTCATCAGGCTCTCCCTCTTCTGTACCGGATACGGAAAACTCCTTTGTCTGTTCTTTATACCCCTCCTCTCCGCCTTCCTTCTCTTCCGGACAGCCGTAATGTTTGCCGCTGTTCTCCCCAAGACTGCTTCTGAACAGTTCTTCTTTGAGATGCTCCAGATGAAAGCTATCCTCCAGGGCTCTTCTGTATATTCCATAGCCGATTCTGACAGCAGCCTCGTCCTCATGGTCTATTTTAGGAAGAATATACTCTGTAAGCGCCTGAAACTGTTCCCTGAGTTCTTTCTTATATCCCGGCAGAAGACAAAAATAAATTTCTTTCTTTTCCACTTCCAGAAACATATACTCCGGCATAAGCACAAGCTGTTCAGGATTCATGAGATATTCTGCCGTGTCCTCCATCACCCGGATGAATTCTCCGAAAATCAGTTTAAGGTCCTCCTGTACCAGTTTTTTATTCTCATAAAAGGATGTCAGAGGCTGCCTGGATGTGATATCGTAATATACTGCAAAATTACCATTGACTCCCTGAATCCTGCATTTCACCAGAGATGGGATTACATTCCCCACCAGCATTCTTACCTGATAGGAGGTTGTGTCAATCTCTTCCTCTCCATGAAGTACAAGGTAATTATGATTCATATCCCTTTTATGTTCTGCATACATCGTTATCCCCCTATTTTCCCCAGAACTGTCTTTGCAGACCGGATTCTGCGAATCCATCCCACAGGACGCACAATCTCCGATGTCCCTTCCACTCGGAGATGCCAGTTAAGATTTCCATAACTGGGAATCGTATCCAGATCATATGTTACCTGAACCTTTTTTCCTGCATTTGTCTGTGTACTCAGATTTTCTGCGCCGAAAAATCCCTGGCTCCCCAGAAGCTCACTTTTCATTCTGGCATTTTCATAAATCTGTCCCTGTTTTTTTACTCCCTCCATACTGCCGCTGACCGCTGATTCATAAGCAGCCGCAGTCAGCCAGGCTCTGTTATGTACAAAAAAACACAGATAAATAAGTCCCATAAGTACAAGAAGAATCAGGGGCATCAGACATGCTGTTTCCACAGTCATGCTTCCTTTTTTCATTTCCACAGCAGTACACCTCCTATATATCCCAGAAGAAGAAAAGGCACAAAGGGAATCTCCGTATTCCTTCCCTTTCGACGTATCACCAGAAGAATCCCCGCCCATACTGCGCTGCAGCCCATACCGATCAGAAGCATTGCGAGAAATTCTCCTGTCTCCAGAACAGTTCCAAGAGCCATCATCAGCCATCCGTCTCCCATTCCCAGCGCCCCTTTCGTCATAACGCTCACTGCCAGAAAAAGGCTGCTGATTCCGGCCGGAATAAAAAATTCCGGAGATATCCTTCCTGTATAGATGCTCCATCCCAGAGCAGCCGCTGCAAACACTGCCGCTGCTGCAAGCGAGACTTCTTTTCTCCTGATATCCGTCCATGTATTAAATCCCAAAAATCCCAATACACATATTTCTTTAAGCATAGTTTTCCTTCTTTCCTATCCGCACCTGCTGCAGGCGCATACCTCTCCTGTCTCTGATTCCTTCACCATACGCACAGACCGTTTCAGACCGCTGCAGGTACCGAGATTATGATAACGGTTTCCCTGCCTTGTAATATAGACACTTCCAGCGGGATCCTGGTTCCTGCTGCAGATTTCACAGGGCGTATATTTCTCTCCATACATATTTTTCGTTCCTGATACAGCGCTTCCCGATACCTGGGTAACGGAAAGGTTCAGATAGCTGCAGCCGAGGTTTCTGTGATATACGCTTCCGTTGTCTGTCATATAAACCATCTTTTCCGGTTCTGCCTGTCCAGGCGCTTCCCCCTGTGCGTCATACTCTTTTCCTGTCCAGGCGTGAACCCTGACTTTATTATTCATCCATACGGCAGGAAGAGGGATGACTCCTCCTACGGGCTTATAGCTGTATACATCCGGAAGAGTAATTTCATCCGGCCCCTTTCCATCCAGAACATAGGCATACATCCCCGCCTGCTTTGTTTTTTCACAGAGTTTCGTCAAGTGCTCTGTCTGAAGCTGATAAATATCCATAAAAGAGATCAGGGTTACCATTCCCATAAAAAACAGAGGAAGTACAAGAGCAGTTTCAACTGCCAGACTTGCCTTTGCCATGGTCCTCCTGCAAAACACCTCCAAAGAGGCGCGAAAAGATGCCTTTTCAGAAAGCATTCTCCTGCATTTCGGGGGATGCAGCAAAAACCGATGCCTTAAAGAGCGTTTCCTTTCTCTTTTTTCTGCTGGTTTACAGCTGTAATTCTTCCTGTTTGTATCATTCTTATCTTCCTTTTTCCTTATCAAAATTTTCCCACATCTGTTCATCTGTGTGTTTTTCATCGTATCTTCCTGAAAAAGCATCTCTTCACACCTCTTTTCATAACAATAATGATTTCCCCTTTCAGTACCCCAAAAGAAACCGGAAGCTCCCCGCCGTACCCGCAATAACAATACCTCTCATCCGTAGCAATACTGTCTTGTAACTGTAAATGTTTTCATTTCATTGGCCTGTACGTCCGCTGATGCCTCTATGGATGTAATACAGGAATCCAGTCTGAAATCAGGTCTTCCTCCTGCAGTTCTGACCGTCAGTTCCACCATGTCCATTGCCCTCATAACTTTCCTGTCCTTTCCTGCCGCCATCATAAAAATCTGCAGATAATCCTCATATGACATCCCATTGTCACTGCTTCTGCGCACAGAATCCAATCCTTCCAGAAGATGCGGCAGATTTTCCAGCGAAAGCTGCCAGTCTGCTCCACTCTTCACCAGCGGAACCTTTCCTCCATCAAAAAGCTCCCTGACATCCAGAATACTCTCGGCAAACGACCAGCAGAACAGAAGGGCTGCAGTGATGGCAGAGGCTGCAGGAGGAATCAGAAAACCGGACGCTATGGCAAGTGCCAGCGCCTCCGCCTGTGCCCGTTTTGAACTGTCGGCAGCCAGACATGCAAAGTTTACTCCCTCTCTTACAAGCAGCAGCTTCTTTGCCACAGCTTTCAGATTATCCATATCTTCCTGCTTTCCTCCCAGTATGTATTCTATCTGGTAGGATAGTCCGCCGTCAGAGGGCTTTCTGAAATTCCCCAGTCTGGTCATGAGATACTGCTGAAACAGAAGCTTTGCCGTATAGGAATCATCACACTCCAGACCGTCGGGAACAGGCAGCCCTGTCTGCAGTGTCCTTCCGCTGACAAGCCCTCCTTTGTCTGTTGTCTTTGAAGAAATCTCATTTCCCGGCGGTATCACCAGCTCAAGAATTCCCATCTTCATAATCCTTCGTATCACTGTGATCGGATTTTCCACAGGACGGGCTGCAGGCGGCTGCACAGGAGCTTCTCCTGAATTTTCACTTTCTGCCGCAGCCTCCCTGCTTGCCTGGGCAGCCTGATCTACGGCGGAATCATAAGACTCCAGAGTCCCCCCTCCTTCTGCGCGTTTTCCTTCCTCCTCCGCATGTTTGACCTTATTCTCCCTTTCCTGCATTCTTCCAAGAAGGAGCTGTATTCCCTGGCTTCCCAGTGTTTCTTTCATATAGCTTACAATCTGCTGAAAGAACGCCTTTCCGCTTTCGTCTGTTAGCAGCCGATAGCCTGTAAATCCGCCTCCCTCCAGAGACAGCTTCTGGCTGTTCTGCTTCAAGACAGGCTCCATATACGAGACCAGCTCGTCATAGACAGCCGCCAGCTTCAGCTCACCTCCGCCTCCGGAGCCGTCCAGAGCAAATAACTCGTAATCCTCCAGAAGCTTTCTGTCATACTGTCCAAACAGAGAATACAGTCCGATGTCCATTCCGTTTAAAATCTGGACTCTGGCCGCTGCCATTCTGACGGATACAATACTGGTACAGACCAGCGACACCATAAGACTCAGCATCAATGACAGAAAAACCGTGATACTTCCCCGTCTCACCATATGGGAATACACCTCCTCCCCCTGCTTTCAGCCTTAAATAGAATTGCTCTGTTTCGTCACCTTGGAAAGAATTTTCTCCACGAGAGCTGTCAGCTGTTCTTTAAAAATAATAACAAGCCCGATCAGCACCACTAAAATCAAAATAATCTCCACAACGCCCACCGCGTCTTCTTCTCTTACAAATTCCTCTGTTATTTCCCACAATTTCTCCATATCCTTTTCCTCCTCGTTCATTTATCCTTCACAGTCCTCTGCCTGTCCTTCTCCGTCTTTCCCTGTCCTTCCCTACACGCCTCCATAAAAAGAAAGAAACGCTGGTATCATAATCAGAGCCATGACTACCAGAAGCATCATGATCATAGGCACAAGAAGCTTCGTTGCTGCCGCTTCTCCCAGCACTCTTGCCTTTCTCTTTCGCTCTTCCCAGGCCTCCACAGCCTCTCTTTCCAGCATATCAGACAAGTGTCTGCTTCCCTTCTGGAGATTCTGAATAAGCAAGGTCGCCAGGGTCTTATACTTCACCTGTCCGCACCTCTCTCCAAACCTTCGATATGCCTCCATTTCCGAAACTCCGCTGTTCATCTCATGGCAGGCGCTTAAAATCTGGTCATAGGCAAAATGCGGTCTTGTTTTTTTCTTTCTTTTATAATCCAGAGACATCTTTTCAAATGCCTTACGCGCAGTCATTCCTGCCTGAACAAGCAGTGTAAATTTCATAATAAGCCCAGGATAATCCATCAGCAGCTCTTCATACCTCTTCTGGAGTCTCGCCTCATCCTCCCGGCCTTTCATCACCAGAAGGATCAGCGCGGCAATAAAAAACAATCCTGAGATCATAGTTCCCGTGGTATCCTTCGGCATTTCCCAGTCAAGCTTCTTCCCATCCCAGGATTCCGGAAGATAATAGTAATCCGGGTCGTCTTTCTCCTGGTTGTATCTGGCTATGGCATCCTTCAGCTCCATCTGCCGCTTCTCTTCCTCTGTCAGCTTCCTGGTCTGCGGAGGCTCTTCCTGTCCTGCCAGTTCCTTCTCTGGTATCTGAACATACAGGCTTTCCGCCTCCTCTCCATCTACAGCTACCAGAAATTCCTTCTCATAAGCTCCCGTCTCCTCCTTTTCCAATCTGTACCCCTGAGTATAGACCTTTCCGTTTCCGCTGCCTGCACTGAGAAACAAGCCCAGAAGATTTCCCGAGGCTGCAACCAGAAGAAAAAGCTTCACTCCCTCTTTGCCTCCGATTCCCTCCTTGGGTATCCATCCTCTCCTCCATCCTATTGAAGCCGCCAGGATAATAACAAAAATAACAATATGTACCCACATTCTCAGTTTACACCTCGATATCTACAATTTTTCTGCCAAGCCAGTATGCAGTCCCATAAATTCCAAGACACACCGTCATCGCGATGAAGCCGAAGGGATTTCCATACAATACGCTCAGAAACCCGGGAGATGTCATCTGAAGATAGCAGATAATTCCGGCCGGCATCAGGCTCATGACCATCTGCTCAGACTTTTTGGCTCCCAGAGTTGCCTCTATCTCTTTTTTTACGTCGATTTTGTCTCCCAGCATCCGCGCTGTTTTCTGAATCACCTTATTCATATCCCCTCCTGTGCGCTTCGCAGTATAAAAAACTGCAGCGAAATTCTCAATATCCTCCACCTGGCATCTGTCTCCGAAATCCAGAAACAGTTCCTCCAGGGGAACGCTGATATGCTGCTGGCTCTCGATATATCGAAACTCTTCCAGAATGTCCGTCCCCCTTTCATACAGACGTTCCAGATCCCGGACACAGGCGCTTACTGCACTTTCCGCAGAATATCCCGCCTGTACAGCTACACTCAAAGAGGTGAGGGCATCTTTAAACTGGTAGTTCAGATCCTTTTTTCTTTTCCGAATCAGCTGCTTCTTCCGCCAGTTCAGGTAGATAAGGATCACCGGCACCATCAGCGGCAGTATCCACAGGCTCTGATAAAACAGATAATCTCCCAGAAGACACAGCGCAGCGCCCTGTCCTGCATATTTCAGTATTTCTCCTGCAGAAAAATGATAATGTTCATAGTCTCTTTTTGCATAGTTTTTGTCTTTCTCTTTCCCATTTTTCATAATTCAATCCCCGCTCGTTCCAATTTTTCCCGATGAAGAAGAGGCGCTGTTTCCACCAGCCCTCTTCCCTCCTGCCACCGGTACAGCGGCTGAGTCCGGATTTCCCCCTGTTCAAAGCCGCAAACCTCAGTGATCTCCAGAACCTTCCTGGATTTATCCCGCATCCGGCCAAGATGTACAAGAATATCCACTCCGGATGCAATCTGCCTGCGGATAGCCTCCAACGGAAGCTCCACACCCATCAGAGTCATTGTCTCCAGTCGGGAAAGCATATCCCTGCTGCTGTTGGCATGGGCGGTGCTCAGGCTGCCTTCATGCCCTGTGTTCAGTGCCTGGAGCATATCCATTGCTTCTCCTCCGCGCACTTCTCCCACTATGATCCTGTCCGGACGCATTCGAAGAGCTGTTCTGATCAGGTCGCGGATCGTCACGGCTGCGCCTCCATCCACATTGGCTGTCTTCGCCTCCAGGCGCACCAGGTTGTCAATTCCCTGTATCCTCAATTCCGCATTATCCTCCACTGTAATGATTCTCTCATCACAGGGGATAAACTCTGACAGAGCCGCCAGAAAGGTGGTCTTACCGCTTCCGGTGCCTCCGCCAATGACCATGGAATATCGGGCCTGTACAAGCTTTCTGAGAAACTGCGCACATTCCATGGAGAGGCTTCCCAGCTCGATCAGCTTTTCCATTGTAATGGGATGTTCCGGAAAACGCCGTATGGTAAGAATCGGCCCGTTTAACGCCACCGGGTAGATCACGGCATTCACTCTGGCGCCGTTCTCCAGTCTTGCATCCACAATGGGCATGGATTCGTTTACTACGCGGTTACATTTCCCTACGATCTGCTGAATCACATCCTCCAGCTTTTCTCTCGAGGTAAAGCTCTTGTGCCATCTGGAAAGCTTTCCTGACCGTTCCACGAAAATCCTTTCCGGTCCGTTGACCATGATCTCGGTCACAGACTCATCTTCTATCAGCTCCTGAAGAACATCCAGCTTACGCACAGAATAAAAAAGTTCCTGTCTAAGCTGTACCTTTTCTTTCAGGGCCATACAGGATTCCCGCATCTGGTTCAGGATCAGCTCGTCTATGGCATCCAGGATTTCCTGGTCAGACAATTCCCTGGAAAGATCCAGCTGCTCCATCAGCATCCCTCTGAGCTTTCGAAAGGTCTCTCTGCTCATTCTCACCTCATTCCCTTTCCGTCCTTAAGATTTCCCGGACATAATCGCCAAGCTCACTCCATACAAGCTGCTCTATGTAATTCTGGCCTGAATCTGTCCCCACATGAAAGGGAGGCCTGATTTTCACTGTTTTCTCCAGTATCTGCGGGTAATCCCATATCCGGACAAGATTCTCAAACTGGGCAATCTTGCAGGAGGACATGGTATCCGACAGCACAGGCATATAAATCCGTTTACACATATCGAGAAGCTGGAGATTTTCATCGATTCCGTTTCCGATATCGAGAATGATCACTTCATAGGAGCTTCCCAGAACAATTATTTCTATCAGCTTCTCCCAGTCCTGCCAGGGTGTTCCTCTGATATCCGCAGGCGTCTGCACCGGCGGGATAAAATCCAGATTATTGACAGTCTGCACCATTCCATTTATCTTATGGATCAGATTCTGGTTATCCTGACGCACATAATAAAGAAGATCGCTCAAATTGTGTGCAAAACCTTTCCCTATCAGTTCCTCGAAGCCTGAATATTCCTCCAGGTTCAAATACAGAACCGCCCTCTCCCGAGCCAGGATCTGTCCGAGAGCCAGTGCAAAGGAAGTTTTCAGACAGCGGCCCACAGGCGAATAGACCCCCAGGATCTCCGTCGTCTTTTTTAAGACTGTGAACTGCTGTGGAAGCGCCTTCTTCTCCTCTCCGTAGCAGGCCATAACCTCGCGGATCACATCGGAAGAAGACTGATATTTATACACACTTGGATAGGAATCCAGTTCTGGCGGATGTACGCCTTCCGACAGGATGATCATTTTACCGATATCCAGCTCCCTAACTTCCCGGCACATGGCCTTACCTGAAATAAGCAGCAACTCTATATGTGTTTTTCGTCCATAGGCAATCAGACTTTCCACTGTTGTAAAAGCCTGGATTTCAAATGGAATATTTTTCTTCTGATTCAGATAATCCATAAAATTTAGTGCATAATCCACTTCCAGATCACATACTGCAAAAATGTTCTTCCTCACTGATCAATAGACACCTCCTGCGTACAACGCGGCGCTTAAAAATACAGGCACCGTAAAATGAAAGCTTTCCGGGGATGAAATATCGCGCCTGCTGTAAGGCCTGATTCGTCCGGTCTTTACAGTCTCGTCAATATACCGGACAAAATAGTGGAATCTCTGGCTGAAATCGCCTTCAGAAATCAAGATTGCGGCAGATATGCATGCTCCAAGAAACAAAGACATAAGAATACATTTCCAAACTGCACGGGGTCCCCAGACGCTGCCTAATGCACAAAACAGCTTGATATCCCCGGCTCCCATCATGTGAAAAAGAAAGAGTCCCCCAAGGATCAGAACCGGCAGAAGACTTCCTGCTGTGAAATCCCAGATCCCCGCAAGTCCCTTCTTCCACATCTGGGTACCAAGGCCGACTGCCATGGAAAAGCAGATCCATCCGTTGTCAACCTTCGCAGTCCGCAGATCCATAAGCATCGCCGCTGCGGATACCACTACCGGAAAAAGGGTACAAAAAAACATAACTTCACCTCTCTTCTCATGTGTATTTCTTTCTGACAAATGGTGCAGTTAAATACTGTCTCTTATCTTTCGTACTTCAATATAAATAAAATAGTGGAAATTCCGTCTGAATTGACGGTTTGTGATTACCAGAAGATCTCTGGTGAGTCTCATTATAGAGCAGGGTGTACCGTTTGTCCAGAGGCATTTTTTGTCGAATTTCTAAAAAAACTATAAACTTATTTTCCATAAGTTCTATTGCACCATGCACTTTAAAGCTGTATAATGATACACAATTAAATTAAGCTGAACCAATGATACAAATTATGAAAGAGAGACTTTCTGTTATGGAAACAATGATAAAACAAATTGAGGATATGTCGCTGAATGCGTGGCCTTCCCACAAAATGGAGCTTTATGACGGCTGGATTCTGCGTTTTTCTTATTTTTATACCCACCGGACAAACAGTGTAGAGCAATTTGGGATTTCCACCCTGCCCTGGAGGGAAAAGATTCCCTTCTGTGAAAAAGAATACCGGCGGCTTGGCTCTCCCGCTGTTTTTAAAATCAGCCCTCTGGTTTCCCCCGATTTTGATTATGTACTGGAAAACCGCGGTTATTCTGTCCAGCACACCACCAATGTCATGGCGGTAAGTCTTTCTTCTGCCCGTCTGGATACCCCTTATCCCCAGGTAGAATTCCGACACAATGAAATTCCCTCTCAGTGGATCACCAGTCTTTTTGATCTGAAAGGAACTGTAAATCCAATTCACAGAAAAGTTGTTCCTTCCATGTACCAGGCAATTCTCAAAGAGACTATCTGCGCCTGTATTAAAAAAGACGGGAAAATCATCGCCACAGGTCTTGGCATCCTTGACCGTGACTACGTCGGCATATACGCCATTCATGTAAAAGAATCCTGCCGAAGCCAGGGTCTTGCCCGTCAGATCTGTACCGGTCTTTTAAAAGAAGGGCTGAAAAAGGGGGCACAAAAAGCCTACCTCCAGGTTGTAGAAGGAAATACGCCTGCCAGAACCCTTTACGAATCCCTGGGATTTCAGGAAATCTATACTTACTGGTTCCGTGTACAGCCGGAAGCCCCGGACAGGAGACTCGCCCTATGAAGCACCTGATCTGTTTCGGCGACAGTATTACAGACTGCGGACGTTTTTTCGACGCTCCCCCTCTCGGCGATGGTTATGTCCGAATAACAGCAGAGAAGCTCAAAAGAGCAGACAAAGAGGTAACTGTCATAAATCGCGGTTTTGACGGTTTTACCATCCGAAGGGTTCTGGATGTTGTAAAAAGCCAGCCGATTCCATCAGAAAGCACCTGTACTCTCCTTGCCGGAATCAACGACATCGGACTTATAATGAATACGGATCGTACCCCCGGCCAGAAAGATGCCATGCTGAATGCTTTTGCAGCCACTTATGAAGATACCATCCGACTGATTCGTGAATCTGCAGACAGACTGATCCTCATGGAGCCTTTCCTTTTCCCCTGTCCTGCAGAATTTAAGCTCTGGCTTCCTTATATATCCGCCATGTCCCGCATTATCAGTGGGCTTGCAGATAAATACAGGCTCCCTTATCTTCTCCTTCACAGCCGCTTAAACCGCCTGGCTTCCCAAAACGGTTTTCCTGCCGTTACAGTGGACGGGGTACACCTCACTGCACTTGGGCATCAATTCCTCTCTGACGAATTGTTCAAAATGTTATAAAAATTTCTTTATCAATGCTTGTTTTTACATTTATCCGGCAAAATCCGGATAATATGGTAAACCAAACGAATTTTTTCCGGGAAATAAAAATACTCCGCCAGATATCTGACGGAGTTTATCTTTGGGGAATCGAATTTCATTCAATACGGTTTGAAATTATACTGTTTTCTTCTCAAGAACTGCAGGTGCAGCATTTCCTGCCACCATTGCAGTCAGAGGACTGAAATAGAGAAGACAGGTCAGCACACAGTAAATCGGGATCATGATCGCAAACTGGATCAGTCTTCCAGGCATAATAGCATAGAAATTATATCCAAGAAGAAGTACAAGGCCTGCTGTTGTAAGAATCAGGGAGCTGAAAATAGCTGTGATTACAATGGATACGCAAATGACCACGGTTTTTCCTGTTTTTTTCTTGTTTGCAAAGAAAACCTTCGCAAGGGCCGGAATAACTCCCCATAAAATTGCCGCAACTGTAATGAATGGGTTAACTGCATATCCTTTCATCATACATCCGATGAGGTCTGCACAAAGTCCGCAGACACCGCCTGCAACCGGACCAAGCCAAAGACCTGCAAGAATCGTAGCTACGCTGCCCACGGAAATACGGTAAGCGCCCAGCTCGATTACGAAAACACGGGTAAGAATCAGGTGAAGGGCAATGAGAAGAGCCATGTACACCAGGGTTTTTACGTTCCAATATTGTTTTTTCTGCATAATAAAAACACCTCCATAATGTTTTAAAAATAGAGTTACAGATAAATAATAATCCCTCCACATTATGAGATGTTCTCACATGTAGCAACGGGTGCGGAAAATATATCGTAAGCAACTGTCTGCTTTTCGTTCCACGGCGACTCCCCAGCCTGTGAACACTTAACGCATAAATTCCTACTTCGCTATTATTTATTTAAGCCGATTATATCACATATCGTCAGAATTACAATATCTGATATGATAATTTTTTCACAAATTTTTCATGTATTTTTTATACATTTTTCCCAAAGCAACCTTCGCTTCCCGTTTTTTTCCCTGTTTTTTTATTGAAAAACTCCCCCCGTTTTTGTACAATGTAAGTTGAACGGATAGTTCTTATCCGTGGGTTACTAAAATGTTAAATTCTGCCGTACTGTTGGCGAAGCGCATATCCTGTCTTTTTTTTCACATAATAACCCTGAAACTAATATTCTATATCAGAAACAGACAGGGGGTAAAAAATGAAGCATCTTTCGCAAAGTTCTCCGGCAGATCCCTATAACGTTTACTACGACAATTACATGGATACTGCCGCAGACACAGAGTGTACGGGACTGATACACAGAGCCGCGGAAAATCTGGAGGAGTGGGAAAATTACAAAGATATCGTAAATTTTATCCCAGCCTCTCCCGGCAGCTATTCCTTTGATCTATCGGAGGAGAAAGATTGAAAATGAAAAAATTACTGGCCGTTTGCCTCTGCATCGGCATGGCTGCAGTTCTCAGTGGCTGCAGCCTTGGAAATATACTGGAGGAATTTACCTCCACCGGGGACCTTTCCGCCGAAGCGCCTGTTCCGGAGGAAGCTCCCGCCCAGCCCAAGGAACGGGTTTATATCGATGAACTCACCGGAACTTTGGAAAATTTTACAGGAAGCACCCTGACCTTGGCTTCCGATGAAATCTCCTATGTTTTCGACGTATCCCAGGCAGCCCTCGAATGTAAAGCCGGTATGATTTCCGGAGACGAAGTGAGCGTCATCTACGAGGGACAGCTGGAAACGACGGATACCAGCATGGTGAAAGCCCTGAAGGTAGTGGATAATTATCATAAAAAAACAAAACTGAAAACACACAAGGTTCACGGCACGGTGCAGAAGCTCACTCCCAACACCATCACAGTCAAGTCTGATAAAGGAGTCACCGCCACATACCCCATTACCGGAACAGAACAATATTATCAGGGCGGCCTGAAAAAAGACAGCCCGGTTTTTATTAAATTCAGAGGAAATACCACTGACAGCAGCAACGGCTCCTCTCCGGATGCCAATGCCAGCCATCTCAAGGTATTGAGCGTTTCTGATCTGGAAGAATTCAGTGCAGGAAAGGGAATTCCCTCCCCGACTCCATCTCCGGACGAAGGAACCAAAAAATTTCAGGCTGAAATCCAGAATGCGGATACCAATATTCTCCAGATTATCCTGAACGGCGGAAGCTCTGTGCAGAATCTTGATCTTTCTTCTGTTCCCGCCTATTTCAGCGGCGGAATCTCATCCGGAGCCCGCATTACCGTTACATATACAGGGGAACTGAAAGACGATACCCTGGCCGGCATCACCATTCTTTCTGTCACAGGAAACAATCCAAAAGAACTGAGCAGACGGCAGATTACCTTCACCGTCACCGGCACTGTAATGGGGACTACTGCTAATACCGTAACTCTCCGAACAACTGACGGCGCTATGGATATTTTCCGCACAGACAATGCTTCCAATCTCTCTACGGGAGGGCTCTCTGAGGGCTGTGGCGTACGCATTATCTTCGATCCTTCCAAGTCTGCTTCTTCAAATATTTACGAAGCCTTGCAGATTATGGATGCCTGATCCCCCTACAGAATTTTCCAAAAAGGGCTGATGCACAAAATATGCTTCAGCCCCTTTTTTTACCGGCGCCTGAAGCGCCTTTTTATTTCTGTTTCTCCTTTTTTCATCCATTCACGAACCTCTTGCCGGTCTCCGAGAATGTCAAGAAACGCCCGGTACTCGTCCCAGATCCCGCTTCCATGGGGCACCATATACGCGCCTCCGTCGCTTCCCAGAGCTGTCTTTACTCCTTTTCGGAAAGCGAGCTTCAGGTTTTCTTCCCCTTTTTCGATAATGGGAATCAGCGTTTCATCCTGAAATCTTCCGCAGCCCTTCAGATTCCTCACTGTGACAAGGGTTGGCACCCAGACTGTGCCGCAGTCTGCAAGAATGGAGATTGTTTCCTCATCCATATAATTGCCATGCTCCACACTGTCCACTCCAGCCTCTGCCGCACAGCGAACGCCGTAAACGCCATTGGTATGACTCATGACCGAAAATCCCTCTTCATGGGCAATATGTACCATTTCCTTTACTTCCTCTCCATCAAGAGGAGTTCCCGTAATCTCTCCATGATTTGTAAAATCCAGCAGTCCTGTTGTCATTATTTTGATGAAATCTGCGCCTTCTGCCTTCGCCTCCAGCACCCTGGAATGAAATTCCTTCATTGTAGCAAAGCTTTTCCCCACGATTGCCCCATAACAGCCTTCTTTATGAATGGCAAAAATGGGACTTCTGTAATCGATGCCATATTCCGGAGCAATTTCCTTCGCCCTTGCAGAAACGCCCAGGGCGTCGCCTCCATCCCGTACAAAATCCACTCCACAGTCAATATATTTCTGAAAACAGCTTCTTATCACCTCTTCATTTACCTGATTTTTATGAAGCTCCACAGCGTGACGGTAATTCATGCCGTCCATGATCATATGGGCATGACACTCACCAAACATTTTCATTCATCTCCCTGATTTTTTATCTCTTATTTCTCCATAAATGCTCGGATTTCTTTCTCCGATGCCTGTACAGACCCCTGTACAAAGAACGGCTTTCCGCCTCCTCTGCCATTCAGGGCAGCATTCATCTCTTTCGTAAAGGAACGCAAATCTCCCTCACGCTCACCGATCGCGTATTTATAGCTTCCATCTGCATTTCGTGAAAATACGGCACATCGTCCGTTACAGGTATTCATCACCGCGTCTGTCAGCTTACGCAGACTGTCCGCCTCCATTCCCTCCTTAAACAAAAGAACGTTTCCCGCATTTTCCCATTTTCCGGCTTCCACAGCATTCATTTCTTCTTCATAACGCAGTACGGCTCCCTTCAGCCGGAAATTTTCCTCCTGCATCCTTACCACCGCTTCCGCTGTTTTTTCTGCCTTTGCGGAAAGCTGAACAGAAACCTTGTGATTCTGTTCACTGATCATGTTCAGATAGTTGAGAACCCTCTTTCCGCAGAGCATTTCCATGCGGACACCGTCCCTGAATTTCACCACGGAGAGAAGCTTCACCATACCGATTTCTCCTGTATGGGTTACATGCGTTCCGCAGCAGGCACAGAGATCCACTCCCGGAAAACGGACAATTCGTACTTTTCCGGTGAGCTCCTTTTTACTTCTGTAAGGAAGCTCTTCCAGCTCCAGAGGGGTTGGATAAGTGATTTCCACAGCACGATTTTCCCATATTTTTTCGTTGACCCTCTGTTCAATCTCCGCCATCTGCTCCTCTGTCAGCAAACCGTTAAAATCAATGGTGATCACATCGCTTCCCATATGGAAGCCCACATTGTCATAGCCGTATTTTTCGTGAATCAGGCCACTGACCATGTGCTCCCCCGAATGCTGCTGCATCAGGTCAAAACGATGTTCCCAGTCGATTCTTCCCGTAACCGTCTGTCCTGCTTCCAGCGGTCTGTCCGTATAGTGAAGAAGCTCTCCGTCCTTTTCATGAACCTCGCTTACCCTTGCTTCTCCCAGTGTTCCGAAGTCGCTTGGCTGTCCGCCTCCCTCCGGGTAAAAAGCGCTCTCGTCAAGAAGTACCTGATATCCCTTCTTTGCCTCCCGACATTCCAGAACAGTAGCCTCAAATTCTTTTTTATATACATCCTCATAATATAAGCGTCTTGTTTCGATCATTGTTTTTCCTCTTTCTCTTCACGGTATCTGCCCGCACTTCACTCTCTTTGTCAGGCAGCCTCTACGGGACAGTATAGACCAAATAACATTCCCACGCAATACGGAAACAGAATCCTTGTGCCCCGCAGCCTCTTTTATTATACAGTTCAAATAAAAAAGCCCGCAAAATTTTCTTATTTTTGAAGACATCCCTTCATAAGATACGTTATAATAAGTGAACGGGAACGGAAAGGGGCTGATATCATTACACAGGAAGAATATCTGGAATACTTAATAGATGAATACCAAAATTTAATATTTTCCATATGCCTGAAATCTATCGGCAATCCATTTGACGCCGAAGATCTTACTCAGGAAGTATTCCTGTCTGCCTACAAGAACCTTTCCCGCTTTGATGGCAAATACGAAAAAGCATGGCTGAGTAAAATTGCTGTCCGAAAATGTCTGGATTTCCTGAAGGCTGCAGGCAGACGTACAATTCCCACTGAAGACATTTACTTCTCTCAGCTCCCTGATACCCATGGTTCCCCTGAAGATCATTATCTTCTCACAGCCTCAGACGAACGGGTTCTTTTCCTGTGTGAGCAGTTGAAAACACCCTACAGAGAAGTTGCTGTCGCCCACTTCTGCAATGAATTGTCCGTCCCGGAAATTGCAAGAAAAACGAACAAAAACCCCAAGACCATCCAGACACAGCTATACCGTGCCCGGTCTATGTTAAAAAAAATGCTGGAAAGGAGCGATTAGATGCATATACCTAAAGAAGAACTGGAAGCT
The DNA here is from genome assembly GCA_019416265.1 of Clostridiales bacterium. Lineage (GTDB taxonomy): Bacteria > Bacillota > Clostridia > Lachnospirales > Lachnospiraceae > Blautia_A. The sequence goes on along the minus strand of DXXQ01000078.1, from coordinate 2,439 downwards.
TTTGAGACAAATACCTTAAACACACAGGATATGATTGCATTTCTTGAGCATCTTGACACCTGCGACTTCTGTCTGGAACAGCTGCTCCGGGAAGAACGTGCGAACTGCATCCAGGCTCCTGCCTATATAAAGAACCAGATTATGAAAAAAGCAGTCTCACCTGAGATTCAGGCTTCCAGAGCTGCCGCTGCTGCATCGGGCAGAATGCGCCTGTTTTACCACGGGCTTCAGACCGCATTCGGTGTGATAACCGCACTGTTCCTGCTGTTCTGCAGCGGAAATATTGATTTACCTGCTCGGCTTCATGATTCTCCTGTACCAATTGAACGTGTTCAGGAACCTGAAACTCCCAAACACAGAAATCAGCTCTACGATTTCACCCAGGGTATTGGAATGGAAATCTCAAAGGGAACAGATACATTTACAAAATATCTGAATCAAATTTCAAATAAAGTATTGAACGGAGGCAAATAATATGCAAAAACAGAAAAAAGGATTTTGGCTTTTTATTTTTTCACTGATTCCAGGTGCAGGCGAAATGTACATGGGCTTCAAGAAACAGGGACTGAGCATCATGCTTCTCTTCTATTCTCTGTTCGCCATTGGCGCAAGTACAGGAATGGACTGGATCATTATGTTTTTCCCCATCGTATGGTTCTACAGCTTCTTTAATGTACATAACCTGAAGTCGCTGTCAGAAGAAGAATTCTATTCTGTTGAAGATAATTATATTCTTCATCTGGATGAATTCCTTGGAAATACGACGGTTCTTCTCACGAAATATCGTCTTGTTGTAGCCGTCCTGATGATCACCTTCGGAGCATCCATCCTCTGGAGCGGCCTTTCCGATGCTCTGTACTGGATTCTTCCCAACGGCCTGGCGAATCTGCTGCGCACCATCGGTTATATGCTTCCACAGATCGTCCTTGCTGTCTGCATCATCCTGGGAGGCGTTTATCTTTTGAAGCACAAAAAAGAAACAGAAGCTTTCCATGCAGACGACCTTGAAGATGAGCATTTCTGGCAGCCATACCGTCCTAATGCTGAAGCGGAGGACGCAGCTTCCGTAATGAAGCCGGCAGTCGATGCGAAAAAAATCATAGAAGCAGCCGAAAGTGATGAAAAAGCTTCCGATGCTGCTGAGAATAATTAATTCTGTTTCTGAATGTCAGATCAGTAAATTCCCGGAAAACAAAAATTTCTCTGCTGAAAACCCTCTGCAGAGAAATTTTTTTATTTCTGTTTCTTTTTTATTTATCGGTCTTACAACTGACGCCGCCCATGACAAAGGGTAATCGTTACATGGAAATACTGACTTCTCCAAAAGACAACACTGTTTCCCTGCCGTTTGTCTCTTTTACCAGAAGTCTTCCGTCCTGACAGATGGACATGGCAAATGCCCGGCGCGTGCGCTCTCCATCTTCAATGTTGATCGTATGCCCGGGTATCATATTATTCTCCACATATTCACTGGACAGCTTCAAATCCACTGTCTCTGCAAGCAGCTCATTTACAACTGCAGCAATCAGCTGATTTCTGTCAACTCCTTCTGCTTTTTGGGGTGAAGGGAATAAGCCTCCCGCAATTTCCGTCAATTCCTCAGGAAAGTTCTCCGGATCCCTGTAAAGGTTTATTCCGATTCCAACAACTGCAAATTCAATTTCGCCGCTCTCAAAATCTGTAACTGCTTCTGTGAGAATTCCGCAGACCTTTTTCCCTTTGTAAAACAGATCATTCACCCATTTAATGTCCAGAGAAATTCCGCAGATTCTGTTGACAGCCCTGTAAACAGCCGTAGCCGCTGCCGTTGTAAGAAGGAGATTATCCTTCAGCGTTCCCTTGGGTTCCAGCACCACACTGAAATAGAGTCCCGCATCTGCAGGAGAGTAAAAGCTCCTTCCTCTGCGCCCGCGTCCCTGGCTCTGACTTCGGGCTACCACAAAAGCCCCATGACCGGCCTGTCCTCCTATGGCCATCTTCTTCGCCGCCTGGTTGGTGGAACCAACCTCATGATAAACCTGTATCGTCACCTTCTGATTGTCCAGATAGGGGCGGATTCCCTCTGCCGAAATCCTGTTTGTGTCCTTTGCAAGGGTATACCCCTTATTGGGTCCTGCCTCAATGTGGTATCCTTCCTCTCTGAGAGACTTTACAGCCTTCCACACTGCCGCCCTGGTACAGCCAAGCTGCCCGGCAATGGCCTCTCCGGATATCACTTCCCCCTTATGCTGCTCAAACATCTCCAAAATTTTTGATTTCACCGTCATTTCTTATTTCATCTCCAAACCTGCCACGGTATCCATTTATATAACCCGTCTTTCTGCGAAAGACACCAATGCGTCATGAAACAGTTGCACTGGTTTTCGCTTTCTATTTTAGTTTCCTTCTGATACTATTTTTATAAGACTGACATACTACAGAACACGTGGAGGTGAGTGG